>NZ_CP118615.1:6335000-6635000 GCF_028993575.1 Micromonospora cathayae | reverse complement strand
GCCAGCCCGTCGGTCCAGGTACGCAGCAGCCGGCGGGCGGTGCCGGTCAGCACCGCGCCCCACGCCCGGGTGAGGTGGTCCGGCACACCCTGGGTCTGCAACTCCAGCAGCCCGAACCGGCGCAGCCCCTTCGTGGTGAACCACAGCCCGTCGGTGTCCGAGGAGTAGGGGACCAGCACCCAGTCGATCAGGCGGATCCGGCCCTGGGCGTCCGGCAGCGACCGCAGCGCGGTCGCCGGGTCGAGGAACTGCAACGCGAAGACGTCCACCACGTCCCCGCCGGCCGACTCGGCGACGGCGGCGGCCACCGTCCGGGCCGCCCACTCGTGCGCCGGCGGCCAGCCCGGCCGGTACTCGGCCCGGACCACCACCACGTGCGTCGCGGCGGCCAGCCGGTCGAGCTGCTCCCGGGACGCCCCGAACGCGGTCAGCAGGTCCGGCGGCAGCGCCGGGAACTCGTCGATCGACCGGGTGTCCACGCTCATCAACGGACTGTCCAGCATCTGCCGGGCCAGCCCGTGCACCGGCTCGGCCAGCCGCCCGGCCAGCGCCGCCAGCGCGGTGCGCGGGGCCACCCTCGGCAACCCGGTCATCGGCACCAGGTACGTCGCGGTCAGTGTCTCCGGCACCGGTACGGGCAGGAAGTCGTCCGTGATGAGCAATGTCGTCCCCCGTCGCCGCGCCGGTGGTGTGTCGGAGGAGAACGCTACCCGGCCGGCCGGGGCAGGCTCAGCCGGACAGTACGACTCTTCAGCCGGACAGCACGACGCCGACGTACACCCCGGTGGTGGTCACCTCGACGACCGCGCCGAGCACGTCACCGGTGACGCCGCCGAGTCGGCGTACCAGGTGGCGCAGGAGCAGCAGCACGGCGGTGAGCGCGGCGAGTACGGCGAGCGGCCCCTGCCAGGGGCGGCCCGGCACCGCGGCGACCGCCACCAGCGCGACGGCGACCGTGCCGGCGAGCACCGCGACCGGCCCGACGGTGCCGGCGACCAGTGCACCGAGCCCGTCCGGCCGGGCCGCCGGCACGCCCCGCCGGCAGGCCACGGTGACCCCCAACCGGCCGGCGGCGGTGGCCGCGACCACGGCCGCGAACGCCGCCGGCCCCGGTCGGGCGGCCAGCTCCGCGAGCACAGCGGCCTGCACCAGGAGTACGAGCACCAGCGCGGCCACCCCGAACGGCCCCACGTCCGGCTTCTTCATGATCTCCAGCGCGGCCGGTCCCCGCCGGTACGACCCGAGCGCGTCCACGGTGTCGGCCAGCCCGTCGAGGTGCAGTCCCCGGGTGACCAGCGTGCCGACGGTGACCGTCAGCGCGGCGGCGACCAGCGGCGGCGCGACCTGGGCCAGCCCCAGCAGCACCCCGCCCAGCAGTACGCCGAGCCCGGCACCCACCAGCGGGGCGACCGCCATCGCCGTCCCGGCGACGGCCCGGTCGATCCGGCCGGCGGGCAGCGGCAGGGTGGTGAAGGTGGTGACCGCCAGCCGCAGCCCCGCGCCGAGGCGGAACTCACTCGCCATGCCGCCCGGGGTGATCCGTGGTGGACGTGTCCCCGTCGTCCGGGGAGGTGCTGGTCGGTCCCGGCCCGGCCGGCTGCGGCTCGGCGAAATCCACCTCGTCGTCCGCCGGGCCGAACCCGTTGTCCGCCGGCCGGTCGGTGTGGTCGCCGTCCCGGGTGGGGAGTACGGCGGCCATCGCCAGCACCGACCGCAACAGCGGCAACGCGGCCAACGCGTTCGCGCCCTCGCCGAGGTCGAGGCGCAGGTCCAGCAGGGGGTTCAGCCCCAGCACGTCGGCGGCGAGCCGGACGGCCGGGTGGCCGCCGTGGTCCGGCAGCAGGCACCAGTGCCGGGCCTGCCCGGCCAGATCCCGGCTGATCATGCCGGCGGCGACCCCGACCGGCCCGTCGAGCAGCACCGGGATCCGGCGGGCGGTCGCGCCGAGCAGGATGCCGGTCGCCACCGCCAGGTCACCGCCGCCCAGCTCGGCCAGGACCGCCTTCGCGTCCCGGGACGAGCGCCGGGTGCGGTGCAGCGCGTCGCGGACCGCCGCGCAGCGGATCATCCACGCGTGGTCGTCGACCGCGCCGTCCACGATCACCCGCCCCAGCACCGCCGGCGGTTCCGCCCCGGCGGTCGCGGCCAGCACCGCCGCCGCGGCCGCCTCGGTGCCCGCCCCGCAGGCGGCCAGCACCAGCAGTTGTACGCCCACGTCGGCGGCCTCCTCGGCGAGCCGCCAGCCGTAGCGCAGCGCCGACTCGACCTGGTCGGCGGTCAACGTCGGGCCGTCCTCCATCGGAGCGGCGGTGGGGGCGTCCACCACCTGGAGGGTCGCGCCGTTCTCGGCCGCCAGCCGGGCCAGTACCCCGACTCCGGCCCTGGCCTGCGCGGCCCGACGGGCCGATTCGCCCGGCACGCTGCCGGCGGCGGCTCCGCCCTCGTGGTCGCCGTGCAGCAGCAGGACGCGTACCTGGCTCCAGGGCCTCGGGGTGGGGGTGGCCTGGGTGGCGGCGGCGAAGCCCACCACCCGTTCCAGCACCCCGAGCCCCGAACCGGGCAGGTCCAGGGTGGCGAGCCGGTCGACGGCCTGCGGGCCGGCGTAGTCGTCGGGCATGGGCAGCTCCATGCCGTTCTGGATGACCAGCCCGGTGGCGACCATCGGCAGGGCCATGGTCGGCGCGGCCCACCCGACCGCCGGCTCCGGCGCGGACGGGGCGGACGGGGTCAGCACGTCCGGCAACACCGCCCCCGGCGCGATGTCGGCGGTGACCCGGGCCGGGCCGGTGGTCGGCGTAGTCGTGCTGACCAGCGCGTCCGGACCCGACGGGCCGGCCTGGGCGGGCACGCTGGCCCCGTGGGAACCGGCGGACGCGCCCACCCCGTGGGACGCCGCGCCCTGGTGGGACGCCGCGACCCCGTCGCCCGGGGCGATCGGGCCGTCGGCGGGACCGGCCGGTCGGTGACCGGAACCGGCCGGGCCGGCGGCGGCAACGGTCTGCCCCTCGGCGGCCGGTGCCAGGGCCGGACCGGGTACGCCAGGCAGCGGGGCACCGGGCTTGAGCCAGCACGGCTGCCCGGCGACCACCAGCGCGACCGCGTCACAGGCGTCGGCGACCGCCCGGTTGGCCGCGCCGAGCGCGTCGGTGAAGGCCCGGCCGAGCGGGGTGGTCGGCACCAGCGACAGCCCCACCTCAGGGCTCACCAGCACCAGCCGGGCCGGGCAGGAGCGGACCGCCGCCGCCAGCTCGGCGATGGTGGCCGTGTCGTCCGCCGGCTGGTGCACCGGGTCGAGCAGTACCGTCACCCAGCCGCCCAGGTCGTCGACGAGCAGCGTCTCGTGCGGCTGGGCCGATGCGATCACGTCGGCCAACCGGCGGGGCTCGTCGGCGGTCTCCTCGGTGGTCCAGGTCTCCGGTCGGCGGCTGCGGTGCGCCTCGATCCGGGCCGCCCACTCGGCGTCGTCGAGGTCCGCCCCCGTCGCCGTGGCCACGTAGCGGACCGTGGCCGCCCCCGCCACCAGGGATTCGGCGAACTCGGACTTGCCGGACCGGATACCGCCGAGCACCAGGACCGTGTTCCACCCGTCTACGGACATGCCCGTACCTTAGGCCACCGGCCGCGCCCCGACCGGGGAGGTGGGAGCCTGCGGCCGGCGGACCCCGCCGGTGCCGGCCGTGGCGTGGCTCACCGGCCCGAATAGAGGGCCTCGATGTCCGCGGCGTACCGGTTCAGCACCACCTCGCGGCGGACCTTCAAGGTCGGGGTGAGTTCGCCGTCGGCCTCGGTGAGGTCCCGGGCCAGCACCCGGAAGGTCTTGACCGCCTCCGCCCGGGAAACCGACCGGTTGGCCCGGTCGACCGCGGTCTGGATCTCGGCGCGCAGCTCGGGGTCGTCCCGCAGCTCCGCCACCGGCACCTGCGGCCGTCCGCGCCGGGCCAGCCACCGGGGCCACTCCTGCGGGTCGACGGTGATCAGCGCGGCCACGTACGGACGCCCGTCGCCGACCAGCACGCACTGGCTGACCAGGGGGTGGGCACGGATCTGGTCCTCGATCGGCGCCGGGGCCACGTTCTTGCCCGACGCGGTCACGATGATCTCCTTCTTCCGGCCGGTGATCCACAGGAAGCCGTCGTCGTCGAGGCTGCCCAGGTCGCCGGTGCGCAGCCAGCCGTCCGGGGTGAACGCGTCCCGGGTCGCCCCCGGGTTGCGCCAGTACCCGCGGAACACCACCGCACCGCGGGCCAGGACCTCACCGTCGGCGGCGACCGCGATCCGGACGCCGGGCAGCGGGCGGCCCACCGTACCGATCCGCAGCGCCGTGGGCCGGTTGACGGTCAGCGCGGGCGAGGTCTCGGTCAGCCCGTACCCCTCCAGGACGGTGATGCCGGCACCCCGGAAGAAGTGCGCCGACTCGGCACCGAGCGGTGCGCCGCCGATGATGGCCAGCCGGCAGCGGCCACCGAGCACCGCCCGCAGCCGCCGGTACACGACCACGTCGAGCAGCCGGTGGGCCAGCCGCAGCGCCGGCCCGGGGCCGGCGTCGGTGTCCAGTTCCCGGCTGTACCGGACCGCGACCCGCTCGGCGAGCGCGAACAGCCTGCCCCGGCCCTGCTCGGCGGCCCGTTGCCGGGCCCGGTCGTGCAGCTTCTCGAAGACCCTCGGCACGGCCAGGACGAACGTGGGACGGTGCCGCCGGAGCTGGTCGAGCGCCCCGGTCAGCTCGGCGCTGTGCACCATCGTCGCGCCGACCTGCACCACCCCCACCTGCACCAACCGGGCGAAGGCGTGTGCCAGGGGCAGGAACAGCACGGTGCACGCACCGGGCCGGAACAGATCCGGCAGGACGGCGACGGCGTTACCGACGTCGAGCAGGATGTTGCGGTGGGTCAGCACGCAACCCTTGGGGCGACCCGTGGTGCCGCTGGTGTAGACGATGGTGGCGGTGTCGTCGCCGCCGACCGTACAGCGCCGGGCCGCCACCGCTTCGGGGTCGACGGCAGCGCCCCGCCCGGCCAACCCGATCAGGTCTCCGGCGTCGATCTGCCAGAGGTGCCGCAGCGCCGGCAGGTCGGCCCGCAGGCCGGTGACCGTCGCGGCGTGGGCCGCCGTCTCCACCACACAGGCCACCGCCTGCGAGTCGGCGAGGATCCAGGCCACCTGGTCCGGGCTCGACGTGTCGTAGATCGGCACGGTCACCGCGCCGATCGACCAGAGGGCGTAGTCGACCAGTGTCCATTCGTAGCGGGTACGGCTCATCAGCGCGACCCGGTCACCGGCGTTCACGCCTGCCGCCACCAGGCCCCGCGCCACCGCGAGCACCTCGTCGCGGAACTCCCGGCAGGTCACCGGCCGGGCAGCGCCGCCCACCGGGGACCGGTCGGTCGGCCAGGCCCGGGGGTCCGGGTCGGGACGGACGAACAGCACCGCCTCCGGGGTCCGGCGGGCGTTCTCCCACACCGGGTCGGCCAGCCCGGCCGACCCGGTGCCGGTGACCACCGCCGCCACCGCCTCGTCCCGCACCACCACACCTCCGTGTCCGGCCCCGCCGCCCGCCGGAGGTGGCCCGGTGGGTTCCCGGCCCGTCGTCGGGGCGGGACGGCCCGGGTCGATCGTCGCCGCCCGGCGGGCCGGCGCGCGGGCGAACGCGCAAACCACTGCGCCGCCGCGCGCCCGGGTGCTAGCGCGGCCCGCCGGTCCGGCCCGTCCCACGCGGACCCCGGCACGCCGCCCGCCGGTCCGGTGTCGCGCGCCGCCCGCCGGTCCGGCACGTCGGGTGGTGGTCGGATTCCGGGTACGGGAGGCAGGACGGGCATCCGTGAACCGGGGCGTCGCCGACTAGGCTGGCAACGGCCGTCCCGGGCGGGACGCAACAGCGAGGGGAGACACGGCATGCCGTGGAGCTGGCGGTACGAGGGCGCGAACGGTGAGTCGGCGGAGGGACCGGCCGAGACGTTCAGCAGCCAGGCGGACGCCGAATCCTGGATCGGTCAGGTCTGGCGGGAGCTCGCCTCCTCCGGCGTCACCTCCGTCGAACTGGTCGAGGACGACCGGGTCGAGTACCGGATGAGCCTGGCACCCGCGGCGGAGTGATGGGATACGACCGTCCGGGCGGCGAGCGGCTGGTCCTCGGCGTGCCCCGGGCGGCGTTCCGGCCCAGCCCGGTCTTCCTGGCCCTGGTCGCGGTCTTCGTCACCAGCGCCGTGCTCACCTGGCACCGGATCGGCAACGTCCGGGTGGACGTCTTCCTGTTCGTGGTCTCCGGTTGGCTGGTCTCGCTGTGCCTGCACGAGTACGCGCACGCGATCGTCGCCTTCCGGGCCGGTGACCGGGGGGTGGCGCACCGTGGCTACCTGACCCTGAACCCGCTGAAGTACAGTCACCCGCTGCTGTCGATCGTGCTGCCGGTGGTGGTCGTGCTCCTCGGCGGGATCGGGCTGCCCGGTGGCGCGGTCTGGGTGGACCGGCACGAGATCCCCGGGCGGCTGCGACACACCCTGGTCAGCCTGGCCGGGCCGGCCACCAACGTGCTGTTCACGCTGGTACTGATCGTGGTGTTGCGGCTGATCGGCTCGGCGCCGCTGGAGTTCCTGGCGGCCCTGGCGTTGCTGGCCTTCCTCCAGTTGACCGCCAGCGCGCTCAACCTGCTACCGGTGCCCGGTCTGGACGGCGGCAACATGATCCAGCCGTGGCTCAACCCGCAGTGGCGACGGATGTACGACCTCTTCGCCCCGTTCGGGTTCATCCTGCTCTTCGGGCTGCTGTGGAACCCGAGGATCAGCGGATGGTTCTTCGGCGCGGTCTTCACCGTCGGGGACGCCCTCGGTCTGCCGGCCCCGCTCTACGCGTACGGCCTCGACCTGATCCGCTTCTGGCAGGGCTGACCCGGGTTCCGACGTGACCCGGCCCGGGGCCTGCTGACAGACCCCGGGCCGGTACGCCTCACGGCCGCTGCGCCGGGCTCTCGGTCTTGGCCGGGTCCCGCTCGACGATCGGGTTGACGATCTCGTCGATGGCCTTGAGCAGGTCGGCTTCGAGCTTCACGCCGGCCGCCTTGACGTTGTCGTGCACCTGCTCCGGGCGGGACGCGCCGACGATCGCCGAGGAGACGTTCGGGTTCTGCAGCACCCAGGCGATCGAGAGCTGGGCCATGCTCAGCCCGGCCTGCTCGGCGAGCGGCTTGAGCCGCTGCACGGTGCCGAGCACCTCGTCGGTGAGGAACTTGGCGATGAACGTCGCGCCCGACTTCTCGTCGGTGGCCCGGGAACCGGCCGGCGGCGGCTGCCCCGGCAGGTACTTGCCGGACAGCACGCCCTGCGCCATCGGCGACCAGACGATCTGGCCCACGCCCAGCTCCTCGCTGGTGGGGACCACCTCGGCCTCGATCACCCGCCACAGCATCGAGTACTGCGGCTGGTTGGAGACCAGCGGGATGCGCAGCTCGCGGGCGAGCTGGTGGGCCTCGCGGATCTGCGACGCCTTCCACTCGGAGACGCCGATGTAGTGCGCCTTGCCGGAGTGCACGATGTCGGCGAACGCCTCCATCGTCTCCTCCAGCGGCGTGCTGTAGTCGTACCGGTGGGCCTGGTAGAGGTCCACGTAGTCGGTCCGTAGCCGGCGCAGCGAACCGTTGATCGACTCCATGATGTGCTTGCGGGACAGACCCCGGTCGTTGCGGCCCGGCCCGGTCGGCCAGAAGACCTTCGTGAAGATCTCCAGCCCCTCCCGGCGTTCGCCGCTGAGCGCCCGGCCGAGGACCTCCTCGGCCCGGGTGCCGGCGTACACGTCGGCGGTGTCGAAGGTGGTGATGCCCACGTCGAGGGCGGCCCGGACGCAGGCCAGCGCCGCGTCCTCCTCGACCTGCGACCCGTGGGTGATCCAGTTGCCGTACGAGATCTCGCTGACCAGCAGGCCCGAGCGGCCCAGGTGTCGGAATTCCATTCCTCGACCCTAGCCCGCGCGCCGACCGGCCACCCGGCACGCCCCGACCGGCCCGGCGGCTCCGCCCGGCGGCACGCCGGTGGCGGTGCCGGGCGTGTTGCCGATGGCGGTCAGAGCAGCGGGTTGGCGTCCGCCAGCAGCCGGTCGATCTCGGCCGCCACCCGGGCGCGGCTGCCGTGCGCCGGCTCGATCAGCGGGTCACCCCGGCGGTCCAACGCGCCCCACCGGCCCGCACCGTCCCGGACCAGGAACGCCACCGGATGGATCACCAGCGCGGAGTGGGTCGGCGGGACCAGCATCCGACCGGACCGGTCCAGTACGCCACGTCGACCGCCGAGGTCCACCACCGCCAGCCCCTCCTCGGTGAACCCGTCGACGTACCGGCCGTCGGCCAGCGGTGTGGTGAACCCGTCGTACCGGGGCGGCACCACCAACTGTCCCGAGTGGTCCACCGCACCCCAGCCGCCGGCCACCCGCACCGCCGCCACACCGCCCCGGAACGGGCGTACGTCGTCGAAGGCCGCCGCGACGACCACCCGGTCCGCCGTGTCGACCGCCAGCCAGCCACCGGACCCGTCCCGGGAGACCCAGGCCAGGCCGTCGGAGAACGACCGGACCGCCAGGTAGGACGGTTCGATCAGGGTCGTGCCGGTGGCGTCGATCAGCTCCCAACCGTCGACGTCCGGGCGGCGTACCCAGGCGACCCCCTCGCGGAACGGCTGCACCTCGGCGTACCGGGCGGCGACGGCCAGCTCACCGGCGGCGTCGGCGTACCCCCAGTGTCCGCTTTCCTCGTCGAGGCTGGGCACCGGCGGCCGGTCGGTCTGGAGGATCTCGTCGCGGTGCCGGGGGAGCGGCCCGAAACCGTCCCGCTCGATTCTCGCGAGGACCGCGTCCAGCGCCACCTCGGTACGGGCGATCAGTTCCCGGTCCTCGCCCCGACGCAGGTTCAGCGCCAGCTCGAAATGCTGGCAGGCCTCGACGAGCCGGCCCTGCTCGTGGCACGAGCGGGCGAAGTGCTCGTGCAGGGTGGCCCGCAGCCGGTCCGGTAGCTCCGGCGAGTTCGCCCGAGCCAGCAACCGGTCCGCCTCGGCGTACTCGCCGCGCCACTGGAGCACCCGGGCCAGTCTGGCCTGCACCAGCGCGGTTCGCCGCAGTTCACCCGTCGCCTCGGCGTAGGTGAGGGCGAGCCGTCCGTCGTCGAGAGCGTCGTCCAGGTCACCGAGCAGCCGGGAGACCACCGCCCGCAGGCTGAGCAGCCGGGCCCGGGACCGGTTGTCGACCGCGCTGTCCAGCTTGTCGGTCAGGCCGGCCCGGACGGTCCGCAGTCCGTCCGGGTCGTCGACCACCTCACGCAGCGTCTGCGGGTGCAACCGCCAGCGGTACGCGGTGAGCAACTGCTCCGGGTCCGGCTGCGCGGCGCCGGCGGGTCCAGGCCACGGTCGTACCGGGAGGTCTGCGCCGGGCACCGGTGCGCCCGGGACCTGTCCGCCCTGGTGGGAGCCGGCTTCTTGGCCCGGCGGCCCGGAGACCGGCCGGGCCGGCGGTGCGGACACGGGGAAGGCCGGCGGTGCCGAGACGGGCCGGAAGTCCGGCGGGGCCGGTGGCGTCGAGACGGGCCGGCTGGTCGGTGGCGTCGGCGTGGCCGAGGCGAGCGGCTCCGACGGGGTGCCGGAGGCCCTCGTGTCCTGTTCCGGGGTCGGCTCGGACGAGGGCGGTACGGCTCGCTGCTTCGGCCGGAACCAGGCGTCCGCCCCGGCCGGATCGTCCGCCGCAATGGTCACCGGGGCGGCGGACCGCTCGGGCGTCGGGACGACCCGGCCGGCTGCCGTGGGGGCCGGCGGTGACGGCTCCGACGGGACGGGGCTGACCTGGGCGGTGACGGCCGTGGGGTCGGGCGGGGTCGGCTTCGACGGGGCAGGGCTGACCTGGGCGGTGACGGCCATGGAGGGCTGCGGAGCCGGCTCCGGTCGGGTACCCGCCAGACCGGACCGGCCGGCCTCCACACCTCCGGACGTCAGGGGCCCGGACGTCACGGGACCGACCGCCAGGTTCTCGGCCGACTCCCCACCGGGAGTCGGTTCCCCGGCCGGCGGCACGTCGGGGCCGTCCGCGTCGCCCGGCGGCTGCTCACTGGCGGCGGGCTGCCCGGCCTGCGGTTCCCGCTCGGTCGAGGGCTTACCGTCGGCCTGCGGTCCCCCCTCGGCCGAGGGCTTACCGTCGACTTGCGACTTCTCGTCGGTGGACGGCTGCTGCGCGGTCGCGGGCTTCTCGTCGCTCGGCGGCGGCTGTGCGGTCGCGGGCTTCTCGTCGCTCGGCGGCGGCTGCTCGGTCGGCGGCGTGGCAACCGGAGGTGCCGGGGTCGACGGTGCGGTGGCCGACGGCGGCGCTGCGGCTGGCCCCGGGCCGGGGGCTTCGCCGTGCGCCGCGACGACGGTGGGGGGACCTACCCCGTCCAGGCTGTCGGACACCGCCACCGGAACAGGCTCTGCGGCGGGCTCCGTCGAGGTGTCGTCAGGAACCGTCGGCGACGTGACCGGCTGCGGCACCTGCTCCGTCGCCGCTGCGGCGGCGGGTATCCAGTCGAGCGTCACCGTCCCGCTGAAGGGGCTGGCAGCCGCCGGGGTGGGTACCTCGGGCGGGTCGGCCAGGGTGGGCCCGTCAGGAGACACCCGCGCTACCGGTAGGCCCTCGTGCCAGGTGGCGACGATCGGTGCCGGCTCGCTCTTCTCCGCACCGGGCGTCAGGGAACCGTGCTCCTCGGACGTCGATGGCCCGTCGGTGCCGAACGTTGGTGGTTCCTCCACGCCGGACGCCGGTCGTTCGTCCGGGCCGGATGCCGCCTGTTCGCTCTCGCGGGGCAACCCGTCCGCGTCGGACACCGGTCCGTCGTCTGCCTTGGTAGTCGGCACCTGCGTGCTGGCCGCCGCCGTCGGTTCGGCGTCCGGCCCAGGTACCGGGCCGTCATCCGTCGTCGGTTCGGCGACCACGGTCACCGTCGGGTTGCCGTCCGACGCGGCGTTCGGGTCGCCGTGCGCTCTGACCGTCGGGTCGCCGTCCGGCGCGGCCGGGGCTGGCGACGTCGCGGTGTCCCGGCCGGTGACCGGATCCACGGGTACGGCGACCGGTGGCTGATCGGCGTTCTGGTCATCCGGTGGCGACGCATCCTGCGCGTCCGGCCCCGGGCCCGGGTGGTCGTCGTCCCGGACCGTTCCGGGGCGGTCGAGATCCACCACCGGCCCCGTGTCGTCCGCTGCCGGCGAGATGTGCCGCTGGCCCGCACGGTCGTCGCCGGTGACGTCCGGCACCTGGGGAGCGAGGTTCTCCGGCCCGGGACGGGGGCGGACAGCGGCGTGGACACCCTGGTCATCGGGGACGGCGGGACCCTCCGGCCCGGTGACATCGTCGGCGACCGGTGGTGGACCGGCCGGGACGGGAGGTACGGCGGCGGTCGCCTGGGCGGCCGGTGGGACGGTCGTCTCTGGCACGGCCGGTGGGACCGCTCCGTCGGACGCGACCGGTGGAGCTGCTGGTTCGGCCGGTGGGGCGGTCGTCCCCGGCGCGACCGGTTTGGCTGCGGATTCGGCCGGTGCGAGGGTCGTCTCTGGCTCGACCGGCGGAGCTGCGGGCTCGACCGGTGGGGCGGTCGTTGCTGGCTCGGCCGGCGGACGAGGTCCGCGCGGTCGGAAGTCGTCGACCGGTCGGAAGTCGTCGGCCGTCAGGCGGTCCTCGTCCGGCAGGGGCGGGCCGACGGGGTACTGCGCCGCCGGTCGGAACTCCCAGTCCGTGGCCGGCCGGGGCGGTACGCCGGTCCGCCCGGTCGGTGGGTGCTGGTCCCGGTACGTTCCGTGCCGGGTTGGTTCCTCCCGATCCGGGGCCCACCCTGACTGCGGGTGGGTACGCGGGTGCTCGTCGGCGTCTGTGGACCAGCCGGGACCGGCGTGGGTGGTGTCGTCGCGGGTCGAGGGCGGCCGGGGGCGGTAGGCGTCCCGCCCGGTGGTCTCCGCAGGCTGGGCGGGCCACTGGCTCTCGGGAGGACGGGGCTGCCACTGGCCCGGCTGCCGGTGGACGCTGTCAGGGGTGGGGGCCCACCGCTGGTACGGCGACGTGCCGGTGCGGTCGTCCCGGTCGACGTGCTGGTGCGGCGGCGTCGGGTGGGTCGGCGGTGCCGGGTCGGCCGGCCGCCTCGGCTGGGTGGGCGGATCGGCGCTCCGCCCGGTCCAGGACTGCGGGTCGTCGTGCCGGCCGGTCCAGGACTGGGGTTCGTCGCGTCGCCCGGTCCAGGACTGGGGTTCGTCGTGCCGGCTGGTCACCGACTGCGGGTCGTCGCGTCGGCCGGTCCAGGGTTGGGTGGCGGGGCCGGTGTCCCGGGTCGCCGGCCACGGCAGGTTCGGCTGCGGCCCGGGCCGGTTCGGCTGCGGCCCGGGCCGGTTCGGCGACTGTGACTGTGGCTGCTGCGGCCGGTGCGGCCGGCTGTCGGTCGGGTGGTCGTACCGGTCCGCCGGGGTGTGCGGGTCGCGCGGCACCTCCCAGCCGGTGCCGGGCCGCTGCCCGGCCCAGTCGTCCTCGCGGTAGCGGCCGGGTGCCGGCTCGTGCGGCCGGGGGCCGTACCGGCCCGCCGGGGAGGTCGGCCTCTCCTCCGGTACGCCGTGCCGGTGGTGGCCGGCTGCCGGGCGGTGCTCCTCCGGCTCGGAGATCCAGCCGCGGCCCGGGGCCGGTGCGGGTGACACCGGCGGGTACGACCGACCGTGGCCGGCGGGGGTGGTCCGTCCACCGGCCTCGGGGTATGTCCGTCCACCGGTCTCGGAGTGTGAACGTCCGCCGGTCTCTGGGAACGTACGTCCGCCGGTCTCTGGGAACGTACGTCCGCTGGTCTCGGGGCGCGGACGGCCACCGTGCCGGCCGCCCTGCTCCCACTCCGGTCCGGGGTCCCGGTCGACCGGCCGTCCGGGCGGGGTGTGCCAGGTGTCGGCGGGGGCGGGAGCGCCGCCGCGCCAGGGGTCGGCCGGCGGTGGCGGCCCGGCCGGACGCGGGTCACGTGGCCGGTCCGTCCGGTCGGCCAGCCGGGCGTACGGGTCGGTGGGGGAGTGTCGAGCGTCGCCGCGGTGCTGCTGTTCCGACCCGCCGTGGCGGTCGTACCACGTCTGGTGTCCGTGGTCGTCTGGGTCGCCGCCGTGGTCGTCCCAGCCGCGCCGGCCCCGGTAGGTGCCGTCCGGGTCGACCGGGACCAGCGGGACGACCTCGGCTCGGCCGGTGGCGGTGGCCCGGCCCCGGGAACTGCGGGGCGTGACCTGCTGGATGCCGATGTCGCCGGGGTAGCGCTGCCCGGGGAACTGGGGGTGCCATTCGGTGGTCGGTTCGACCATCCAGGACGGTTCGCCGGGGTCGCGCCACCGGTCGTACCCGCTCACGTGGTGACCTCTGGGCCGCCCGCGCGCCGCGCCCGGGGGGCCGGATCGCGTCGGTCGCTCACGGCGGTGTCACCTCGTTGGAAATTCTCGCGCTGGCTGCCCGGCGCGTCGGTAGAGTCGCCCGGTCCGGCACTGCGTGGCTGCGGAAGGAGGGTAACGGCGTGGGCTCCGTCACCGCCACTGTGGGACCGGCTCCGCACCCAAACGTTATCCTATGGTTTCGGACATTTGCCGCGATAGCCGGATCGGGTTTCCGGCGGTACGCCACATATCGGCAGGCTGCGGTGGCCGGAGTGGTCACCAACACCGTCTTCGGGTTCCTCAGGTGCTACCTGCTGCTCGCCGTGGCCGCCGGGGCCGGGACGGTCGCCGGCTACGACCCGGCCCGGCTGGCCACCTTCGTCTGGATGGGGCAGGGCCTGCTCGCGGTGGTGCTGCTGTGGGGCTGGACCGAGCTGGCCGACCGGGTCCGCACCGGCGACGTGGTGGGTGACCTGCTCCGCCCGGTCCACCCGGTGACCAGCTACCTCGCCGCCGACCTGGGGCGGGCCGGGTACGCGGTGCTGGCCCGGCTGCTCCCGCCGGTGCTGGTCGGTCCGGTCTTCTTCGACGTGTACCTGCCGCACCGCTGGTCCACCGCCGTGCTCTTCCCGCTCTCGGTGGTCCTCGCCGTGGTGCTCTGCTTCGGCTGTCGGTACCTGGTCAACGCCACCGCCTACTGGCTGCACGACGTCCGTGGTCCGATGATCCTGTGGACGCTCAGCTCGGGCGTGCTGGCCGGCCTGTACTTCCCGCTGCGTTTCCTGCCGGAGGGGCTGTACCAGGCATTGTGGATTCTCACCCCGTTCCCGGGTCTGTTCCAGGCCCCGCTCGACGTACTGGTCGAGGTGGACCCGCCGGCGGTGCAGTTCGCGCTGGTCGGGGGGCAGGCGTGCTGGGTGGCGGTGGTGCTGGCGGGATGCCGGGTGGTGCAGCGCCGCGCCGAGCGCCGGCTGGTGGTGCAGGGTGGCTGAACCGGCCGGCACCGCCCTCGGCGCGTACCGGGCGCTGCTCGGCGCGCAGGCCCGCTCGCAGACCGCGTACCGGGTGTCGTTCGTGGTGGACCTGGTCGGCAACGTCGGGGCCGTGGTCTTCGACGTGCTCACCGTGTTCGTGCTGTTCGGCGTCACCCGCGAACTCGGCGGTTTCACCCTGCGTGAGGTGCTGGTGATGGTCGCCCTGTCGGCCTGCTCGTTCGCCACCGCCGACCTGCTGGTCGGCAACATCGAACGGCTGCCCCGGTACGTCCGGACCGGCCTGTTCGACGCGGTGCTGCTGCGTCCGCTGGGCGCGTTGCCGCAACTGCTGCTGATGGACCTGCCGCTGCGCAAGGTGTCCCGGTCGCTGTTCGGGCTGGTCGTGCTGGTGGTGGCGGTCGGCACCGCCGACCTGGACTGGACGCCGGGCCGGGCGGTGCTGGTGGTGCTCGCCCCGGTGGCCGGGGTGGTCTTCTTCGGCGCGGTCTTCGTCGCCACCGCCACCGTCTCGTTCTACTGGGTCGAGTCGGGCGAGCTGGCGAACTCGGTCACCTACGGCGGGCGGGACTTCACCTCGTACCCGGTGACGGTCTTCGGCGGCTGGTTCCGCGCGGTCTTCGCGTACGGGCTGGGCTTCGCCTTCGTCAGCTACCAGCCGGCGCTGGCGCTGCTCGGCCGGACCGACCCGCTCGGCCTGCCGGCCTGGGTGGGCTGGACCTCACCGGGCATCGCGCTGCTCGCCGCCGCGCTCGCCGCCGTGGCCTGGCGGACCGGCGTCCGACACTACCGGAGTACAGGATCATGAGCGGGAACGTCATCGAGGCGCACGGGCTGCGCAAGGAGTTCACCATCCGGGTGAAGGCCGGCCGGCTGCGCCGGCACAAGCGGGTGGTGACCGCCGTCGACGGCGTCGACCTGGTGGTGCGGCGCGGCGAGATGCTCGGCTACATCGGCCCGAACGGGGCCGGCAAGTCCACCACCCTGAAGATGCTGACCGGGGTGCTCACCCCGTCCGGCGGCGAGGTGCGCGTCTGCGGCCTGCCGCCGGTGGCCCGACGGACCCGGCTGGCCCGGCACATCGGCGTGGTGTTCGGTCAGCGGTCGCAACTGTGGTGGGATCTTCCGCTGCGCGACTCGTTCGACCTGCTACGGCACGTCTACCGGGTGCCGGCCGGCGACCACGGGGCCCGGCTGCGCCGCTGCCGCGACCTGCTCGATCTGGACGCCTTCCTGGACATCCCGGTCCGCCAGCTCTCGCTCGGGCAGCGGATGCGCGGCGAGCTGACCGCCGCCCTGCTGCACGGCCCACAGGTGCTGTTCCTGGACGAGCCGACCATCGGGCTGGACGTGGTGAGCCGGCAGGCCGTCCGGGGTTTCCTCGCCGAGCTGGGGCGTACCGGCGACACCACCCTGGTGCTCACCACCCACGACCTGGCCGACATCGAGCGGCTCTGCGCCCGGCTCGTGGTCATCGACCACGGTCGGGTGGTGCACGACGGCACCATCGCCGCCCTGCACGACCGGTACGGTTCGCGCCGGCTGGTCGTCGCCGAACTGGACGTGGCGCTGCCCGAGCCGCCGGCCCCGCCGGGCGCGCCGTTGCTGCGCACCGAGGCCGACGGGCACCGGCTGGTCTACGCGTTGGAGACGGCGAGCGCGGCCGAGGTGGTCGCCGGGCTGGCCGGGCTGGCCACCCTGCGCGACATCTCCATCGTCGAACCGGACATCGAGGACGTGGTCGCCCGGATGTACCGGGCCGAGCCGGACGTACCCGGACCGAGGAGGCCGGGCCCGGCGGCCCGGACCGCCTGAAAGGCTGCGCTCAGACCGGGTCGCCCAGGTTCACCCGGGGAGCGGGGGCACGCATCCGGCGGAAGGTGATCGACCGCATGATCGCGTACAGGTAGAGCGAGCCCATCCGCTGGCCGGTGTTCGGGTAACGCTCCCGGACCAGCTTCTTGATCTTCCGGGAGATCAGCACCGAATCGATCACCACACCGATCGCCAGGGCCGCCCAGAGCAGGTTGGACACCAGCCGGACGGTGGGCGGCATCGCCGCCGACGAGCCGATCAGCACGATCAGCGCGCCACCGAAGAACCAGGTGCCCACGGTACGCCGGGAGTCGACCACGTTCCGCGCGAGCAGCCGCTCCGGCCCCCGGTCCCGGGGGCCGCCCTCCCGGCGGAACTCCGCCGCAGCCTCGGCGCGCAACTGTCGCCGCCGCTCCTTCGACTCCTCCTTGCTCAACGGCTTGACCGCCGAGGGTGGGCGCCGGCCGGCCACCGGACGCTTCGGGGTCTCGCGCCCCTTGGCCGGCGTGTAGCCCCGGGGGCGCGTGGACGTCTCGTCCGTCGTCACCTCGGTGACGGGCTCGTCGACGGTGGCGGTGGACTTGCGGCGAAACAGCGAAGGCACGAGGTGAAGGGTAGCCAAACGCGAGCGGCCGGTGCACATCACGGTGCACCGGCCGCCGTACGGGGTGAGCCAGGTTACGCCGACGGGCGTGACCGGACGGGCGTCAGGGACGCTCGGCGTGCGGCGTCAGGGGTGCCCGCGCCGTCCGTCGTCATCCTTCCGCCCTCCGCCTTCAGGGACGCTCGACGTGCGCGCCCAGGTCGGCGAGCTTCGCCTCGAAGTCCTCGTAACCCCGGTTGATCAGGTCGACGCCGTACACCCGGGAGGTGCCCTCGGCGGCGAGCGCCGCGATCAGGTGGCTGAACCCGGCGCGCAGGTCCGGGATGACCAGGTCGGCGGCGTGCAGCTTGCTCGGGCCGGCGATCACCGCGGAGTGCTTGAAGTTCCGCCGGCCGAACCGGCACGGGGTACCGCCCAGGCAGTCCCGGTAGACCTGGATGTTCGCGCCCATCGAGTTGAGCGCCTCGGTGTAGCCGAGCCGCTGCTCGTAGACCGTCTCGTGGACGATCGACAGGCCCCGGGCCTGGGTCAACGCGACCACCAGCGGCTGCTGCCAGTCGGTCATGAAACCGGGGTGCACGTCGGTCTCCAGCGCGGTGGCGTGCAGTTCGCCGCCCGGGTGCCAGAACCGGATGCCGCCCTCCTGGCCGGCGTCACCCAGGCGCGGCGGCCGGGTGTCGGTGACCTCGTACTCGCCGCCGACCGACCGGAACACGTTCAGGAAGGTCATCATGTCGGCCTGCTGCGCACCGAGCACCTCGACGTGCCCCCGGGTGGCCAGGGCCGCCGCCGCCCAGCTGGCCGCCTCGATCCGGTCCGGGATGGGCCGGTGCGTGTAGCCGTGCAGCTTCGGCACGCCCTGGATCTCGATCACCCGGTCGGTGTGCACCTTGATGATCGCGCCCATCTTCTGGAGCACACAGATCAGGTCGATGATCTCCGGCTCGACGGCCGCGTTGCGCAGCTCGGTGACGCCCTCGGCCATCACCGCGGTCAGCAGCACCTGCTCGGTCGCGCCCACGCTCGGGTACGGCAGCGCGAACTTGGTGCCGTGCAGCCCGTTCGGCGCGGACAGGTGCAGCCCCTCCGGGGTCTTGTCGACCGTGGCGCCGAACTCGCGCAGCGCCTGGAGGTGGAAGTCGATCGGCCGGGGACCGATGTGGCAGCCACCCAGGTCCGGGATGAACGCGTGGCCGAGCCGGTGCAGCAGCGGCCCGCAGAACAGGATCGGGATCCGGCTGGAACCGGCGTGCACGTTGATCTGGTCGGTGCTGGCGCTCTCCACGTTCGCCGGGTCGAAGACGAGTTCGCCGTTCTCCTGGCCGTCGCTGACCTTCACGCCGTGCAGGCCGAGCAGCCCGCGGACCACCTCGACGTCCCGGATCTTCGGAACGTCGAAGAGCCGGCTCGGGCTGTCGCCGAGCAGGGCGGCGACCATCGCCTTGGAGACCAGGTTCTTCGCGCCGCGCACGCGGATCCGCCCTTGCAGCGGAGATCCTCCGTGTACGACCAGGACGTCGTTGGTCAACGCAACCTCCAGCGCGTCGGTGCTGCCGTGTGGGGTGATTGAGGGGGCCGGCGACTCGTCGCTACCCGGACTGCGGCCGTTGCCAGACGGCACGATCAGTCGTCGCTCCGGCAGCATAGCCCTCGGTGACGAATCCGACCCGGGCAGACCGGATCGGATGTCATGAAAGGGTGATCGGGGCACGTATCAGTACCCCATCGGTCACCGTGAGTACCGGCAGGTGGTCAGGCCCCGGGCAGGGCCAGCATCTGGTCCAGCGCCACCCGGGCGTGGTGGGCGGTGTCCGCATCGACCGTGATCTGGTTCACCACTCGGCCGGCGACCAGTTCCTCCAGCGCCCAGACCAGGTGCGGCAGGTCGATCCGGTTCATCGTGGAGCAGTAGCAGACCGCCTTGTCGAGGAACATGATCTGCTTGTCCGGGTGGGCCAGCGCCAGCCGGCGGACCAGGTTCAGCTCGGTGCCGACCGCCCAGGCCGACCCGGCCGGGGCCGCCTCGATGGTCTTGATGATGTACTCGGTGGAGCCGACCTGGTCGGCGGCGACGACCACCTCGTGCCGGCACTCCGGATGCACCAGCACGTTCACCCCGGGGACACGGTCCCGCACGTCGTTGACGCTGTCCAGGGTGAACCGGCCGTGCACCGAGCAGTGCCCGCGCCACAGGATCATCTTCGCGTCGCGCAGCTGCTCCGGGGTGAGCCCGCCGTTCGGCTTGTGCGGGTCGTAGAGCACGCAGTCGTCCAGCGCGAAGCCCAGCTCCAGCACGGCCGTGTTCCGGCCGAGGTGCTGGTCGGGCAGGAAGAGCACCCGCTCGCCCTGCTCGTACGCCCAGTCCAGGGCCCGCTTGGCGTTGGACGAGGTGCAGACCACCCCGCCGTTACGGCCGACGAAGCCCTTGATGTCGGCCGAGGAGTTCATGTACGTCACCGGGACGGTGCCGGCGGCCACGCCCAGCTCGGTCAGCACGTCCCAGGCGGTCTCGACCTGCGACAACACCGCCATGTCGGCCATCGAGCAGCCGGCGGCCAGGTCGGGCAGGATCACCCGCTGCGCGTCCGAGGTGAGGATGTCCGCGCTCTCGGCCATGAAGTGCACACCGCAGAAGACGATGTACTCCGCGTCCGGGCGGGCCGCCGCTTCCCGGGCCAGCTTGAACGAGTCGCCGGTCACGTCGGCGAACTGGATCACCTCGTCGCGCTGGTAGTGGTGCCCCAGCACGAACACCCTGTCGCCCAGCGCCGCCTTGGCCGCCGCCGCGCGGGCCACCAGATCCGGGTCGCTCGGGGCCGGCAGGTCACCCGGACACTCCACGCCACGCTCGGTGGCAGGATCGCTGCCCCGGCCGAGCAGCAGCAGCGCCGTCGCGGTGTTCGAGGGTTCCACCCAGGTCGAAGTCACGCCCCCCATGGTCCCACAAGCTGACCAGGACACCGCTTTCCCCGATGTGGGCTGGCACACTGCTGGGCATGCGTGTGCTCCTCTGTCCGGACAAGTTCGCCGGTACCCTCCCAGCCCAGGAGGTGGCCCACGCGGTCGCCGCCGGCTGGCGCGAGGTCGCCGACGGTGACGAACTCCTCATCCGTCCCCTGGCCGACGGCGGGCCAGGGTTCGTGGCCGTCCTCGCCGACGCGCTCGGCGGCCGGCGGGTGCCGGTACCGACCGTCGACCCGCTCGGCCGGCCCGCCGCCGGGGAGATCCTGCTCACCGCCGACGGGACCGCCTACCTGGAGAGCGCCCAGGCGTGCGGGCTGCACCTGCTCGACGCCACCGAGCGGGACCCGAAGACCACCACCTCGTACGGGCTGGGGCTGCTGGTCACCGCCGCCGTGGAGAGCGGGGCGCGCACGGTGGTGGTCGGACTGGGCGGTTCCGGCACCAACGACGCCGGCGCCGGGATGCTCGCCGCGCTCGGCGCGACCCCGCTGGACGAGGCCGGCCGCGCCCTGCCGTACGGGGGAGCCGCGCTGGCCGCCGTCGCCGGCCTGGACGGTACGCCCCGACTGCGCGACGCGGTGCTGGTCGCCGCCACCGACGTGGACAACCCGCTGCTCGGCCTGCACGGGGCCAGCAACGTGTACGGCCCGCAGAAGGGCGCCAGCCGGGCGGACGTGCTGCTGCTCGACGCCGCCCTGGAGCGCTTCGCCGGCGTACTCGTCAAGGACCTGCCGGGCTGCCCGCCCGACCTGGCCGCGCTGCCCGGCGGCGGCGCGGCCGGCGGCCTCGGCGCGGCGATCCTCGCCCTCGGCGGCCGGTGCGAGTCCGGGATCGGCCTGGTCACCCGGGCGATCGGGCTGGACGCCGCGCTCGACACCGCCGACCTGGTGATCACCGGGGAGGGCTCCTTCGACCACCAGTCGCTGCGCGGCAAGGTCGTCGCCGGGGTGGCCGGCGCGGCCCGGGACCGGGGCGTGCCGTGCGTGGTGCTGGCCGGTCGGGTCAGCACCGGCCGGCGGGAGGCCGCCTCGGCCGGCGTGACCGACGCGTACAGCCTGGTCGAGCACTACGGTGGCGAGGAACACGGCGGGCTGGAGGCGGCGATGACCCGCCCGGCGGAGGGACTGCGCGCGCTGGGCGCCCGCCTGGCCCGCCAGTGGAGCCGCTGACCCGCGTCCCCGGACCGCTGGCCCGGTCTCTCCGTGCTCGGCCCGGCCTCCCGGCGGTCGGGCGCGGTCTCCCGGCGGTCGGCCCGGCCTGCCGGCGGTCGGGTTCGGTCTTCCGGTGCTCGGCCCGGCCTCCCGGCCTCCGGCGGGGTCGGTCCGGCCGCCGGCCGGGTCGGTCCCGCCGCAGCGGCCTACAATCGGTTCTGGACCACAGTGGGAATCAACTGGACCGGCGAGGAGTTGGCCAGAGACGACCACACCGACGCGCGCAGGGAGAATTCCACGTGACCACGCCAGCGCAGACCGACTCGACCGAGGCCAAGGCCCCCACGTCCGTCGTCCTCACCGACGTCGCGGCGCAGAAGGTCAAGGCCCTGATCGAGCAGGAGGGCCGCGACGACCTGCGGCTCCGGGTCGCGGTGCAGCCGGGCGGCTGCTCCGGCCTGCGGTACCAGCTCTTCTTCGACGAGCGTTCGCTCGACGGTGACGTCGTCAGCGACTTCGGTGGTGTCGAGGTCGTCGTCGACCGGATGAGCGCGCCCTACCTGGCCGGGGCGACCATCGACTTCGCCGACCGGATCGACGCCCAGGGCTTCACCATCGACAACCCGAACGCGGGTAGCTCCTGCGCCTGCGGCGACTCGTTCAGCTGAGCCGTCCCAGCCCGGTCTTCCGGCGCGGGTCGTCCCCGATCGACGGGGGTGACCCGCGCCGTTCCGTGTCCGGGTCCGTGTCCGGGTCCGGGTCCGGGTCCCTCGAGCCTCGCCCGGTCCCGTCCTCGAGTATCGCCCGGTTTCGACCGCCAAGGGCGCTCGAAGGGAGATGTGCCGACCGACGGCCCGATGGGAGGATGACCGGGCCGGTAGGCTGACCGGCGCTCTGCTGCCGACCGCGAGGGATGACATGAAGATCGCCGTGACCGGCTCGATCGCGACCGACCACCTGATGAGCTTCCCCGGGCGGTTCTCCGAACAGCTCATCGCCGACCAGTTGGACAAGGTCTCGCTCTCGTTCCTCGTCGACGACCTGGTGGTCCGGCGCGGCGGCGTCGCCGCGAACATCGCCTTCGGGATGGGGCAGCTCGGGCTGGCCCCGCTGCTGGTCGGCGCGGTCGGTGTCGACTTCGCCGACTACCGCTCCTGGCTGGAGCGGCACGGGGTGGACTGCGACTCGGTGCACGTCAGCGAGGTGGCGCACACCGCCCGGTTCGTCTGCACCACGGACACCGAGATGTGCCAGATCGCCTCCTTCTACGCCGGGGCGATGAGCGAGGCCCGCAACATCGAGCTGGCCCCGGTCGCCCAGCGGGCCGGCGGCCGGCTCGACCTGGTCCTGATCGGCGCGAACGACCCGGAGGCGATGCAGCGCCACTCGGCGGAGTGCCGGGAGCGCGGCTACCCGTTCGCCGCCGACCCGTCCCAGCAGCTCGCGTTCATGGAGGGTACGGAGGTCGCCAGCCTGATCGACGGCGCGACCTACCTGCTCACCAACGAGTACGAGAAGTCGCTGTTGCAGAGCAAGGCCGGGCTGACCGACGCCCAGCTCCTGGACCGGGTGACCATCCGGGTCACCACCCTCGGCAAGGACGGCGTGGAAATCGTCGGCCGGGACGTCGAGCGGATCCACGTACCGGCGCTCTCCGACGCCCGCGCGGTGGACCCGACCGGCGTCGGGGACGGCTTCCGTGCCGGTTTCTTCGCCGGTTTCTCGTGGGGGCTCAGCCTGGAGCGGTCCGCCCAGGTCGGCTGCCTGTCCGCCGCGCTGGTCCTGGAGAACTACGGCGCCCAGGAGTACACGGTCGACCCGACCGTGTTCGTCAAGCGCCTCGGCGAGTCGTACGGCGACGAGGCCGCCGCCGACGTCCGCCCCCACCTGCTCCCCTGACCATCCCCTCCCCGGCCTTACCCCAGCCCTCCGGGCTTCCCTGTTGATCATGAAGTTGTTGTCCCGACACGCCGGGTGAGGTGACAACAACTTCATGGTCAACGCGCTGGTCAGGGGGCGCGTTGGGCGGGGGGTCGGTTGGACGGGGGTCAGGGGGTGGGGCGGGGTGGGGCGGTGACGAAGGCGGACCACTGCGCGTCGGTGAACGTCAACACCGGGCCGGCCGGGTCCTTGCTGTCGCGTACGGCGACCAGGTCGGGCAGCAGCGCGCACTCCACGCAGTCGCCGTTGTTGGTGCTCCGGCTGCTGGTG
This sequence comes from Micromonospora cathayae, assembly GCF_028993575.1. NCBI lineage: Bacteria > Bacillati > Actinomycetota > Actinomycetes > Micromonosporales > Micromonosporaceae > Micromonospora > Micromonospora cathayae. Next base: position 6,611,890 of record NZ_CP118615.1, on the reverse strand, counting down.
AACCAACGGGCGCGGGACAGGTCAGGGGTGGACACGGCTGCCTCCAGGGTTATCGGGCACCGGCCAGCTCCGTGATCAACGCGTGCGACGCGGCGGGTGAGAGAGCGACCTGGCGCAGGTTGTCAGCGACCATCGTATATGTCCGCACCCCGTCCGGGTCCTGCACGTACATCGCGCCGTCGAGCACCTCGGTGTAGGCGATCGACCGGACGTGCGGGAAGTCCAGCAGCACAAACTTGCCGATCGCGCCTGCGGCGTGCGGCCCGTCCTCCGGCCGGAGCACCTGCACCGTGACGTGCGGCAGCTCGGCCATGGCGGCGAGGTGGCGGAGCTGGGCACGACGGGTCTCGTCGCCGTTGACCCGCAGCCGCAGGGCCGCTTCCCCGATCACCGCGTGCAGGGTCAACGGCTCGTCGTCGGTGAGCCGCCGGGCCCGGGTCTGCCGGAACGAGACGAACCGCTCGGCGTGGTCCGGGCGGACGAAACCGGTGCCCAGGGTGAGCGCCTGCGCGTACTCCTCGGTCTGCAACAGGCCGGGGATCACCATCGACTCGAAGACGAACGCGGTGTCGGCCAGCCCTTCGAGGCCGACATAGGTGCGGAACCAGTCCGGTACGACGTTCGCCCAGGGTGCCCACCAGGTCTTGGCGTCGGCCCGGCCGAGCAGCGAGGTGAGCCGGTCGACGGCTGGCTGGTCGGCGCCGCAGGCGTGCAGGACCGCCGCCACGTCCTCGGGGAACTGCTGGTAGCGCCCGCTCTCCATGTGGCCGAGTTTCGGCTTGCCGATGCCGGTGGCGGCGGCCAGCTCGCTCAATGACATCGGCACTTCGCGTCGGTACCGGGCCAGTTCGGCACCGATCAGCCACCGCAACGCGGACGGGTCGTTGCGTGGACCCATGGTCGTACCTCCTCGTCGTGCACCTGTCGGCACATCCTCTCCGTGAGCCTTCCGTTACGCAAGTGCGTCAGCTATACGTATAGCGATTCCGAACGGACGGAGGAATGGGCATGTCGAACCGCACCCCACCGGCACTGGGCACACCCGAGGAGTTCCACCAGATGCTGGTCGACCTTGTCACCGAGTACGCGCCTCGCCGCTTCGCTATCTGCGAGGAGTACGGCGACCGGGTCGACGGTGCCGTCTTCGCCTGGGGCATGGCGTTCCCGGACGGCGTCCTGCTCTGCGGCGACGGCCACGCCTACACCGGCCGGTTCCCGAGCGCCGACAGCGCCGTCCGCGTCTTCGGTCGGGTCGGTCGCCGACTCCGGCTGATCTGGCTCGACGCCGCGACTCACCCGACGGACTGATCGGCGAGATCTTGGACGGTTACCGTCCAAACTCGACGGTAACTGTCCAAGATCTGTGCGGCGGTCGTGCCACGAGCGCGGCAAGGGTCGGCAGGTGGCGGTGCGCGACGGGCCGGGGGCGGTAGGGGCCGGGGCCGGCAGGAGGCGCGGGAGGGGCCGGGGGAGGGCGGGGCGGTCAGTGGGTGCGGCGGACGTCGTAGCCGGGGCCGTCGACCGGGCCGACGAACTCCTGGCCGCGCATCCGGCACCAGGCCGGGATGTCGACCGCCGCCGCCGGATCGTCGGCGAGCACCCGGACCAGCGCGCCGACCGGCAACTCCGGCAGCCGTCGGGCCAGCGCGATCACCGGCAGTGGGCAGCGCTGCCCGAGACAGTCCAGCACCGCGACCGGTCCGGTGTCCGGGTCCCGGCCCGGGTTGTCCGCCCGTGGGCCGGAGCCCGTGGCCCGACCCGACCTGGCCGCTCGCGGGGAGGTGTCCGCGTCCCGGCCCGGCCTGGCCGCCTGCGGCCCGGTGCCCGGGCCGCCAGCCTGCGGGGCGTCAGCCTGCGGGCCGGCTGTCTCAGGGGCGGTCACAGGCCCACCACGCCGGCCTGGGCGCGCAGGTCGGCGACGATGCCCGGCAGTTCGGTCAGGAAACGCTCGACGTCCGCCTCGGTGGTGTCCCGGTGCAGGCTGACCCGGATGTTGCCGTGCGTCAGCACCCCCATCGCCGCCAGCACGTGTGACGGCTGCAGCGTCGACGACGTGCACGAGGACCCGGACGACACCGCGAACCCGCGCCGGTCCAGCGCGTGCAGCAGCGCCTCGCCGTCCGCGTACAGGCAGGAGAAGGTGACCAGATGGGGGAGCCGGTCGGCCGGGTCGCCGACCACCTCCACGTCCGGCACCTCGGCGGCCACCCGGGCCCGGATCCGGTCCACCAGCGGCGCGAGCCGGGCCGCCTCGGCCGCCGCGTCGGCTGCCGCCGCGCGCAGGCTCGCCGCTGCCGCCACCACCGCCGGCAGGTTCAACGACCCCGGGGTACGCCCCGACTCGCGGTCGTCGGCCGGCCACGGCGACTCCCAGCGGGTGCCCTTGCGGACCACCAGCAGCCCCACGCCCGCCGGCCCACCCCACTTGTGCGCGCTGGCGGTCAGCACCGACCAGCCGCCGGGCAGCGGCAGCCGGCCGACCACCTGGGCGGCGTCCACGGCCAGCGGTACCCCGGCGGCGGCGCATGCGGCGGCGGCCTCGGCCACCGGCTGGACGGTGCCCACCTCGTGGCTGGCGGCGATCAGGGCGGCCCAGGCCACTCCGGGGGCGCGTACCGCGTCCGACCAGGCGGCCAGGTCGACCCGTCCCAGCCGGTCCACCGGCACGGACACCGCCGACCCGCCGGCGGCGACGTGCCGCTCGGCGGCGTGCAGCACCGCCGAGTGTTCGATCGCCGAGTGCACCAGGGTCGCCCCGGCCCGACGTCGCCCGGCCAGCCCGCCCAGCACCGCCGCGTGCGCCGCGGTGGTGCCGTTCGCGGTGAAGGAGAGCTCGTCGGGGCGTACCCCGAGGGTTTCGGCGGCGGCGGCGCGCGCCGCGTCGAGGAGCTGGCGGGCCCGGCGGGCCTGGCTGTAGAGCCGCCCGGGGTCGGCCCAGCCGTCCGCCAGGGCGGCCGACAGCGCCTGCCGCGCGACCGGGTGCAGCGGTGCGGCGGTGGCCGCGTCCAGGTAGACCGGGGGAGCGCTCACGGGTGCCAACGTAGCGCGCGGACCGGCGCTGACATCCCCCTACCGTGGTGGACACGTGACCCCAGGGCGGTCCGGTCCGTCATGGTCGAGTAATCTGCGACCGTCGGTGACGCCTTTGCCGCCGGTGCTGTCACTCCGCCCGGCCGGGCGGTCACCGACCAGACACCGCGGCGCGCTAGGGAGGCAGGACCAGGTGGTCGCAAGGAGTTCGGAGGTACGGTCGACGGCCGTACGGCACAGTGCTTCCCCAGGAGCCGGTGGGCGCCGGGGTCGGAGTGCCGGTCGGCTCGCCGGGCTCGGTCTCGGTGCAGCGGCGACGCTGGTCCTGCTGACGGGGTGTGACGTCGGTGCGGCGTTCGGCGGGTTCGGTTGGCCGGAGGGCGGCATCTCGGCCGAGTCCCGGCGGATGTACGACCTGTGGATCGCGTCCTGCATCGCGGCGCTCGCGGTCGGGGTCTTCGTCTGGGGCCTGATCTTCTGGTGCATCGTGCGGTACCGCAAGCGCGGTAACGAGCTGCCCGTGCAGACCCGGTTCAACATGCCGATGGAGTTCCTCTACACCATCGCGCCGATCCTGGTCGTCTCCGTGCTGTTCTACTACACCGCGATCGTGCAGACCGACGTCGAGCGGCGGACGCCGAACCCGGACGTGGTGGTCGAGGTCGTCGCGTTCAAGTGGAACTGGCAGTTCAACTACCGGGACGGGCTCGGCAAGGACGCCAACACCGTCGCCTCGGTGCTCGGCACCAGCGAGGTCATCCCGGTGCTGGTGCTGCCGACCGGCCGGTCGATCCGGTTCGAGGAGACCAGCAAGGACGTCATCCACTCGTTCTGGGTGCCGGAGCTGCTCTTCAAGCGGGACGTCATGCCCGGCAACGTGCGCAACGAGTTCGAGGTCTCCGAGTTGGTGGCCGAGGGCGCGTACGTCGGCCGCTGCGCCGAGCTGTGCGGCAGCTACCACGCCTTCATGAACTTCGAGCTGCGGGTCGTGTCGCCGCAGGAGTACGACCAGTTCCTCGCCGCCAAGCGGGACGGCCGGTCGACCCAGGAGGCGCTCGAGGCGATCGGTGAGGAGCCGTACGCGACGACCACCCGGCCGTTCGACACCCGGCGGACCGGGAGCAACTTCAACAACGCGTCCGACGCGTCGGCCGGCGCGGGACGCTGAGGAGGCGGGCATGCGTACCGAGTGGAAGATCTTCTCCGTCATCGCGGCGTTCCTGCTCTTCGCCACCGGCCTGTACGGCTTCTGGACGCACGGCGACACCGGTCGGGTCGAGTGGGTCGGCACGGTGGCCCTGCTGCTGTCGTTCCTGCTCTGCGCCATGTGCGGCGGCTTCTTCTGGTTCGTCGCCCGCCGGATCGACCTGCGGCCGGAGGACCGGGCCGACGGTGAGATCGCCGACGGCGCGGGCGAGATCGGCTTCTTCAGCCCGGGCAGCTACTGGCCGTTCGGTCTGGCGCTGGCCGCCGCGACCGCCGGGATGGGCCTGGTGCTCTGGCAGTTCTGGCTGCTGGGCCTCGGCCTGGTGGCGGTCACCCTGGCCGCCTCGGGGCTGCTCTTCGAGTACTACACCGGCACCCGGCGCACCGCCGAGCACTGAGCATCCTCGGCATCGTCGAGCATTGAGCACCCTGCGCATCGTCGAGCACTGAGCCCCCGGCGCACCGCCGATTACTGAGCGGGTGCTGGAGGACGGCCCGGCCGCACCGGCGGGCCTCGGACGACCACGGCGAAGGCCGCCTCCCTCTTCGGGAGGCGGCCTTCGGTGTATGCAGGGTCAGGCGGCCCGGCGGTGCGCCGGGCGTCGGGCCGCCCGCCGCCGGTCGGCCAGCCGGATCGGCCGGAAGGTGAAGGTGGCGATCACCAGGGCCGACCCGCACCCGGTGCAGGCCAGCTCGGGGCAGTCGGCCCCGTGGCCGTCGACACACGGCGGGACCTCGAACGGCTGGACGCCCTGGCAGCTCTCGCAGTACAGCTCGCGCTCCGACACGGGCGTCTCCTTTCCTCAGGGGGCTGCCGGGACCGGCGGTGACGACTGCGCCGGGCGCGTTCCGCAGGCATCGGCAGCGGCGGAAAACTACTCGGGGCGTAGTTTGGCACGCCGGTACGACAACCCCGCCCGGGGCCGGACCCGGCCGGCGGCCGGCAGGTCAGGGCGCCGACGACGGGTCAGGGAGCGGACGGAGGGCCAGGGCACCGGCGGACGGGGCCGGGGCTCAGACCGAGCGGGCCACCTCGACCCAGCGGTCCAGGGCCTTGGCCGCCGCACCGGAGTCGATGGACTCGGCGGCCCGGTCCAGGCCGGCGCGGACCGCGGTACCGAGGTCGCCGTCGAGCGGGCCCTGGGTGGCGAGCGCGGCGGCGGCGTTGACGAGCACCGCGTCGCGTACCGGCCCGCGCTCACCGGCCAGCAGCCGACGGGCCACGTCGGCGTTGTACGGGGCGTCAGCGCCCCGTAGGTCGGCGAGGGTGGCCCGGGGTACCCCGAGGTCGGTCGAGTCCAGCAGCGTCTCCCTGACAGTGCCGGACTGGGCCACCCAGAAGCGGGTCGGTGCGGCGGTGCTGAACTCGTCCAGCCCGTCCTCGCCCCGCATCACCAGGACCGAGTCGCCCCGGGCGGCGAAGACCGCGGCCATCACCGGCGCCATCCGCAGGTCGAAGCAGCCGACCGCGCCGGCCCGGGGGCGGGCCGGGTTGCTCAGCGGGCCGAGGAAGTTGAAGAACGTGGGTACGCCGATCTCCCGGCGGACCGGGCCGGCGTGCCGCATGCCCGGGTGGAACCGCCCGGCGAAGCAGAACCCGATGCCGGCCTCGGCCACGCACCGGGCCACCTGGTCCGGGTCGAGATCCAGCGGTACGCCGAGGAACTCGAGCAGGTCGGCCGTGCCGCACGAGGAGGAGGCGGCCCGGTTGCCGTGCTTGACCACCCGGACCCCCGCCCCGGCCACCACCAGGGCCGCCATGGTCGAGATGTTGACCGTGTGGGCGAGGTCACCGCCGGTGCCGACCACGTCCAGCGCGGTGGCCCTGGTCTGCTCGGGCAGCGTGACCGGGACCGCGCTGCCGAGCATCGCCTCGACCAGGCCGGCCAGCTCGGTGGGCGTCTCGCCCTTGGCCCGCAGCCCGACGGCGAAGGTGGCGATCTGGACCGGGGTGGCCGCGCCCGCCATGATCTCGCCCATCGCCCACGCGGTGTCGGCGGTGGGGAGTTCCTCGCCGCGCAGCAGCGCGGCGAGCAGGTGCGGCCAGGTCCGATCGCCCATGGTGGGCCCTCCCGAGCAGACGTGGGATGCGGGTGGGGCCCGGGGTCGACGGTGACGGGCCGGGCCGGACGATCACGGAAACCCGGGCGGGCCCGGACCGCGTCGGGGGGAGTCGGTCAGCCGACCCGGTCGACGGCCTGCCGGCGCAGCAGCTCGGCGATGGTACGGCCGGTGGTCACCGGGTCGAGCGGGTGCACCAGGGTCGCGTCGACCTCGGCGTACGCGGCCAGCCAACGGTCGGCGGCCCGGGCGATCACCACGCAGGTCGGGGGAGCGTCCGCCCGGTCGTCCTTGATCTGCCGGGCGATGCCGATGCCCCCGGCCGGGGTCGCCTCGCCGTCGAGCAGCATCAGGTGGATCTCGTAGTCGTCGACCAGCCGGATGCACTCGGCGTAGCTGGCCGCCTCGACGAACTCGACGTGCAGGTCGGCGGCGGGACGGGTGCCCACGGCCAGCCGCATCCGGTCGCGCACCTGCGGGTCGTCGCTGTAGAGCAGGACGGTGTAAAGACGATCGCTCATCGCTGGCTTTGCTCCCACCTCGTAGCTGCCGCCGATCGTACCGGTCGGTCCGGGCCGGCCGACGTCCCGCCCGGCGCGGCCGGTGCCGCCGTGCCGTTCGCGCGCCGTCAGGCGGGGGCGCCGGCGGCGCTCTCCCGGGCCTGCTGGGCCTCCTGCCGGTCCAGGTCGCGGTCGACCCGCCGGGCCTCCCGCTCGGACTGCCGGACCCACTGCACCACCAGGACGGCCAGCATGGTGATGCTGACGAACTCCCCGCCGGCCCAGAGGATGCCCCCGGCGACGACCTGGTCGTCCCAGGGGTCGGACCAGGACAGGTCGAGCGACGGGTACCAGTCGCCGCCGAACAGGGTGGTGCTCTGCATGACGGTCAGGCCGAGCACGGTGTGGAACGGCACGGAGAGCACCATCAGCAGCGCCCGGGCCGGGTACGGCCAGCGCCCGGGGAGCGGGTCCAGGCCGAGTAGCGGCCAGAAGAACACGCAGCCGGTCATGATGAAGTGGGCGTGCATCAGCTCGTGCGCCCAGACGTGCTCGAGGGTGTACCGGTAGAGGTCGGTGAAGTAGAGCACGAACGGGTTGACCACGAAGATCGTGAAGGCGACCAGCGGGAAGGTCCAGATCCGCACGATCCGGCTGTGCACGACGGCCAGCAGCCGCCGCCGGGGCTCCTTCGGCAGGGTACGCAGCGCCAGGGTGACCGGGGCGCCGAGCGCCAGGAAGATCGGCGCGACCATGGAGAGCACCATGTGCTGGACCATGTGCACCGACAGCAGGGCGGTGTCGTAGGCGTGGACGCCGCTGAGCGTGACCGAGGCGATGCCACCCAGCCCGGGACCGAGGAAGAACACCGTCCGGGCGATCGGCCAGCGGTCCCCGCGTACCCGCAGCCGGTGCACCCCGTACAGGTAGAGTCCGGCGGCCAGCACCAGGCCGACGGCCAGCCAGGAGTCCAACTGGATCTCGGTGAAGACCCGGGTGATCTCGAACGGCGGCGGCGCCTCGGCGGCGAGCGGTCGCCCCGCTCCGGCCGCGGTGGCGGTTGTCAAGATCGGATCGACGTGCAGCACGCTTTTCAGGCTAGGCCAGGCGAACCGGACGCCCTCCGTCGGGCCACCTGAACGACGGGTATGCCACCCCGCTGCTCGCGGTGCCTGATCGGCAGCAATAATGAGCCCGTGACTGCGGCCCCAGCCATTGATAAGAGCCGGATCCATTCCCTGACGCGCCCCAACATGGTCAGCGTCGGGACGATCGTCTGGCTCTCCAGCGAACTCATGTTCTTCGCGGCCCTGTTCGCGATGTACTTCTCCATCCGCGCGGCGGCGCCGGAGCAGTGGGCGGAGCACACCGAGGCACTCAACATCCCGTACGCGACCACCTTCACGGTGATCCTGGTGATGTCCTCGGTGACCTGCCAGCTCGGGGTGTTCGCCGCCGAGAAGGGTGACGTGCACGCGCTGCGGCGCTGGTTCACCATCACCTTCGTGATGGGCCTGATCTTCGTTCTCGGTCAGCTCAACGAGTACCGCGAGCTGGTCCACGAGGGCATCAAGATCAACTCGGACGGGTACGGGTCGATGTTCTACCTGACCACCGGGTTCCACGGCCTGCACGTGACCGGTGGTCTGATCGCCTTCGTCATCTTCATGATCCGCACCACCATGGGCCGGTTCACGCCCGCCCAGGCCACGTCGGCCATCGTCGTGTCCTACTACTGGCACTTCGTCGACGTGGTGTGGATCGGGCTCTACGCCATGATCTACTGGCTCCAGTGATCTTGGCGCCGCGGCGCCGCACCGTCCCGAGACACAAGGTCCAACCGGTTAAGGACACAGGTCATGACTTCTGACAACGACCGCCGACGCGGCCTGCTCGCGCGGCTGCGCCGCCAGCGGTCCGTGGTGCCCAGCAGGGGCCGCCGCCGGCTGGGTGCCGCGGTCCGGCTGATCGCCGCGCTCATGCTGGCCGGCGGTGCCTACGCCGTCTTCGCCCCGGGCGCGCAGGCGCAGGACAACCCGCCGCTCACCGGAGCCGCCGCCGAGGGCAAGGCGCTGTTCGACGTGAGCTGCGTGAGCTGCCACGGTCGGAACGCGCAGGGGGTCGAGGGGCGCGGGCCGAGCCTCATCGGCGTCGGCGCGGCGTCGGTCGAGTTCCAGGTCAGCTCCGGTCGGATGCCGATGGCCCGGCAGGAGGCGCAGGCCGAGCGGAAGACCCCGGTCTTCACCGACGAGCAGACCCGTCAGCTCGCCCAGTACATCCAGGAACTCGGCGGTGGCCCGCAGGTCCCCGAGGGTGACCTGCGCGCGGACGCCAACGTCTCCACCGGCGGCGAGCTGTTCCGCATCAACTGCTCGCAGTGCCACGCCTTCGGCGGTGGCGGTGGCGCCCTCTCCTCCGGCAAGTACGCGCCGAGCCTCGCGCCCGCCAGCGACCGGCAGATCTACGCCGCGATGCTCAGCGGCCCGCAGAACATGCCGGTGTTCGGCGACAACCAGATCACTCCGGAGCAGAAGGCGGACATCATCGCCTACATCCAGGAGACCCTGAAGACCGACCAGGACCCGGGCGGGTTCAACCTGGGGCGGTACGGCCCCTCGACCGAGGGCCTGGCCATCTTCCTGGTCGGCATCGTCGCGCTCGTCTTCGCTGCCCTGTGGATTGCGGGCAAGTCGTGACCGAGCGAATCATTCGATTCAGCGCCGTGGTGCCCGCGCTCGGCACCGCCCGTAGCGAGGTGACGGCATGAGCACGCACACCGAGAACCCGGCCCGGGAGCCCCTCGACTTCGACGACCCCGAGCTGACCCGGTTCGACATCGTCCGCGAGGGTCTGCGCCGGGACGACATCGAGATCGTCCACTACGAGCCGCAGTTCGTCCCCGGCAGCAAGGCCGAGCGGCGGACCACCCGGCTGGTGGCCTCGTTCTTCCTGCTGACCGGCCTCGCCGCGACCGCCTTCCTGGTCGTCTACATCTGGTGGCCCTGGGAGTACAAGCCGGGCAGCAGCGGCTACAACTACTACACTCCGCTGCTCGGCCTGACGCTCGGCGTGGCCCTGCTCGGCATCGGTTTCGGCATCCTCACCTGGGGCAAGAAGTTGCTGCCCAAGGAGGTCGCCATCCAGGACCGGCACGAGGGCGAGGTGGACGCCGAGGGCCGCCGGATCACCGGCCAGACCATGCTGTACGTCGCCGACGAGCTGGGCGTGAAGCGTCGTCCGCTGCTCGGCATCTCGCTGCTGGCCGGGCTGGCCCCGGTCGGCGCGGTGGCCGCCGCGCCGCTGGTCGGTGGTCTGCTCAAGCAGCCGCACGAGAACAACCAGATGTTCACCACCGGCTTCAAGCCGGGCGAGAACGGCGAGAAGATCCGGCTGGTCCGCGAGGACGGTCGTCCGGTCCGCCCGGCCGACGTCAGCGCCGGTGGTCAGATCACCGTCTTCCCCGGTATCGAGAACGGCGTCAGCAACAAGCACGCCGACTCGGTGACGCTGCTGATCCACCTGCGGGAGTCCGACGCGGTGGCGGCCCGCGAGGCCAACGACCGGGTCGGGCACGGCGACTACATGTGGGGCAACTACGCCGCCTACTCGAAGATCTGCACCCACGCGGGTTGCCCGGCCAGCCTGTACGAGCAGCAGACCAACCGGCTGCTCTGCCCCTGCCACCAGTCGCAGTTCCTGATCACCGACAACGCCCGGCCCATCTTCGGTCCGGCCAGCCGGCGTCTGCCGCAGCTGCCGATCGAGGTGGACGCCGAGGGCTTCTTCGTGGCAAAGTCCGACTACACCGAGACCGTCGGGCCCGACTTCTGGGAGCGGCCATGAAGCGCCGTAAGTTTGACGTAGCAGCAGTCCCCGGCAAGGCCGCCGCCGGGGTGGACGACCGGTTCGCCGTGTCGACCCCGCTGCGCCGGGTGCTCAACAAGGTCTTCCCCGACCACTGGTCCTTCCTGCTGGGCGAGATCGCGCTGTTCTCGTTCATCGTCCTGCTGTTGACCGGTGTCTTCCTGACCTTCTTCTTCGAGCCCACGATGACCGAGGTCATCTACAACGGCAGCTACGCCCCGCTGCGGGGCACCCCGATGTCCGCCGCGTACGCCTCCAGCCTGGACATCTCGTTCGACGTCCGTGGTGGCCTGATCATGCGGCAGATGCACCACTGGTCGGCCCTGATGTTCATGGCCGCCATCGTGGTGCACATGATGCGGGTGTTCTTCACCGGCGCGTTCCGCAAGCCGCGCGAGACCAACTGGATCATCGGTTCGCTGCTGTTCTGGATCGGCTTCCTGGCCGGCTTCACCGGCTACTCGCTCCCGGACGACGGCCTCTCCGGCACCGGCCTGCGGATCGCCTCGGCGATCATGCTCTCCATCCCGGTGATCGGCTCGTGGGTCACCTCGTCGATCTTCGGCGGCGAGTTCCCGGGCGAGATCATCATCAGCCGGTTCTACATCGCCCACGTGCTGCTCATCCCGGGTCTCCTGCTGGCGCTGATCGGGGCCCACGTCGGCCTGGTCTTCAAGCAGAAGCACACCCAGTGGCCCGGCCCCGGCCGGACCAACGACAACGTGGTCGGCGAGCGGATGTTCCCGCGCTACGTGCTCAAGCAGGGCGGCTTCTTCATGGTCGTCTTCGGCGTCATCGCGCTGATGGGCGGTCTGTTCCAGATCAACCCGATCTGGCTGTTCGGCCCGTACGAGGCGTGGGTGGTGTCGGCGGCCAGCCAGCCCGACTTCTACGTCATGATGCTCGACGGTTCGACCCGACTCATGCCGGCCTGGGAGGTCACCATCCCGATCGGCGACGGGTACGTCATACCGCCGCTGTTCTGGCCGACCGTGGTGCTACCGGGCTTCCTGACCGTGCTACCGATGCTGTATCCGTTCATCGAGGCACGGCAGCGGAAGGACTACCGGGCGCACAACCTGCTCCAGCGTCCCCGGGACGTTCCGCACCGGACCGCCCTCGGCGCGATGGCCATCGCCTTCTGGCTGGTCCTGACGCTCTCCGGCGCGAACGACGTGATCGCGGACAAGTTCCAGATCAGCCTGAACGCGATGACCTGGGCCGGCCGGATCGGTCTGCTGATCCTGCCGCCGCTGGCCTACTACGTCACGCACCGGATCTGCCTCGGGCTCCAGCAGCACGACCGCGAGGTCCTGGCGCACGGCGTGGAGACCGGCATCATCCGGCGGCTGCCGGACGGCCGGTTCGTCGAGGTGCACCAGCCGCTCAGCGCCGGTGACGGCCACGACGGCCACGGTGAGCTGGAGTACGTCGGCTGGGTGGTGCCCAAGAAGATGAACCGGCTCGGCGCGCTCGGCCCGGCCATCAAGGGCTTCTTCTACCCGATCGAGAAGCCGGTCGAGGCCCCGGTCTCGCCGGGACACCCCCCGGTCGAGCCCCGACCGGAGCGTGAGGAGATCGGCAGCGGCCCCAGCCGGCACTGATCACCCGACTGACACACCGCACGTGACGCCCGCCGGAATCCGGCGGGCGTCACGTCGTTTCCGGCCCCTGTTGGGTACGCGGACCCCGACCTTGGCCGTTCCCGGGCCGACCTGGCCGGTCCCGACCCTGTCGCGGCCGTTTCCGGCCCGGCCGTAGCCGGCCGTCGGTGCCGGGTCGGTGGCTCCGTCACCCGACCCTCGGCGCGGCGGCACCGGCGGGGGGTTAAACCCGGCCAGTGGGGTATCCGTGCGGTCCAACGACCACGGGGAGGGAAACATGAGGGGTATGAAACGGCTCGGGGTGCTGGTCGCCCTGACGCTGGCCGGGCTGGCCCCCGCCGCCGCCGCGCAGGCGGCGCAGCCGTCGACCCAGGACCGCCAGTACCTGCAGGCGATCCACCAGGTGAACCTGGCCGAGATCGTCACCGGCAAGCTGGCCCAGCAGAAGGGGCAGAACGAGCAGGTCAAGCAGCTCGGTGGGCAGTTCGTCACCGACCACACGCAGCTCGACCAGCAGGTGCAGCAGATCGCGAAGCAGCTGAACGTCAACCTGCCGGGTGAGCCCACCGCCGACCAGCAGGCGGTGGTGAACCAGCTCAACAACGTCAGTGGCGCCCAGTTCGACAAGCAGTGGGTGACCGCCGAACTGGCCGGCCACGTCCAGGCCATCCAGGCCACCCAGACCGAGATCTCGCAGGGCTCCGAGCAGTCCGTGGTACAGCTCGCCCAGGACGCCCTGCCGGTCCTCCAGATGCACTACGACTCGCTGGTGGCCCTGGCGGAGGAGCTGGGCGTCCCGGTCCCGCAGGCCAGCGCCAGCGGTACGGCCAGCCCGGGGGCCAGCGGTACGCCCGCTCCGGCCCCGTCGGTGAGCCGGCCCGCGTCGCCGCCCACCTCGGGTGGCCCGGCGAGCACGCCGGCCCCGAGCCGCAGCGCTCCGGGGCAGGGCGGGGTCACGCCGGCCCCCACGGGTAGCTGACGACCGAACCCGGTGCGCCGGTCCACCACGGGGTGGACCGGCGCACGGGTGTGTCCGGCGGTGGCCCCACGGCCGTCGGGCGCTGGGGGAAGCGGGGCGTCGGCGGTCAGTCGGCGTTGGCGAGGCCGATCGCGAACGCCTCCTCCAGGTCGTGCTGCGAGTACGCCCGGAAGGCGATGTGCGACTCGGTGTTGATCACCCCGGGCACCTTGGAGATGCTGCCGGCGATCACCTGGGCGATCTGCTCGAACTCCCGGACCCGGACCATGGCGATCAGATCCACGTGACCGGCTACCGAGTAGACCTCGCTGACCCCGGGCAGAGCGGCCAACGCCTCGGCCACCTCGGGAATCGAGTCGGTGGCGCAGTCGATCAGCACGATGGCGGTGATCACGGGAGAGTTCTCCGTTCGTCGACGTCGAGCCCATGCTAGTGGGTCGGTCGGTCCCGGTGCGGCCAGGCGCTGCCGGCCAGGCCGGCACGAGCCGGGCGGAGAGCGGTGGGTGCCCGCGCTGCGGGTCAGGCAGGGACGGTGAGGTCTACGCCGGCCCGGATCGCGTCGCGGAGGAACTCGTCCCGGCGTACCGTCGCGCCCGGCCAGACCACCGCGCGGATGGCCGTGCCGGCCACCGTCGCGCCCGCCCCGACCACCGCCTGCCGGCACTGGCCGGTCACCGTGGCACCCGGATCGAGCAGGCACCCGCCCCCGGCGGCGTGCAGGTTCGCCGCGAGGTAGTCGCCGGGGGTACCGGTGTCGTAGAAGGTGCCGGTGAACGGCACCACCTCCAGCGCCCCGGCCGCCTCCGCCGGCCGCCAGACCGCGCGTACCAGGTCACCGAAGGTCGGCGGCAGGTCACGGACCAGTCGCCAGGGCAGCAGCGAGAAGCCGACGAACCGGTGGCCGTCGAAGGTGCCCGGCTCGGCCGGGTCCGGCGCGGGCTGGCCGAGCAGGCGTACCGTCTCCCCGTCCCAACCGTCGAGCAGAGCGGCGACGTCCGGGCCGGGCGCGGCGTCCGGATGGGCCAGGTAGGCGTCGGCGTTGCCGACCAGTACGCCCCGGCCGGCGATCCAGTCCCGCAGGTTGCCGATCCCGCCGGCGGTACCCAGCGGGTCACCCGGCTCGACCGAGAGGTGCGCCCGGGAGCCGACGTGCCGGACCACCTGGTCACCCAGGTAGCAGGCGTTCACCGCGACCTGGCCGGGGCCGGTCAGGCCGAGCCCGGCGACCCGCTCCAGGGCCAGGTCCAGCAGCGGGACGTTGCCCACCGGGCAGAGCGCCTTGGGCAGCCGTTCGGTCAGCGGGCGCAGCCGGGTGCCCTCCCCGGCGGCGAGCACCACCGCGCAGACCTGCACCGCGTCGCTCACGCGTCCGTCCCGGTGGCGAGCGGGCCGATGCCGTAGTAGGCGAGCAGCCGGGCGGTGGCCCGGCTCAGCCGGGGCAGGTCGTCCAGCCGGTGCCAGGCGGCCTCGAAGACCTCTGCGCCGTCGACCACCAGCTCGGCCTGTGCCGCCGGCACGTCCGCCTCGAAGACCACGTCCACCCAGCCCTTGGCGTGCACCACGGCGTTCGGCACGGCCGGGCGCAACCGGTCGGGGGAGAGCCGGAGGCCGGACTCCTCGGCCAGCTCACGGGCCGCGCCCACCACCGGGTCCTCACCGCGCTTCAGCAGACCGGCGGGGAGGCTCCAGCTGTGGCCGGGGGGCTGGCGCAGCAGCAGCAGCCGGCCGGGTGGGGCCGCCTCGCTGTCCCGGACCAGGGTCACCGCGCCGACGATGTACTTCGGGACGGTCAGCCGGACCAGCCGTCGGCGCATCGACACCGGCAGGCGGTAGAAGGTCCGGTAGACGACGGCCCGAGCGGTGGCGCGGGAACGGGGGATCATGCCCTCAGGCTAGTGGCCGGGGCGTACCGGTCGGGCCACCGGGTGCGGGAAACCGTCACTGCCGGTGGTCGACCAGGTCGATGAGCTGGGTGACCACGGTGTCCGGTTCGAGGGCCCGGTCGAAGACGGCCACCAGCATGGTCTCCAGGTCGGGGTAGCCGAGCTCCTCGGACAGCCGCAGCAGCGGCAGGTCGCTGGCCAGGCCCCGGTCGTGCTTGCGCAGCGCCAAGCCGATGGTGGCCCGGCCCAGCCGGACCTTGTCGGCGATCGAGATGCCCGGCTCGGTGTGGTCGGCGAACCACCGGTTGATCTGCATCTGGGCGTGCGGCGACTTGACGAAGTCCAGCCATTCCCGGCGGGGCCCCCGGGGCACGCCGAGCGGGTCGAGGCCGTTGTCGGTGTCGGTCTCGGTGAAGATCTCCACCACGTCGCCCTCGTCGAGCTGCGAGGACAGCGGCGCCAGCCGGCCGTTGATCTTGGCGGCGAGGCACCGGTCGCCCCGCTCGGTGCCCAGCTCGTACGCCAGGTCGACCGGGGTGGCCCCGGCGGGCAGCAGGACCTGCCGGCCCTCGGCGAACACCTGGATCTGCGCCTCGGACAGGTCGCAGCGCAGCGACCGGAGGAACTGGTTCGGGTCGGGGGCGTCCTGCTCCCAGTCCAGCACCCGGCGCAGCCAGTCGAGTTGCTGGGCGCGGGCCGAGCCTTCCGGGCGGGGGAAGCGGAAGTCGGCGGCGACGCCGTACTCGGCGCTGCGGTGCATCTCCTGGGTGCGGATCAGCACCTCGACGGTACGGTCCTGCGGGCCGATCACGGTGGTGTGCAGCGAGCGGTAGAGGTTGTTCTTCGGGGAGGCAATGAAGTCCTTGAACCGGCCCGGCACCGGCCGCCACAGCCCGTGCACCGCGCCGAGGGCGGCGTAACAGTCGGTGGCCGGACCGTCCACCACGATCGCGATCCGGGGCAGGTCGAACGGCATGGCGTGGTTGCCGGCGACGGTGTCCTTCCAGATCGAGTAGAGGTGCCGGGGCCGGGGGTCCACGGTCGCGTCCACCCGGCTGCGGCGCAGCGCCACCCGGGTCCGGGCGGTGACCTCCCGCAGGTACGCGTCCCAGCCCGGCCGGTCGTGCACGAACCGCTGGATGCGGGTGTACTCCTCCGGCTGGAGGTGCAGCAGCACCACGTCGTCCAGCTCGCGTTTGAGGGCCTGGATGCCGAGCCGGTCGCAGAGCGGCACCAGCACGTCGAGGGTCTTGGTGGCGATCCGGTTGCGGGAGGCCGCCGAGCGGACGCCGAGGGTCCGCATGTTGTGCAGCCGGTCGGCCAGCTTGATGATCAGGACCCGGACGTCCTTGCCCGCCGCGATGATCATCTTCCGGATGGTCTCCGCCTCGGCGGCCTTGCCGTAGAACGCCTTGTCGAACTTGGTCACCCCGTCGACCAGGTGGGCCACCTCGTGGCCGAAGTCCCCGGCCAGCGCCTGGAGGGTGTAGCGGGTGTCCTCCACCGTGTCGTGCAGCAGCGCGGCGACCAGGGTGGTGGTGTCCATGCCCAGGTCCGCGCAGATCTGCGCGACCGCGAACGGGTGGGTGATGTACGGCTCACCGCTCTTGCGGAACTGGCCGCGGTGCATGTTCTCCGCGATGGAGTACGCCTTGCGCAGCACCGCCGCGTCGGCGCTCGGATGGATGCCCCGGTGGGCGCGGACCAGCTGGGTGACCGGGTCGTTGTCGGCGGCCGGCCAGGACAGCAGCGACCGCAGGCGGCGGGCCAGCGGCAGGTCGCCGGCCGGTGTGGGAAGGGCGCCCCCCAGGGCGGCGCCGTGTCCGGCGTCGACGTCCACCTGGGACACCTCCTCACCCTGGCTCCACGGTCACCTTCTCCGATAACCGGGAGCAGGCCCACGAAACGGGCAGGACTGCACTTCTCTAACAGCCTATGTGAGGTCCCGTCATCCGTTTGGTCAGTTGCTCATGAGCGTTCGGTCGATAGTTGGGCCGACACCGCGTCTTCCGCTTTCGCCAGCAGGCTCCGGAACCGGGCCGCGCCGCCGACCGGAGAGGACCAACCGGACGACATCTCGACCAGCCGGGTCTCCGGTCGCTCCAACCAGGACAGGATCCGTTCGGTCTCCTCGGCGGTGGCCGCCGGGACCGGCCCGTGCCCGGGTGAGACCGTCTCGGCGGTGGCCCGGATCAGCTGCAACGTCGGTCGAGGGTGGACCCTCGGTGGGGAGACCCCGGCTCCGGCGAGCCGGCCGTGCCGCACCAGCGCCAGCTCCCAGCCGCCACCGGCGGCCGGCCGGGCGGCGGCCAGCTCGGCGATCCGGGTCAGCCCGGCCAGTCGTTGCATCCGTACCGTGGCCCGCAGCACCGCCGCCAGCCGGGACCGGACCACCGCCGCCTCCTCGTACCGCTGGTCGGCGGCGAGCGCGTCGATCCGGGCCAGCAGCGCGTCCACCACCGGCTGCGGATCGCTCACGGTGGCGGTGCGGAACGGCAGCGCCGCGCGGTGGTCGTACTCCTCGGGGGTGATCCGGTGTTCGCAGGGCGCCGGGCAGCGACCCAGCTCGGCCAGCGCGCAGGCCGGCGTCACCACCCGCAGCGACAGGCGGTGCGTGCACTGGCGCAGCGGCAGCGCGTCGTGGAACGCCGCCGCCGCCAGCTCCGCCGCCCGCCGCGACCCGAACGGCCCCAGGTACGCGTCGTCGGCCGGCCCGACCTCCCGGACCACCGACAGCCGCGGGTACGGCCCGCCGGTGAGCTTCAGCCAGACCACCCGCTCGGGGAACTTCGACCGCCGGTTGTACGGCGGGGCGTGCGCCGCGATCAACCGCAGCTCCCGTACCTCCGCCTCCAGGGAGTGGGCGCACTCGACCGCCTCCACCCGCTCGGCGGCGGCCAGCATCTCGGAGATCCGGGCCCGCTTCTCGGCGGCGGTGAAGTAGCTGCGGACCCGGGTCGCGATGTCCCCGGAGGTGCCGACGTAGAGCGGCCGGTCGTCGGCGGCCCGGAAGATGTACACCCCGGGCGCCTTCGGCAGCCCCTCGGCGAGGTACCGCTTGCGACGCTGGGTGGGGGAGACCGCCCGGGCGAACTCGATCGCGTCGCCCAGGGTGTGCACCCGGTGCCCGCCCAGCCGGCCGATCAACCCGTGCAGCACGTCGACGGTGGCCCGGGCGTCGTCCAGCGCCCGGTGGGTGGGCCGGGTGGCGGTCCGGAAGTACGCGGCGAGGGTGCCGAGCTTGCGGTTGGGCACCTCGTCGGCGGTGAGCACCCGGCGGGCCAGCGCCGCCGTGTCCAGCACCCGCGGGTTTGGCCAGCGGTAGCCGTGCTTCGCGCAGGCGGCCTTGAGGAAACCCACGTCGTACGGGGCGTTGTGGGCCACCAGCACCGCGTCGGTGATGAACTCCAGGAAACTCGGCAGCACCTGCTCGATCGGCGGCGCCGGCAGCAGCATCGCCTCGGTGATGCCGGTCAGCACGGTGATGAACGGCGGGACCGGCTGACCGGGGTTGACCAGGGTGCCCAGCACGCCCAGCTCCTCGCCACCGCGTACCTTGACCGCGCCGATCTCGGTGATCCCGCCGCCGTCCGGCGCGCCGCCGGTGGTCTCCAGGTCGACCACCACGAAGGTGACCGCGTGCAGCGGGAGCGCCGGGTCCACGCCCGAGCCGACCGGCCCCAGCCCGGCCAGCGTCTCCTGCACGTACTCCGCTGCGGTCACGGGCGGCACGCTAGTTGCCGGGTGCGACACTCCGGCACTCCCGTATCAACCGTCCCAGCCGTTACCACGGGCTTAGGATGAGAGATCGGCTCACTCACCGGGCGGTGGGCCCGGTCCCGGTGGGAGACTTGCCACATGCCCCTCACCGCGCCGTCCGACGACCCCCTCCCCGACCAGGGGGCGGTCGACGCTGGGCTCGGTGCCGGTCCGGAGGCGACGGTCCCTCCGGACGCGACGACCGGTCGGGAGGCGACCACCGTCCCGGAGACGGTCAGCGTTCCGGAGGCGACGACCGTCCCGGAGGCGAGCACCGCTCCGGAGGCGGCGACCGGCCCGGAGGCGACCACCGGCCCGGAGGTGCCTCCCGCTGCGGCGGCGACCGGCGGGACGGAGGCGCTGGAGCCCGAGCCGGTGCTGCCCGAACCGGTCCGGCAGCGGATCGTGGCGCTCACCGCCGCCGTGCTGCCCGGCCTCCCCGGCGACGAGGTGCCGGTGCCGCTGCGCCGGGTCGCCAAGTTCGCCCCCAACCGGCGGGCCCGGCTCGGCGCGCCGGCCATCGCCACGCAGCTGACCGCCGACCCGCTGTTCCGGCAGCGGGTCACCGCCCGGGTGCTGGCCGACGCCGGTGACCTGGGCACCGCGGTGGTCGAGGGCACCGCGCCGGCCGCCGCCGACCCGGTCGAGGTGGCCGCGTTGGCGTACCTCGTCCGGCCCACCGGTTGGCGGAGCCTGATCGAGGCCAGCGGCGCGGCGGTACGCGCCGAGGCGGACAGCGCGGTCGTCGCCGAGCTGGTCCGGGAGGCCGAGCAGCGGGCCACCCGGGCCGAACACGACCGGGCGGTGGCCCGGGTGGAGGCCGAGAAACTCCGCGACGAGCTGGCCCGGGTCCGCGACGAGTTGGGGCAGCTCCGCGAGGAGCACCGGGTGCTCGCCCGGACGCTGCGGGAGACCCAGGCCCGGGAACGCCGCGCCAACGAGCTGCTCGCCACCGAACGGGGCCGGGCCACCCGGGCCGCCGCCGACCTGGACGCCGAGCTGCGTCGGGCCCGGGCCCGGCTGGCCGAGGCGGAAGCCGCCGCCGGAGTGGCCCGGGCCAGCGCGAAGGAGGCCCGGTCGGTCGACGACGCCCGGCTGTGGCTGCTGCTGGAGACGATCGGCCAGGCGGCCGTCGGGCTCCGCCGCGAGCTGGCCCTGGACCCGGTGGACCGGCTGCCCGCCGACTTCGTCGCCGACACCTTCGCCGACCAGCCGACCACGGCCCCGGCCGGTCCGGCCGCCCGGGCCCGGGACACCGACGATCCGGCCCGGTTGGACCAGCTGCTCGCGCTGCCCCGCGCGCACCTGGTGGTGGACGGCTACAACGTGACCAAGCGCGGCTTCGGTGACATGTCCCTGGAGCAGCAGCGCAAGCGCCTGATCACCGGTCTCGGCGGGATCGCCGCACAGACCGGCGACGAGGTCACCGTGGTCTTCGACGGCGCGGAACGGATGCACGGGCTGCCGCCGGCCCCGCGCGGGGTCCGGGTGCTCTTCTCCCGCAAGGGGGAGACCGCCGACGAGCTGATCCGCCGCCTGGTCCGGGCCGAACCGCCGGGCCGGCCGGTGGTGGTGATCTCCTCCGACCGTGAGGTCGCGGACGGGGTACGCCGGCACGGCGCGTACCCGCTCGGCGCGGACTCGCTGCTGCGGCGGCTCGCCCGGTCCTGAGCACGCCGGGTGGGGCCGGATCCTCCCCGGACGGGCGAATCTGTCGTACCCCTGACCTACCGTCGTGATGACCGACGGTGCCGGGTTCGCTGCGGGCTGGTGATCCGGGGCCGCGCCGCATCGCTTCGGGAGGAAGCCGTGCTCATCGACTGCAGCAGTTGCCGGATCAGGGGTGAGGGTTGTGCCGACTGCCTGGTCACCGTGCTGCTCGACACTCCGGCGCAGGTGGCCGGGCTGGGCGGTGCCGAGCAGCACGCGATCGAGGTCCTCACCCGGGCCGGGTTCGAGGTGGAGGTGCTCGCCCCGACCCGGCCCACCCGCCGCCGCGACACCCGCCGCCGGGCCGCCTGACGTGGGGGCTGTCCGCCTGACCGTGCGGCTGTCGGGCCTGACGGGAGGGCTGTCGGTCTGGCGTGCGGCGGGTCAGCGGCGCCGGACGACGATGTCGCCGTACGACGTACGCGCGGTGAGGTGGACCGCCTGGCCGGGCTGCTCGGGCTGGTCGCACGCCTCCAGTTGGTTGTCCACGGTGCCGTGCCCGGTGTGCAGGTCGAGCAGGGCCGGGACGCCGGTGGACACGCCGACGTCGATTCCGCCGCGCGCGGTCCTGACCGACACCGTGCTGCGGGCCACCTGACCGATCCGTACGTCGCCGTTGCTGGTGGTGGCGGTGACCGCGCCCGCTGCCCGGTCCACCGTGATGTCGCCGTTGGCCGAGGTGACCCGTACCTCGCCGTCGACCGCGCCCAACCGGCTGTCGCCGTTGGAGTTCTTCACCACCGCGTCACCGGTGACGTCCCCCAGGCGTACGTCGCCGGACCCGGTGCTGATCCGGGCGTCCCCGGCGACCCGCTCCACCAGGACGTCACCGGCGGCGGTGTGCAGGTCGAGGTCGGCCGACGTGTCCAGCTGGATGTCGCCGGCGCCGGAGCGCAGCCGGCAACTGCCGAACACGCCGGTGCCGTGGAACGTGGCCGCCGAGCCGGTGGCCGTCAGCGCCGCGCCGGACGGCAGGGCGATCACCACGTCGACCGAGCCGCTCTTGTTGAACAGGCCCAGTCCACGCGACCGGGGTGCGCGGACCAGCAGGTGGCCGTCGGCGTACTCGACGCGGGTCTGCTCGGCGGCACGGACGTCGGCCTCGGCGGCGGTGTTGCTCGGCCGGACCTCGACGACGGTGTCGGTGCGCTCGGTCGCGGTGAGCCGGGCGTGGCCGACGACCAGGTCGACGGTGACGGTGAGCGGGCTGGGAGTGTCGAACGTGGGCACGGTGGTACCTCCTGACGGGTGGATGACGATCAGCGGACGGCGTGGGCGGACCGCCCCGGGTGGGAACGGACGGGACCGGGTGGGCCGCGGGCGGACGGTGGTCAGCGGGCCCAGCCGGTGTAGCGCTGTCCGCCCGGCGGGGCGGCCCGCCGGCTTTCCGGACGGGTGGTGCCGCCGACGGCCGCGGTGGTGGTCCGCACCAACCAGGCGTTGACCGACACCCCCTCCCGGCCGGCGGCCTGCTCGATCCGGCTCTTCAGCTGCTCGGGGAGGCGGAAGTTGATCCGGGCGGTCGAACCCTCCTCGGCGTCGGGCGGGGGGACGCTCGGTCCGTCGGGGGGCAGTGGAGCGGTGGCGGGTGGCGTCACCACGAACTCGGGTTCGCGTCCGCGTAGCCGCAGCTCGACCGCGCCGGGGGTCAGCTCCCGGCTGATCTCCTCGGCGGCCACGGCGAGGGCGTCCAGCAGCGCCAGGCGGAACGCCGACTCCAGCGGCCCGGTCAACCGTTCGGCCAGGGCCCGCGTCTCGTCGCCGCCGAGTTCGGCGGCCGAGAGCAGGTCGTCCCGGAGCTGCTGCACGTACGACGTGAGGTTCATGGTGCCATGATGGCATCACTATGGTGCCATGAACAACCCTTGGTGGTGTCACGTACGCGCCACTGTGGCGTGCCGTCCGGTGCCGGTCACCCCGGCAATAGGATGGGCGCGCACGGCGAGGGGAGTGAGGGCATGATCCGGGTACGGCACCGCGTGGTGGTCGGGTGAGCCCGCGCGGCTGGGCGGCGCTCACCCTCGCCGTCCTGGTCGTCGCCGGGTTGGTCACGCTCGTCCTGCTGGTGCCGTGGCACCGCCCGCCCGCCCCCCGCGCCGACCAGCTCGCCGCCCTCCGGGACCTGCCACCCGAGCAGGTCGCCCGGGCCCGGGAGTTCCGCGGCGCGCTGCGCCCCGGTAGCTGGAGCGCCCTGCTGCTCGGCCTGCTGGTGGCGCTGCTGCTCGGCCTCACCCCGCTGGGCGCGCGCCTGGTCGAGCTGGCCGGTCGCCCCTTCGGCGGGCACTGGATCGCCCAGGCCCTGCTCGGCGGGCTGGCCGTGGTCCTCGTCGCCGAGCTGGTCACCCTCCCGTTCGCCGTCTGGCGGCGGACCGTCCTCACCCGTTACGGGCTGCGCACCGACACCTGGAGCGACTGGACCCTCGACCTGGTCAAGTCGTACGCGCTCAGCGCGATCGTCGGCGCGGTCGCCCTGCTCGGCTTCTACACCGTGCTGCGGCTCGCCCCGCGCTGGTGGTGGGCGTTCGGCGCGGCCGGCGCGGCCGGGCTGGTGGTGCTGCTCTCGTTCGTGCTGCCGGTGCTGGTCGAGCCGGTCTTCAACCGGTTCACCCCGCTGGCGGACGGGCCGCTGCGGACCGAGGTGATGGAGCTGGCCGCCCGCGACGGCGTACCGGTGCGGGACGTGCTGGTCGCCGACGCCTCCCGGCGGACCCGCGCGGTCAACGCCTACGTCTCCGGGTTCGGCCCCACCCGCCGGGTGGTCGTCTACGACACCCTGCTGCACGAGGCGACGCCGGCCGAGGTGACCAGCGTGGTCGCCCACGAGCTGTCCCACGCCAAACACCACGACGTGCTGGTCGGCACGGTCACCGGGGCGCTGGGCGCGGCGGCGGCCGTGGTCGGCCTCTACCTGGTCGGCTCGTGGCCGCCGCTGCTGCGCCTGGCCGGCGTCGAGTCGATCCGGGAACCCACCGCGTTCCCGCTGCTGCTGGCGTTGGTCACCCTGGTCGGCCTGGTGGCCACGCCGGCCCAGGCGGCCGTGTCGCGGCTGGTCGAGGCACGGGCCGACGCGCACGCGCTGGCGCTCACCGGTGACCCGGCGACCTTCGAGGCCATGCAGCGTCGGCTCGCCACCGCCAACCTCGCCGACCCCGACCCGCCCCGCTGGGAGTACCTCTACTCGGCGACCCATCCGTCCATGGTGGAACGCGTCGCCGCCGCCCGCGCACACGCCAGGAAGGCCCCCCGATGAGCCGCACCCTGCTGATCACGAACGACTTCCCGCCCCGCCCCGGCGGCATCCAGTCGTTCGTGCACAACCTGGCGGTCCGCCAGCCCACCGGCTCCGTGGTGGTCTACGCGTCGAGCTGGCGCGACGACGCCAAGTTCGACGCCGACCAGCCGTTCGAGGTGGTCCGGGAACGGACCAGGGTGCTGCTGCCGACCCCGCTGGTGGCCCGCCGGGCCGCCGCGCTGGCCCGCCGGTACGACTGTGACACGGTCTGGTTCGGCGCGGCGGCCCCGCTCGGGTTGCTCGCCGCCGGGCTGCGCCGCCGGGCCGGGATCCGGCGGGTGGTGGCCCTGACCCACGGGCACGAGGTCGGCTGGGCCGCGCTGCCCGCCGCCCGGACCGCGCTGCGCCGCATCGGCCGGGGCGCCGACGTGGTCACCTACCTCGGCGACTACACCCGGGTACGCCTGGAGAGGGCGCTGCACGGGCTGACCGAGCTGCGCCGGCTCGCCCCCGGCGTGGACGTCGACGCGTACCACCCGGACGTGGACGGCACGGCGGTCCGGGCCCGGTGGGGGCTGACCGACCGCCCGGTGGTGGTCTGCGTGTCCCGGCTGGTGCCCCGCAAGGGGCAGGACGCGCTGATCCGGGCCCTGCCGGCGATCCGCCGTCGGGTGCCGGACGCGGCCCTGCTGGTCGTCGGCGGTGGACCGTACCGGGGCACCCTGGAGAAGCTGGCCCGGCAGACCGGGGTGGCGCGGGACGTGGTCTTCACCGGCACCGTCCCCGCCGCCGAGCTGCCCGCCCACTACGCCGCCGGTGACGTCTACGCGATGCCGTGCCGTACCCGTAACCGTGGGCTGGACGTGGAGGGGCTCGGCATCGTCTACCTGGAGGCGTCCGCGACCGGGCTGCCCGTGGTGGCCGGGGACTCCGGCGGCGCGCCCGACGCCGTCCGGGAGGGCGAGACCGGGCACGTGGTGTCCGGGCGGGACCTGGCGCAGCTGGCCGACCGGGTGGGCACCCTGCTCGCCGAGCCGGCGCTGGCCCGCCGGCTCGGCGCGGCGGGTCGGGCCTGGGTGGAGCGGGAGTGGCGCTGGGAGACCCAGGCCCAGCGGATGGCGGCCCTGCTCGACGGAGTGTGAAGCCGGCGGCCCCGCGTGCAGCCGTGCCGGCTCAGCGGGGGATGAACAGTGGGGCGGCCTGCCGTTCCCGGTCCAGCCGGTCGAGGATCTGCCCGGTCGGGCCAGGCCGGCCGAAGTGCCAGCCCTGCGCGGCGTCACAGCCGATCGCCCGCAGCCGGTCGGCCTGGGCGGCCGTCTCCACCCCCTCGACGGTGACGGTCAGGTCCAGCGCGTGCGCCAGGGAGACCAGCGAGGCGAGGATCCGCTCGTCGGTGCGGGTCTTCGGGTCGGACGGGCAGCCCCGTAGCCCGGCGACGAAGTTCCCGGCGATCTTCAGCTCGGTCACCGGCAGGTCCCGCAGGTAGGCCAGGTTGGAGTAGCCGGTGCCGAAGTCGTCGATGGCGATCCGGACGCCCATGTCGGCCAGGGCGCGCAGCGCGTGCACCGGTTCCCCGGTGGTGCTCATCATGGCGCTCTCGGTGATCTCCAACTGGAGCCGTTCGGGCGGCAGCCCGGTGCGCTCCAGCACCTGGAGCACCTGCCGGACCAGGCCCGGCCGGTGCACCTGACGGACGGCCAGGTTGACGCTGACGAACGGCGCGGCCGGCCGCCCGCCGGCCGGCCAGTTCTCCGCCTCCCGGGCCGCGTCGGCCAGCACCCAGCCGCCGAGCGGCACGATCAGGCCGGTCTCCTCGGCGAGGCCGATGAACCGGTCCGGCCGCAGCTCACCCAGCTCGGGGTGCCGCCACCGGACCAGCGCCTCCACCCCGACCATGGTGCCGTCGCGCAGCGAGGTCAGCGGCTGGTAGTCGAGGTAGAACTCGCCCCGCTCCAACGCCGTCGGGATGGCCGCGGAGAGCGCGTACCGGGCCAGTTCCTGCTGGTTGCGGTCGGCGTCGAACAGCTCCCAGCGGGCCCCGCCGGCGGCCTTCGCCCAGTGCAGGGTGCTGTCGGCGGCCCGCATCAGGTCGCTCGGGGTGGTGCCGGCGACCGGCCGTTCCACGATGCCGACACTGGCCGACACGGTCAGCTCGTGCCCGTCCACCAGGGCCGGCCGGTCGATCGCCCGCAGCGCCGCCTCGGCGACCCGGACCACGTCGTCGGTGCAGCGGGTCCGCTCGACCAGGATCACGAACTCGTCGCCGCCGAGCCGGGCCACCAGGTGACCGCCGACGGCCTCGCGCAGCCGTCGGGCGACCGAGACCAGCAGCAGGTCGCCGACGTGGTGGCCGAGCGAGTCGTTGACCACCTTGAACCTGTCCAGGTCGAGGAAGCAGAGGCCGACCCGGTGGTCGGCGTGGCCCGGCCCGTGGATCGCCGCGGCCAGCCGCTCGGTGAACAGGGTGCGGTTCGGCAGGTCGGTGAGCGGATCGTGGGTGGCCTGGTGGCGGAAGCGGGCCTCGCTGTCCCGCAGCGCGCGTTCCGCCTGGGCGCGGGCCACCATCGCGGCCCGGCGCAGCGACTCCTGCGCGTCCAGGGTGCGGTCCCGCAGCGCGCGGGCGTACCCGGTGGCGACCGTCGCCAGCAGCCGGGCCATCCGGTCCTCGACCTCCTCGGCGACCAGCCCGAGGTCGTGCAGCAGCCGGAGCTGGATGACCTCGATGGTCCGGCCGAGCCCCTCGGCCGAGGCGATGTGCGCGGTGACCAGGTCGATGCCCACCTGGTGCCCGACCCGGGGGTCGAACGGCTCGGCCCGCAGCGCCGCGGCGAGCCGCTCGGTGAGCCCCTGGAGGAACATCTCCAGCTGCTCCTGGGTCACCGGCAGGTAGCTGGTGCCGGAGACCGCCTTGGCCCAGGCGCGGGCGAAGGAGCCGGGGCCGGGCCGGGACCCCGTCACCGGGGGCGGATCATCCACCGAGCCGCCCCACCCCGCCCAGGAAGCCCGACCGGGCGGCGTCCTCGGCCTGGTCCGGCGCGTCCGGTCGCCACTGCGGCACCCACACCAGGCCCGGCTCGACCAGCTCGAAGCCGGCGAACAGCGCGGACAACTCGGCCCGGTCGCGCAGCACGAGCGGATTGTCGGTGTTGCGGTAGACCCGTTCGGCGTCGCCCCGGGCGTCGCCGCCGAACTGGCCGTCGTCGCTGGCCTGGGAGAGCACCAGGTAGCTGCCGGGCGCGAGGGCCTCGCGCAGGGTGCGCAGCATCTCGACGGGACGGTCGTGGTCGGGGACGAAGTGCAGCACCGCCACGATCATCAGGGCGACCGGCTGGGAGAGGTCGAGCAGGGCACGCAGGTCGGGATGCGCCAGGATGTGCTCCGGGCGGCGGAAGTCCTCCTGGAGGACGGTGGCGCCGTCCTGGTGGGCGAGGATCTCCCGGCTGTGCGCGACCGCGACCGGGTCGACGTCCACGTAGACCACCCGGGAGTCCGGCGCGACCTGCCGGGCGATCTCGTGCACGTTGCCGACGGTGGGAATCCCCGAGCCGATGTCCAGGAACTGCCGGACGCCCGCCTCGGCGAGGAAGTGCACCGCCCGCCGCATGAAGGCCCGGTTCGCCTGGGCCATCAGCGGGGCCTCCGGCACGGCGGCCATCATCGCCGCGGCGGCGGCCCGGTCGGCGGCGAAGTTGTGCGAGCCGCCGAGGTAGTAGTCGTACATGCGGGCCACGCTGGGGCGCTCGACGTCGATGATGTCGGGTGCCCAGTCCGGTCGCATTGCCCTACCCCTTTGACAAGTACGCGAGAACGGTCGCCCCGTGGGCTACCCGCGTATTCTGCCCCTTGGTCGCCCGAGTGACCAGACCGCGCCAAATCGGATTCATCTGCTGCGCCGTCTGGAAGAAATCCGGCGCGGTACGGAACGCCGGAGGTTCGCGTCCCGGCCGGCAGCCGGGCGGGACGCGAACCTCCAGGTCGACGGTGCGGACGGATCAGAACTTGGGGGCGTCCGGGGCCTCCAGCAGACCCAACCGCAGGGCGGTCATCAGGGCCTGGGCCCGGTTGGCCGCGCCGAGCTTCTCGTACAGCTTCGAGATGTGCGTCTTGGCGGTGGACTCGCTGACGAAGAGCTGCTTGGCGATGCCGGCCACGCTCATCCCGTCGGCGAGCAGCCGCAGCACCTGGCCCTCGCGGGGGGAGAGCTGCGGGCCGGACGGGGCCAGCCGGCGCTTCATCGCCTCGGCCAGGTCGGCGGCGGTGAACGCGCTGGGGGAGGAGGCGGCGTGCCGGGCGGCGGCCACCACCTCGTCGGCCGGCGCGGTCTTCGGCACGAACGCGCTCGCGCCGGCCTCCAGCGCCCCGAACAGCTGGTCGTCGCCGGCGTACATGGTGAGCACGACGATGCCCATCGAGGCGCTGGACTTGCGCAGCGCCCGGGTGGCCTCCAGGCCGCTGCCGTCCGGCAGGCGCAGATCCATGATCACCACGTCGGGCTGGAGCGCGCCGGCCTGACGCACCCCCTCGGCGGCGGTGGCGGCCTCGCCGACGACCTCGAACTGCCGGTCCCGCTCGAAGGCGTGCCGCAGACCCTTACGGATCAGGTCATGATCGTCCACAAGGAGGACCTTGGTACGGGTGGCCGGTATCGGACTTGTGGTCATCCTCGGGTTACTCCCCTTCTCCTGCGCTCACGCTACCGCGCACGTTATCGCGTCGGGGCGAGGTGCCGAGAACCACGGCCACCGTCGTCCCGCTCGGTTGGCGCGGACGGATCTCCAACCGGCCCCGGATACGTTCCGCCCTCTCCGCCATGATCGCAAGGCCGTACCGACCGTCGGGCCGCTGGTCAGCGATGCCCTGACCATCATCCGACACTTCGATCTGGGCGTACGGGGGGTCCACCTCGCAGGTGACCCAGAGGTTCGCCGCGCCGGCGTGCTTGCGGGCGTTGGTCACCGCCTCCTGCGCGATGCGCAGCAGTTCCGCCTCGGTGGCGGCCGGCAGCCGGGCGGTCGACTCGTCCAGCGACAGGTGCACCCGCAGCCCGCCGGACGCCCCGACGGTGCGGGCGTACTCGGCGATCGCCGCGGCCAGCCCGCCGTGCCGGTCCACCTCGCTGCGCAGCTCGAACAGGCTCAGCCGCAGCTCCTGGATCACCCGGGTCACCTCGCCGCGCAACGTGCGCAGGCTCTCGGCGGTCTCCTCGGCGTCGTCGTGCACGGTGGCCAGGGCGTTGTCGATGCCGTAACCGACCATCACCAACTCCTGGGCCACCCCGTCGTGGATCTCCCGGGCCAGCCGCTGCCGTTCCTCGTTGGTGGCCAGCGAGCGCACCTCGTCGAAGAGCAGCGCGGCCTCCAACCGCAGCGCCGCCGGACGGGTCAGCGCGGTCACCCGCTCCACCACCGGGGCCGGGTACGCCTGCGCCACGTCCGCCTCCAGGGCCACCAGCCCGACGGTGCGGACCCCGGCGACCAGCGGGACGATCAGCGCCGAGACGTCGCCGCCCCGGTGCGAGCGGGCCTGCGAACGGTTCGCGGTCTGCGGCTGCTGGCTGGCCCACGCGTCGGCGATCGCCGAGTCGGCGTCGAGGGTGGTCTCCCAGTCGACCCGGTCCACGCCCACCTGGGCGAGCACCACCAGCCGGCCGCCGCCGCTGGCCGACAGCACCGCCGCCCGGTCGGCGCGGGTGACCGTACGCAGCTCCTCCAGCAGGTGCTCGGAGATGCCGCCCGGGTCCAGGGTCGCCCCGGGCAGTTGCCGGGCCACCCCGCGCAGCTGGGTGAGCAGCCGGGTCGCCTCGGCGTACGGCTGGGGCTTGCTCTCGGGGCGGACCGCCATCACCCGGTGCAGGGTGCTGGCCGCGTACAGCCCGAGCCCGGCCAGGATCAGCCACTGGGCGCAGACCACGAGGTAGCCGAGCTGGGTGATCTGCCGCTCCCCGTCGACCTGGGTGAGCGCCCCGCTGACCAGCAGGGTGGCCGCGGTGACCCCGAGCAGCGCCGCGCCCTCGGCGAACCGGCGGCGCAGCGCGGTCACGGTGACCGGTACGGCCAGGTACGGCAGCACCGCCGACGCGCCCATCCCGGCCATCGCCGCGCTGCTGCCGGCCGCGGCGACCTGGCTGGCGGCCAACCCCAGGACCACCACCTCGGCGGTCCGGCCGAGCGGGCCGAGCAGCCGGTCGGCCGGGGCGAGCAGGGTCGGCAACCCGGCCATCGCCAGCAGGGCGACCCAGCAGAGCTGGTCGACGTCCCGGGTACGGATCAGGATGAGGACGGCGACCAGCGCGAGCATGACCACGCGGGCGGTGGCGGCCAGCGGGCGGGGCCGGGGCCGGGCGGTGGAGGCGGACACGTGACGGATCGTAGTCAGCGCTCGTAGATGGCGGCGATCTCGGCCGCGTAGTTGCCGTGCACCACGTTGCGTTTGACCTTGAGCGAGGGGGTCAGCTCACCGCTGGCCTCGGTGAAGTCGCGGGGCAGGATCCGGAACACCTTGATCGCCTCGGCCTTCGACACCGCCTGGTTGGCGGTGTCCACCGCACGCTGGATCTCGGCCCGCAGCGCCTCGTTCTCCCGCAGCTCGTCGAGGGTGGCGGTGGCCGGCAGCCCGGCCGCCTCCCGCCACTTCGGCAGGGCCTCCTCGTCCAGGGTGACCAGCGCGGCGATGAACGGCTGCCGGTCGCCGACCACCACGCACTGGCTGACCAGCGGGTGCGCCCGGACCTGGTCCTCCAGCACCGCCGGGGCGACGTTCTTGCCGCCCGCGGTCACGATGATCTCCTTCTTCCGGCCGGTGATGCTCAGGAAGCCGTCGCTGTCCAGCCGGCCCAGGTCACCGGTGCGGAACCAGCCGTCCTCCAGCACCTCGGCGGTGGCCTGCTCGTTGTGCCAGTACTCCTGGAAGACCAGGTCACCGGCGATGAGGATCTCCCCGTCGTCGGCGATCCGGATGGTCACCCCGGGCAGCGGCCGGCCGACCGTGCCGATCCGGATCGCGTCCGGCAGGTTGGCGGCGGCGGCCGGGGAGGTCTCGGTGAGCCCGTACCCCTCCAGGATGGTCACGCCGATGCCCCGGAAGAAGTGCCCGAGCCGGGCGCCCAGCGGCGCGCCGCCGGAGATCGCGTCCCGGCACCGGCCGCCGAGGGCGGCCCGCAGCTTGCGGTAGACCAGCCGGTCGAAGACCGCGTGCTGCGCCCGTAGCCGCAGCCCCGGCCCGCCGGGGGTGTCCTGGGCCTCGCTCCAGGCCACCGCGACCGCCTCGGCCCGGTCGAAGATCCGGCCCTTGCCGTCGGCCTCGGCCTTCTGCCGGGCCCCGTTGTAGACCTTCTCGAAGACCCGGGGTACGGAGAGCACGAAGGTCGGCCGGAACTCCTGCAACTCGGCGACCAGGTTCTTCGTGTCGGCGCAGTGCGCCATGGTGGCCCGGGCGTGCACCACGCCGATCTGGATGAGCCGGGCGAAGGAGTGCGCCAGCGGCAGGAACAGCAGGGTCGACGCGCCGGGGCGGAAGAGGTTCGGCAGCACCGGCACCGCGTTGGCGATGTCGGCGTACATGTTGCGGTGGGTCAGCACGCAGCCCTTGGGGCGGCCGGTGGTGCCGCTGGTGTAGATGATGGTGGCGACGTCGTCGGCGCGGATCTCCTGCCGGCGGCGCTCGACCTCCCGCGGGTCGACCGGCGCGCCGAGGGCGACGAGTTCGTCCACCGCGCCGAGGTCGATCTGCCAGACCCGGTCCAGCTCGGGCAGCCGGTCGGTGACCCCGGCGACCAGGGTGGCGTGCGCGTTGGTCTCCACCACGCAGGCGACCGCCCCGGAGTCGGAGAGGATCCAGGCGGCCTGCTCGGCGCTGGAGGTCTCGTAGATCGGCACGGTCACCGCGCCGACCGACCAGATGGCGTAGTCGAACAGGGTCCACTCGTAGCGGGTCCGGCTCATCAGCCCGACCCGGGAACCCCGGGTGACACCGGCCGCGATCAGGCCGCGGGCCACCGCGACCACCTCGTCACGGAACTGGACGCAGGTGACGTCCGTCCAGGCCCGGACCGCGTCACCGGCAGCCGGGACCGGGCGGGCGAACTGCACCGCGTCGGGCGCCTTCTCGGCGTTCTCCCAGACCGGGTCGGTGAGGTTCGCCGCGTCACCGACGGTGACGACAGGCGGGACGGAGAACTCGCGCACCTGCACTCCTCGTGCTCGCACTGGCCTGGCCGGGGCCGTCGGCGCAGACGGACGGCCTCGTCGAAACCTACCCGCATCCCCTGCTGATCACATGGACCGGGTTGGCCGGGGGTGGAGCGGGGCGGGACGGGGCACGGCCGGGTAGCCTCCCCCCATGGCGGACTCCTCCACCCAGTCGATCACTGTCGGCGCGCCCCCGGAGCGGGTGGTCGCGGTCATCTGCGACTTCCCCCGTTACCCGGAGTGGACCGAGGCGGTGCGCCGGGTGGAGGTGCTCGAGGAGTACGAGGACGGCTACGCCAGTCAGGTCCGGTTCACCATCGACGCCGGGGTGATGGCCGACGAGTACGTGCTGGAGTACGCCTACGCCGAGGACCTCTCCCGGATCGAGTGGCACCTGGTCGCCCCGTCGCGGATGCAGCGCGCCCAGCGTGGCTCGTACGACGTGGTGGGCCACCCGGACGGCACCTCCACGGTGACCTACACCCTGGAGGTGGAACTCTCCGTCGGGATGCTCGGGATGTTCCGCCGCAAGGCCGAGAAGATGATCATGGACACCGCGTTGAAGCAGCTCAAGCACCGGGTAGAAGCACCCGGTGCGGCGCGCTGACCCGACCGGTCGCGGTGTCGCCACGGTAGAGGAGCCCACCATGGGAGGTACCGATCCGGGTTCGGCCCGGGAGGAGGCGGAACGGTTGGTCGCCACCGTGCTGGCCACCGCGCGGCTCGCCGCCGGCGGCCCGTCGGCCGGGCCGTGGGGTCCGCTCGGTGGGATCGTCGCGGGTGTCCTCGGTCACAGCACCCCGTCCGGCGGTGCCACCGGACCCGCCGGGGGCGGTTTCGCCACCGGTACGCCCGAATGCTGCGTCTGCCCCATCTGCCGGGCCATGGTCGCGCTACGCGACCCCAGTCCCGAGTTCGCCGAACGGCTGGCGACCGGCGCCGGTGACCTCGCCGCCGGGGTGGCGAGCCTGCTGCGGGCCTTCGCGCCCGACCCGACGACCCCCACCGCACCCACCCCCACACCCACCCCGCCACCCGCCGCTGATGATCAGGTGTGGCGCGAGGCCACCCGTACCGGGCATGATTCTCAGCCGGTACCCGAGCGGGACGTCTGGTCCGCCGCGACCCGGCAGGCGGACGCGGCGACCGCGTCCGTCGGCGAGCCACCCGTCGACGTCGCCGGGTCGGCCGGGTCGGACGCCGCGGTCCGGCCACCGGCCGCGCGTGGCGTGGTGCCGGCGTCGCGTACGCCCGACGGCGCGGACGGGGACGCGCCAGGCGACGGGGCCTGACCCACGACATCCCGACACCCACCGGCCACCGGGCCGGCGGCGCCGGGGGAGCACAGCAGAGGGGAGTGGCAGCGGTGACGCTGACCATCGGAGTCGACGTCGGTGGCACCAAGGTGGCCGGCGGTGTGGTCGACGACACCGGCCAGGTACTCGTGCAGGCCCGACGGGACACCCCCGCCGAGGACGTGGGCAAGACCCGGGACGTCATCATCGAGGTGGTCACCGAGCTGGCCGCCGGCCACCGGATCGACGCGGTCGGCATCGGCGCGGCCGGCTGGATCGACGCCACCCGCTCCACCGTGCTGTTCGCCCCCAACCTCGCCTGGCGGGACGAGCCGCTGCGGGCGTACGTCAGCGCCGCCGTCGGGCTGCCGGTGATCGTGGAGAACGACGGGAACGTGGCCGCCTGGGCGGAGTTCCGCTACGGCGCGGCCCGGCACGCCGACGACTCGATGGTCATGTTCACCATCGGCACCGGGGTCGGCGGCGGCATCGTCCTCGGCGGGGCCCTGGTCCGGGGCGCGCACGGCATCGCCGCCGAACTCGGCCACATGCTCACCGTCCCGGACGGCCACCAGTGCGGCTGCGGCCGGCTCGGCTGCATCGAGCAGTACGCCAGTGGCAACGCCCTGGTCCGGTTCGCCCGCGCCGGGGCCCGGCAGGAGCCGCAGCGGGCCACCGAACTGCTCCGGCTGGCCGGCGGGGACGCCGAGGCGATCACCGGTCCGATGGTCACCGCCGCCGCCCAGAGCGGCGACCCGGTCTCCTCCG
This sequence comes from Micromonospora cathayae, assembly GCF_028993575.1. Lineage (NCBI taxonomy): Bacteria > Bacillati > Actinomycetota > Actinomycetes > Micromonosporales > Micromonosporaceae > Micromonospora > Micromonospora cathayae. The sequence goes on along the minus strand of NZ_CP118615.1, from coordinate 6,577,813 downwards.
AGGCGTTCGCCCAGATCGGCCGCTGGCTCGGCACCAGCCTCGCCGACATGGCGCAGATCCTCGACCCGCAGGTCCTCGTCGTCGGCGGGGGTGTGATCGAGGCCGGGGACCTGCTCCTCGGCCCCACCCGCCGGTCGTTCGCCGACGCGCTGGCCCAGCGCGGCCGGCTCCCGGTGGCCGAGGTACGCCCCGCCGAACTGGGCAACACCGCCGGCGTCATCGGTGCCGCCGACCTGGCCCGGCGGATCTAGTGGTGAAGCGCGAGGAGTGCAGCGCAGCGGAGCCCCGCAGTCGCGAACGGAAGGTGGCGTGGTGAAGCGCGAGGAGTGCAGCGCAGCGGAGCCCCGCAGTCGCGAACGGAAGGTGACACTGTGAGCATCGGGGGTGTGCCGCTGCGGGTGGTGTCGTACAACGTCCACGCCCAGCGGGACGACACGGCCACGCTGGCCGAGGTGGTCCGGGCCGCCCGCCCCGACGTGGTGATCGTGCAGGAAGGGCCGCGCCGGTTCCGCTGGCGGGCCAGGTGCGCCGCGCTGGCCGAGTCGTTCGGGCTGGTGGTCGGGGCCGGCGGGCTGCCCGCGCTGGGCAACCTGATCCTCACCAATCTGCGGGTGCGGGTGGCGGACACGTACTGCGAACGGTTCCCGCTCACCCCCGGCCGGCACCTGCGCGGCGCGGCGTTCGCCGAGTGCGTGGTCGGCGGGGCCCGGTTCGTGGTGGCCGGCTCGCACCTCGCCACCGACCCGACCGAACGTCCCGGGCAGGCGGAGCTGCTCCGCAAGGAGATCGAGTCGGCCCGCTGGCCGGTGATCGTCGGCGCGGACCTCAACGAGGGGCCGGGCGGGGCGGCCTGGCGGACCATCGCGGACGGGCTCACCGACACCGCGGTCGCCGCCGACCGGGCCGACCGGCTCACCTACTCGTGCGCCAACCCGAGCCGCCGGATCGACGCCATCTTCGTCGATCCCCGGATCACCGTGGTCGACTACGACGTGGTGGACACCCCGCAGACCCGGCGGGCCAGCGACCACTTCCCGGTCCTGGTCGACCTGCTGCTACCGGTGACCGACTGACCGGACGCCGGGTCGGACTGGACAAACACTCTCCGAAGTGGAGAGGATGCGGCGGCGACCCGGCACGCGTGCGCGTACCCCCCCAAGGAGAGATACCCGGTGTCCATCTCCACCGACCACGGCGGCCCCGACGACGCGCCGGCCACGTCCGCTCTCGGCTCCGACGGCCGCCCGGTCTCCGACCGGGGTGACACGGTCTGCGTGATCGGCGCCGGGGCGAGCGGGCTGACCGCGGTGAAGAACCTCCGGGAGCACGGCTTCGGCGTCGACTGCTACGAACGGGAGACCGGCGTCGGCGGGGCGTGGAACTGGCGGCACGACCGCAGCCCGGTCTACGCCAGCACCCACCTGATCTCGTCCCGGCCGTTCACCCAGTTCCCGGACTTCCCCATGCCCGACTCCTGGCCGGACTACCCGCACCACAGCCAGCTCCTGTCGTACTTCGAGCGGTACGCCGACCACTTCGACCTGCGCCAGCACATCTGGTTCGGCACCGAGGTGGTCCGGGTCGAGCCGGTCGAGGGGGACCGCTGGGACGTCACCACCCGCAGCACCGGCGGGTACGGCCCGGAACGCACCTCCCGGTACGCCGCGGTGGTCGTCGCCAACGGGCACAACTGGTCCCCGAAGCTGCCCGGGTACGAGGGGCTGGACGGGTTCCGGGGCGAGACCATCCACGCCTCCGCGTACCAGGACCCGGCGCAGTTGCGCGGCAAGCGGGTGCTGGTGGTGGGGGCCGGCAACACCGGCTGCGACATCGCGGTGGAGGCCGCCCAGCAGGCGGCGGCGTGCTGGCACTCCACCCGGCGTGGCTACTGGTACGCCCCGAAGTATGTGCTGGGCCGCCCCGCCGACCAGGTCAACGACCTGCTGCTGTGGCTGCGGGTGCCCCGGCGGGTCCGGCAGTGGCTCTACCACCGGACGATGCGGCTGACCGTCGGCGACCTGACCCGGTTCGGGCTGCCGGCACCGGACCACCGGGTCTACGAGACGCACCCGATCGCCAACAGCCAGCTCGTCTACTACGTCGGGCACGGCGCGATCACCCCGGTGCCGGACGTGCGACGCTTCCACCCGTACGGGGTGGAGCTGACCGACGGCCGGGAGATCGAACCAGACCTGGTGGTGTTCGCCACCGGCTACCTGCCCCGGTTCGAGTTCCTGGACCCGCGACTGGTCGGCGACGACGCCGGGGAGGGCCGACCCACCCTCTACCTGAACGCCTTCCCGAAGGGGTACCCGACGCTCGCGGTGGTCGGCCTGGTCCAGCCGGACTCGGGCCTGTTCCCCATCTCGCACTGGCAGTCGGTGCTGGTCGCCCGGCTGCTGACGCTGCGGCAGGACCGTCCGGAGCGGGCGGCGGCGTTCGCCGCGAAGGTCGCCTCGGCCGCCGGGGAACGCTACTCGGGGCGGGTGAAGGACAGCAGCCGGCACTGGTTCGAGGTGGGGCACGTCGACTACCTGCGCGCTGTGCAACGCGCCCTGAACGACCTGGAGGCCACCAAATGACGGCGGGACGGCTGCGGATCATGCGGGGGCGGGAGTGGGCCCGACCGGTCCGGCCGGCCCGGCGGGAGGTGCTCAGCGTCCTGCCGGAGCTGGAGCAGGGGCGTCCACCGCTGCTGTTCGTGCCCGGCTTCGGGCACGGGGCGTGGGCGTTCGCCGAGCACTGGCTGGAACACGCGGCGTCCCGGGGCTTCCCGGCGTACGCGGTCAGTCTGCGCGGGCACGGCGGCAGCGAACCGGCGCCGGACGCGTCGCTGCGCGCGTACGTGCACGACGTGACCCAGGTGGCGGCGGAGCTGCCCCGGCAGGCGGTGCTGGTGGGGCACGGCGCGGGGGCGCTGGTGGTGGCGCACGCCCTGGCCCGTTACCCGGCGCGGGCCGCGGTGCTGGTGGCCCCGGTGTTCGGTGGCTGGTCGGCGCTCGGTGCTGCGGTGCGCCGCAACCCGGTGGGCACGCTCCCGGCGCTGTGGGGTGGCCGGCTGCGGTTGAACCGGCGGCAGTTGTTCAGCGCCGAGCTGCCGGACGCCGCCGCGCGGGCCCATCTGGCCCGGCTCGGCCGGGCCGGGCGGCGCGCCCAGTGGCGGCTGCTCTTTCCGGGTGGCCTGGAGCCGGCGGTGGGTCGGCCGCCGGTGCTGGTGCTGGGCAGCCCGGACGACCGGGTGGTGCCGGCGGCGGCGCTGACCCGGGTGGCCCGGCGGTACGGTTCGGCCCCGCTGCTCTTTCCCGGCATGGGGCACGACGTGATGCTCGACGCGCGGTGGCGGGAGCCGGTCGACGCGCTGCTCGACTGGCTGGTCAAGGAACCGGCTCCCGCCGTCGCGGCACTCAGCCGCTGATCAGGCCGCGCCGCAGCACACCGCGCCGCGTCACGATCAGTCGCTGATCATGCTGCGGAGCAGGGATCCGCTGTCGTCCAGCGCGCCGAGGTAGGAGCGCACCCAGGAGCGGATGTCGTAGCGGTGCAGGTGTTCACGCATGGCCCGCATCCGGGCCGTGGTGTCCCGTGGGTCGGCCTCCAGGGCGGTCAGCAGCATCTGCTTGAGCCCTTCCAGGTCGTGCGGGTTGACCAGGTACGCCTGGGACAGCTCGGCCGCCGCCCCGGCGAACTCGCTGAGCAGCAGGGCCCCGGTGTCGTCGACCCGGGCGGCGACGTACTCCTTGGCGACCAGGTTCATCCCGTCGCGCAGCGGGGTCACCGCCATCACGTCGGCGATCCGGTACAGCGCGGCCAGTTCGGCCCGGTCGAAGGGTTGGGTGAGGTAGTGGATGGCGGGTTCGCCGACCCGCCCGAACTCGCCGTTGATCCGGCCGACCTCGCGTTCGACCCGGTCCCGGAGGATCTGGTACTGCCCGACCCGTTCCCGGCTGGGCACGGCGACCTGCACCAGCACCGTGTCGCGTACCTTCACGTGCCCGTCGGCGATCAGTTCGCTGTACGCCTTGAGCCGCTGCTCGATGCCCTTGGTGTAGTCCATCCGGTCCACGCTGAGGATCACGTGGTCCGGGTCGCCGAGGTCGTGGCGGAGCCGGTCGGCGCGGGCCGCCACGTCCGGCCGGGCGGCCAGCGCGGCCATCTCGGCGGTGTCGATGGCGACCGGGAACGCCCCGACCCGTACCGTCCGGCCGTCCACCTCGACCTGCCGGTCGGTGGCGGGGATCCCGAACAGCTTCGACACCAGTTGGGCGAAGTTGTGCGCGGCCTGGGCCCGCTGGAAGCCGATCAGGTCCGCGCCGAGCATGCCGCGCAGCAGTTCGGCCCGGCGGGGGAGCTGCATGAACAGCTCCGGCGGCGGGAACGGCACGTGCAGGAAGAACCCGATCCGCAGGTCGGGCCGGAGTTCCCGGAGCAGGGCGGGTACCAGTTGCAGGTGGTAGTCCTGCACCCAGACCACGCCGCCGTGGTCGGTCACCTCGGCGGCGGCCTCGGCGAACCGTCGGTTGACCCGCTGGTACGCCTCCCACCAGCGCCGGTGGTGTTCGGGTTGCTCGACCGCGTCGTGGTACAGCGGCCAGAGGGTCGCGTTCGCGAAGCCCTCGTAGTGGTCCCGGAAGTCCTCGGGGGTCAGCGGAACGGTGTGCATCCGTACCCCGTCGACGTCGGGCAGGTCGGGGGCGGGGCCGGTCCCGCCGGCCCAGCCCACCCAGGTCGCCGGGGTGTGTTGCAGCAACGGGTGCAGGGCGCTCATCAGTCCGCCGGGGCTGCGGCGCCACTCGCATGCGCCGTCGGGTGCCACGCTGTCGTCGATGGGCAGGCGGTTGGCCACCACCACGAGAGAGCTCTGTCGCATCTCGGTCATTCCGATCTGCAGAGGCATGACCACCCCGCGCAGGAACGAACCGGGCAGTCAGCGAGGGAAGTGACGTTACAGCGGTATTCCTACTGACAGTAAGTTACACCACTGTTACTTCTCCCGCGTGGGGTGGTGAGCGTCCCGACATCCGGACGGCTCGATGTCCGGCCCGGGAGGGCCAGCCGGTCGGGGCCGGTCCGACCCAGGAGTGCCGGCCGGTTCAGACCACCGCGCCGTCGTCCGGGTCGTGGTCCTCCGGGTCGCCGGGCCGCAGCCGCCAGATCAGCGTGACGAACCCGGCCAGGATGCCGGTGAAGCCGAGCAGGGTCACCACCGCGCGGTCCACCGGCAGCACCGACGGGAAGAGGAACAGCACGAACCCGACCACGATCGCCAGCACACCGGCCACGGCGTACTTGGAGACCGGCGGCAGCGGCGGCGGTGGCGGCGGGGTGTAGCCCTCCTCGTCGGGGCCGTCGGGCAGGTGCGCGCCGAAGGTGTCCAGCCCGTCCAGGAGCGAGGGCTCGTCGGTGCGCCGACCGAGCGAGACACCCGAGACGTCGGTGGCCGAGGTGAGCGGGCGTACCCCGGTCGCGGTGGGGCCGCCGCCCTCGTCCGGGCGGCCGAGCGCGGCACCGGACGGCTCCGGCGGGTCGTCGACCTCCTCGGCGGCCGGCCAGGGGTTGGGGCCGGCGGTCGGGCCACGGTGGAAACCGGCCACGATCCGGGCCCACTCGGCCTCGACGTCGGGCTCGCCGGGCCGGGTCGGCCCACTGACGCCCTCGTCGGAGAGCTGGGTGAGGTAGTCCCGGGCGGTGGTCAGATGGGAGCGGTCCACGTAGAGCCGGTCGACCGGCCGGGACGGCACGGTGGTCGTCCGGGTCACCGGATTCAGGTCGGCCGACGGCTGGAGGTAGGCGGCGATGCCGCCGGCGGCGAGCACGTCGAGCAGGTGCTCACCGACGCGTGGATCCACGTCGCCCGCGACGGCGTACTCGCTCGCATCGAGCCCGTTGTCCCGCCGTCCCCGGCGTGCCCCACCCGCTGACACCGGCGTCCTCCTCCGCGCACCTCGACGGTGCAGGTCCTCCGGCGCCCCCGCCCGCACGCCGTGTCCTGAATCGTGACACGTCCACACCCGGTTCCGGGAGTGCGTTGTGGCGCGTTGCCCAAAGTCGACCCCGCTCCCGCAGGTCGCAGCCCGGACCGTTTGTCCGTTCTTGCGGAAAGTGCCAGCATGCGGCCGGGGCAGCCGGCGGCGTGGCCGGGCCGGCCGGCGGCGCAGCCGGGGTGCCGACGGTGCGGCCGGCGGCCCGGTCGGGTCAGCCGGCGGCGCGGTCCGGTGCCAGCATGCGGCCGGGTCGGCCGGTGGTGTGACCCAACCGTCCCCGTCCGTACCGGGGCGGGCGTTGTGACGCGTGGCTTCCGGTTCGTAGGCTCACAGCCGACAGGTCGTGGGCCACACCGGGCCGACGCTTCCGTCCGCACCGGCCGCCCGGCGGCGCCGTCGCGGACCCCTCGGGAAGGACAGCGGTGCTGTACTGGCTGATGAAGTACGTCATCCTCGGACCCTGGCTGAGGCTGATCTTCCGACCGCGGGTCGAGGGGTTCGCGCACCTGCCCCCCACCGGGCCGGTGATCCTGGCCAGCAACCACCTCTCCTTCTCGGACTCGATCTTCCTGCCGCTGATCGTGCCCCGGAAGGTCACCTTCGTCGCCAAGGCCGAGTACTTCAGCGGCACGGGGATCAAGGGGTGGCTGACCCGGATGTTCTTCGTCGGCACCGGCACCCTGCCGATCGACCGGTCCGGCGGGCGGGCCGCCCAGGCGGCCCTGGACGCGCAACTGGCGGTACTGCGGGCCGGCGGCGTGGCGGGCATCTACCCGGAGGGCACCCGGTCGCCCGACGGCCGGCTCTACCGGGGCAAGACCGGGGTGGCCCGACTGGCCCTGGAGAGCGGGGCACCGGTCGTGCCGGTGGTGATGCTCAACCTCGACGAGATCCAGCCCCCGGGCAAGCTCGTCCCCCGGGTCGCCCAGGTGCGGATCCGCTTCGGCGCGCCCCTGGACTTCTCCCGGTACACCGGTCTGGGCGGTGACCGGTTCGTCGAGCGGGCCATCACCGACGAGATCATGTACGAGCTGATGGAGCTGTCCGGCCGGGAGTACGTCGACATCTACGCCCAGAAGGTGAAGAACCAGCAGCCGGCCCCACTGGCCGCCTGAACCCACCGGGCCGGGCGGGTCCAGACGACCGAGGAGAACGTCACGAGGTCAGGGCCGGGGAGAACGTCACGAGGTCAGGGCCGGGGAGAACCTCACGAGGCCAGGGTGGGCCAGGAGCGGGCGGACCGCGCCGGGTCACCGAGGCGGAGCAGCCCCGGCGCCCGGTTACGCAGGGCGAACGCGCGTACCTCGGCCAGCACGGTCGCCGCGCCGGCCGGATCGTCGGCCCGCTCCAGCTCCCGCCCGGCCAACGCCAGCGCCACCATCCGGTCGGTCACCGCCGGGATCCGCCCGTACAGCTCGGCGGCGGCACCGTAGAGCTGCCCGGCCCGGCCATGGTCGCCGTCGGTCGCGGCCAGCGCGGCGGTGACGGTCTGCACCGCGGCCTCGGTCCACGGGGTGCGGTGCGGTGCGCGGTCCAGGATGCCGCGTACCCGAACGGCCGCGTCCCGGCTGGTGAGCACCGCCGCGTACGCCGCCGCGGCGATCCACTCGCCGCTGACCAGCGCCGGCACCGCCGACCACGACTCGTCCAGCTCGGCCAGCAGCTCGCCCGCCTCACCGGTACGCCCCTGGAGGGCCCGGCAGAGCGCGCTGATGCCCAGCGTGGTCCAGTGCAGCCGCCGGAACCCGCTGCGCCGGGCGGTGTCCAACGCGTCGCTGACGTCGTCGGTCGACCGGGACTCTGCACGGCCACCCGCCCCCACCGCGGTCAGCACCGGCGGCGGCCCGGGTGACCGGCCGCTCCGGTCGCCCGGCACCGGCTCGTCCCGCAGGATCCGCAGGCAGGCACGCAACCCCCGGACCTGGATGTCCCACCGGCCGGTCGGAGTGTCCACGAACGCGTCGGCGGCGGCCAGCAGGGCACCGAAGTCGCCCTCGAAGTAGGCCCGCATCGCCTCCCCGGAGTAGCCGGTGGTCAGCCCGGGGGAACCGGACAGCTTCGCCGACTGAATCTGCAACTCGTGGGACCGCACCCAGTCGCCCTCCTCGCAGACCACGTATGCGAGGTTCTGCATCGCCCGGGGCAGGGCCAGCATCCGGCCGGCGCGGGCCACCTCGAACGCGGCGTGCAGCTCGTCCACCCCGGTCCGGTCCCCGGCCTGGTAGCGGGCGGTGGCGACGGTGATCTGCGCGCCGACCCGGGCCTCGGCCAGCCCCAGCCGTTCGGCGATCCCGGCGGCGGTGCCGGCCGCCGCGACCGCCTCGGCGCTCTCGTTGGCGAGCATGTGCAGCCGGCCCAGCTCGGCGTACGCGTCGGCCTTCTGCTCGCTGTCCGGCAACCCTTCGAACAGTTGCACCGCCCGCGCCAGCCGCCCCAACGCGGTGTCCCGGTCGGCCTGCATCCACGCGGCCCGGCCCAGCAGCGTCCAGGCCCGTGCGGCGCGCCCGACGTCGCCGTGGGTGTGGAGCCGGTCGGCCAGCGTGGTCAGCGTCGCCGTGCCCCCGGCGTCGAGGAACACCGTACCGTCCCGGAAGAACCTGATCTCCGCGTCGAGCAGCTCCAACCGGAGCCGGTCCGCCGGGTCGGCGTCACCGGCCAGCCCGAGCGCCCGGCCCGCGTGGTGGGCCGCCGCGTCCAGGGCGTGCAGCGCGTACGCCCGCCGGGCCGCCCGGTGCAGCGCCGTCCGGGCCGCCGGAGCGTACCGGCGGGTGTCCAGGTTGAGGGTCCGGGCGATCTCGTGCGCCGCCCAGCGGTGGTTGGCGAGCACCTCGGCCAGGTCGGTGTCCCGACCCCGGGACAGCGCGTCGATCCAGTCGGCGGTCCGCTCGTGCCGGGCGACCCGTTCGGTGCGGGGCAGCCGCTGGTAGCAGACGTCCCGGACCAGGACGTGCCGGAACTGGTACTCGGCCTGACCGGCCATGGTGGAGCCGGGCTGCTCGACGACGAAGTCCCGCTGCCCGAGCCGGCGCAGCGCCCGCTCGACCGCCTCCACCGGCTGCCCCAGCGCGGCGGCCACCGCCCCCGGCCAGAACTGGGTGCCGACCACCGCGGCGGCGAGCAGCACCGCCCGGTCGGCCGGGTCGAGCAGGTCCACCCGGTTGGCGATCACCGCGTGGACGTTGTCCGGGATCGGTAGCGCGCCCTGCTTCTGCAACGACCAGCCCCGACCGGACTGGCGCAGGAAACCCTGCTCGATCAGCATCCGGACGTACTCGTGGGCGTAGAGCGGGTTGCCGTCGGCGACCTCCACCAGCGGGTTGAGCAGGTCGGGGGAGAAGGCCGACTGGCCGAACAGGTGCGCGTACAGCGAGGTGATCCCGCTGGGCCGCAACGGGGGCAGGGTGACGGTCAACGAGCCGGCTATCGTCCCCGCCCAGGTGGGGTCACGGTTGATCAGCTCGGGCCGGGCGGTGCAGAGCACCAGCAGCGGCACGTCCCGCGCGGACGCGCCGAGCAGTTCGATCAGCCGCAGCATCTTCTCGTCGGCCCAGTGCAGGTCCTCGAAGACCAGCACGGTGGGCCGGCGGACGGCGAGGGCGAGCAGGAACCGCCGCCAGGCCGACTGGGTCTCCTCGGCCGGCAGCGTCGGCCCGGGCAGGCCCACCAGCGGCCGCAGCGCGTCGACCAGCCGGTCCGCCTCGCCCGGCCCGACCAGGTCGGCCACGGCGGCCTGGAGCCGGGGCGCGGCGGCGGTGGCCGGATCGGTGTCCAGGATGCCGGCCTCGCCCTTGACGATGTCCGCCAGCGCGGCGAAGGTGACGTTCTCGCCGAACGGCGGGCACCGGCCGGTACGCCAGGTCAGCGCGGCGTCGGTGGCGGCGCTGGTGCGGGTGTGCCGGTACAGCTCCCGCACCAGGCGGCTCTTGCCGATGCCGGCCCGCCCGAAGACGGTCACCAGTTGCGGCGTCCGGTCCCGGGTGGCCCGGTCGAGGGCGGTGACCAGCAGACCCAGCTCGTGTTCCCGGTCGATCAGCGGGGTGGTGTCGGGTTCCCGGTCGGGTGGGCGCTGCCGGGTCGTGCCGACGGCCAACCACACCTCGCTGGGGGCGGAGCGGCCCTTCAGGGTGACCGCGGGCTGCGGTTCGTAGCGGATCGCGCCCCGGGTGAGCGCGTACGTGGTGCCGCAGACCAGGACGCCGCCCGGTGGGGCCACCGACTGCATCCGGGACGCGGTGTTGACCACGTCCCCGGCGACGATGGCCTGCCCGCCGTGGTGGGCGGCGGCCACGTCGACCAGCGCCTCGCCGGTCGCCACCCCGACCCGGAAGCGCAGGTCGTCGGTGCCGTCCGGGGCGAACCGGGTGAGTACCCGTTGCAGTTCCAGGCCGGCCCGGACGCAGCGCAGCGCGTCCGTCTCGGTCGCCACCGGCGCGCCGAACAGCGCCATCACCGCGTCCCCGATGTACTTCTCCACCACGCCGCCGTACTGGCCGATCACCCGGCGGGCGGCGGAGAAGAAGCCGGTCTGCAGGCCCCGGACCAGTTCCGGGTCGGCCCGTTCCACGTACGGGGTGAAGTCGATCAGGTCGACGAAGAGCACGCTGACCCGGCGGCGGTCCTCCTGCCGGGGCGGGGGCGTGGGCGCGGTGACCGTACCCGGTCCACGGGCCCGGCCGCAGCCGGTGCAGAAGGCCGCGTCCGCGGCGAGCTGCCGGTCGCAGTGTGCGCAGGTGGGGGCCAGTTCCGCGCCGCAGCCGCCGCAGAAGCGGTCGTCGGGCGCGGTGGGTCGGCCGCACTGGACACAGTGGGCGGCGATGCCAACCTCCCGGAGACGATTCCGAGCTGACGAACCGGCCGGCGGCGCGCCGGCACGGCGGTGACCGAATGTGGCCGTCGACGGTCCCGTGGGCCGTCACGGTCAGTATCCCGGTAACTGGCTGCTGTCGGGTACCCGCCTGTTGGCTTACGGACAGCCTCTTTGTAGCCGGTAACCGCTACATTCAGTCAGCCCAGATTCGATCACACAGGGGGAGAATTCCATGGTGTACGTCCGGCTGAACGCGGAGTGGACCGACGGCGACGGCGTGGTCCACGACGCGGGGGACACTGTCGACGTGGACGCGGTGACCCTGGCCGACCTCCAGGCCCAGGGCATCGTGACCGACCCCACCAAGTCCGACGCCGGTACCGAGTGGGTGGGTCCGACCAGCGACAAGCCCTGATCGACGCACCCGGGTCCCGCGCACCGCACCCCGGTGCGCGGGCCGTCGTCGTACCGGGGTGGTGGGCCGGCCGCGCCGGTCGACTGCGGGCCCGGCGGTCGGCCGGGCCCGGTGCCGGAGGGTCAGCGGTCGGCCATGCCGGCCCGGCGGCGCAGCGCCGCCACGTCGGTGACCACGATCCGGCGTCCCTCGGTCCGCAGCCAGCCCCGGCTGGCGAACGAGCCGATCGCCTGGTTGACGCTCTGCCGCGAACCGCCGGCCATCTCCGCCAACTGGGACTGGTTCAGCTCAATGGTGATCATCGGGGCCTGGCTCTCGCCGGCCAGCCGGACCAGCGTCTTCGCCACCCGGCCCGGCAGGTCCAAAAAAACGTGGTCGGCGTTCTGCTCGGTCAGCCGGCGGATCAACGCGCCGAGCGAGCGCATCACCGCGTCGAGGATGCGCGGGTTGGAGTGCACCAGCTCCATGAAGGCCGGTCGGGACAGCGCCAGGGCGCTGCAGTCCTCGATCGCCTCGGCCGACGCGGACCGGGTGGAGGCGTCCAGCAGCGAGACCTCGCCGAGCACGTCCGGCGGTCGGATCACCGACAGGACGGCGCGTTCCCCGGTGGGGGCGGTCCGGAAGACGGCCACCGCGCCGCGCCGCAGCACGATCAGGGACTCGCCGGGGTCGTTCTCGACGAAGAGCAGCTGCCCCTTGCGGTAGGTGCGGGGCACCGCCGCGGCGATGACCCGTTGCCGGACCTCCGGCTCGAGGCCGGCGAACATCTCGACTCCCGTGAGCGCGTCACCCGGCTCCGGCAGGCGCATTTCCACGGGCGCAACCCCTCCCCGGTCAAGGACCACAACTCGCAGCCGGGTGAACCTGACAGCCCCCGGTCTGCGAGGTGAACTGACACCGGTTCGGCGTCCGGTAGCGGTACACATCAGATCATGACGCCCCGGTCGCTTGCTGTACACCCCTGAAAACACTTCCGTGACAATCCTGAGCTGCGGCGGATCGCGTGGTTGACGTGCGGATCCGTGTCGCGGTCGGCCCCGGCCCGTCACCGTACGTGTCGGACCGGTTGTCCGTCGCCCCGCCCGTCGACGGGTCGGGGTGGTAGGCGAGGATGACCGGGATGGTCTACCGCTACTTCTACGACTGCGAGTTCATCGAGGACGGCCGCACCATCGATCTGGTGTCGATCGGCGTCGTCGACGAGTACGGCCGCGAGTTCTACGCGGTCTCCACCGAGTTCGACGACTCCCGGGCGGTGCCCTGGGTACGCCGCAACGTCCTCGACAAGCTGCCCTCGCCCGCCGACCGGGCCTGGCGCTCCCGGGAGCGGATCCGCGACGACCTGCTGGAGTTCCTGGTCGAGCCGGTGCGGGGCCGGCCGGACGAGCAGATCGAACTCTGGGCCTGGTACGCCGCCTACGACCACGTGGTGCTGGCCCAGCTCTGGGGTTCGATGATCACCCTGCCCCGGGAGATCCCCCGGTTCACCAAGGAGCTGCGTCAGCTCTGGGACGACCGGGGCCGTCCGGCGCTGCCGACCGCCGAGGCCGCCCGGCACGACGCGCTGGTCGACGCCCGGCACAATCTCGCCCGGTGGCGGGCGATGACCGGCGACTGACCGTCCCCGGACCCTCGTGCCGACGTCGAGGTTTGACCGGTTCTGTCCGGGGCACCGGTTCGGCGTCGGACCGAGGCAGGGTGGGGGGCTCCCGGTTCGGCGTCAACCGACGCGAGGGAGTTTCCGTCATGAGTGGTGAGTCGACCACGGACGCCGACGCGCGGCGCCGGGTCACCGACCTCGTCCGCGACGCGCGGATCTGCATGCTGACCACGATCGGGGTCGACGGCCGTCAGCTCAGCCGTCCGATGGCCCTGCAGGAGGCCGACTTCGACGGCGACCTGTGGTTCTTCGCCTACGCCGACTCCGCGAAGATCCGGCAGATCCGGGTCAACCCGGAGGTCAACGTCGCCTTCAGCGACCAGCGCCGGCACTCCTGGGTCTCGGTCTCCGGCACCGCCCGGGAGGGCTGGGACCGGGACCGGGCCGAGCGGCTCTGGCACCCGCTGCTGCGGACCTGGTTCCCGGACGGGCTGGACACCCCCGGGCTGACCCTGCTGCGGGTGCACGCCAGCTCGGCCGAGTACTGGGACTCGCCCAGCAGCACCGTGGTCACCCTGATCGGGTTGGCGCGGGCGGCGGTGACCGGGCGTCCGCCGGCTCCCGGCGAGAACCGGGCGGTCAGTTACCAGCGGCCGTCCGGTACGTGAACGGCACCGGGGCGCGCTGTCGGGGCGGGACCGTGGGCGACTACAGTGCGCTGTGACGGCCCGCCCCGGGCCGGCAACGGCGCCGACGGTCTGATCCGACCCATATCCTGGGGCTTTAGTTGGGCTACCCGAGGCTCCAGGAGGATGAGCAGATCATGCGTATCGGCGTGCTCACCGGCGGTGGCGACTGCCCCGGTCTCAACGCGGTGATCCGGGCGGTGGTCCGCAAGGGCGTCGCCAGCTACGGCCACGAGTTCGTGGGCTTCCGGGACGGCTGGAAGGGCCCGCTGGAGGGCCTGTCCCGTCCGCTGGGCATCGCGGAGGTCCGCGGCATCCTGCCCCGGGGCGGCACCATCCTCGGTTCGTCCCGCACCAACCCGTTCAAGATCGAGAACGGCGTCGAGCGGATCAAGCAGAACCTCGCCGACCAGGGCGTGGACGCGCTGATCGCGATCGGCGGCGAGGACACCCTCGGGGTCGCCACCAAGCTGCACGAGCTGGACGTCAAGGTCGTCGGCGTACCGAAGACCATCGACAACGACCTGGGTGCCACCGACTACACCTTCGGCTTCGACACCGCCGTCAACATCGCCATGGAGGCGATCGACCGGCTGCACACCACCGCGGAGAGCCACCACCGCACCCTGGTCGTCGAGGTGATGGGCCGGCACGCCGGCTGGATCGCCCTGCACGCCGGCCTGGCCGGTGGCGCCAACGTGATCCTGCTGCCGGAGCGGCAGTTCGACGTCGAGCAGGTCGCCGGCTACGTCGAGAAGCGCTTCCAGCACCAGTACGCCCCGATCGTGGTGGTCGCCGAGGGCGCGCAGCCGCTGGACGGCCAGATGGTCCTGCACAACCAGGAGCTGGACGCCTTCGGGCACGTCCGGCTCGGTGGCATCGGCCAGTGGCTGGCCGAGCAGCTCGAGGCGAAGACCGGCAAGGAGGCCCGGACCGTCGTCCTCGGCCACATCCAGCGCGGCGGCACCCCGACCGCGTTCGACCGGGTGCTCGCCACCCGCCTCGGCCTCCAGGCGATCGACGCCGCGCACGAGGGCGACTGGGGCAAGATGGTCGCCATGCAGAGCACGGACATCGTCCGCGTCCCGCTGGCCGAGGCCACCCGCGAGCTGAAGACCGTGCCGCTGGAGCGGTACGCCGAGGCCGAGGTCTTCTTCGGTAGCTGATCCGGTGCCCGGTGGCGCGGCGACCCGTCCGGTCCGCCGCGCCACCGGACAGACCGCAACGAAAGGTACGGCGTAATGGCGGGCGAGGTGCACACGGTCGCGGTGATCGGGGCCGGCAAGATCGGTGAGCTGATGCTCTCCGGGCTGCTCCGGTCGGGCTGGCCGGTGGACCGGCTGCTCGCCACCGCGCGCCGCCGGGAGCGGGCCGTGGAGATCGCCACCCGGTACGGCGTGCGCGTGGTCGACAACGTCACCGCCGTGCAGGAGGCGGAGGTGCTGGCCGTCTCGGTGAAGCCGCAGGACGCCGGCGTGCTGCTGGACGAGATCGGCCCCAAGGTGCCCGCCGACAAGCTGGTGATCTCGCTCTGCGCCGGCCTGCCCACCAGTTTCTTCAGCCGGCGGCTGCCGCCGGGCACCCCGGTCGTCCGGGTGATGACCAACACCCCGGCCCTGGTCGACCAGGCGATGACCGCCATCTCGGCCGGCGCGCACGCCACCGGGGAGCACCTCACCCTGGCCGAGGAGATGTTCAAGCCGCTGGGTGCGACGATCCGGGTGCCCGAGTCGCAGCAGGACGCGGTGACCGCCCTGTCCGGCTCCGGGCCGGCCTACTTCTACCTGCTGGTCGAGGCCATGATCGACGCGGGGATCCTGCTCGGCCTGCCCCGCCAGGTGGCCCACGAGCTGATCGTGCAGACCGCCATCGGGTCGGCGGTGATGCTGCGTGACTCCGGCGAGCACCCGGTCAAGCTCCGCGAGGCGGTCACCTCGCCCGCCGGTACCACCATCTCCGCCGTCCGCGAGCTGGAGAAGCACGGCGTACGGGCGGCGCTCCTCGCGGCCCTGGAGGCGGCCCGGGACCGGGCCCGCGAGCTGGCCGCCCAGGCCACCTGACCGGCGCTTCCCAGCCTGCCTGAGGTTGCTTCCCGGCCTGCCCGACGGCGCTTGCCGATCGGTCCGATGACGCGCGTCGGCGCGTGCCTGGCGGCGCGCCCCGGCTTGCCTGACGGTTCCCTCCGGGCGGCCCGGCGGTACTTTCGGTCCACCAAGATCCTGAGACATCTATTGACTTAACTTCACCGATGGTCAATAGAATAGTTCTTACGGATTCCTTGCGTAGTCAAGCTTTACTCCCTGAGCGTGTCGGCCTCGTCACTAGGTGTCACGAAGGCGGCGTTCACCCGGGCGGGAGAGGATCCCCGGTGCCATGGAGAGGCGACGGCACCGATCAGTCCAGCAACCACCCCCGTGAAAGGGATGATCGTGGCTCTCCATCGCCTCGCCGACCCGGTGACCAGCATCTTCCGAATCGTGATCGGACTGCTGTTCACGTTACGCGGCATCGCGTCCATCTTCGGTGTCCTCGGTGGACACCGGGGCAGCGGACAGGCCGTCGAGTTCGCCGTCTGGCCCACCTGGTGGGCCGCTCTGATCCAACTCGTCGGCGGCCTGCTGGTGCTCGTCGGCCTGGGCACCCGGATCGCCGCCATCGTCTGCTCCGGCTCGATGGCGTACGCCTACTTCGTCGTCCACCAGCCGGAGGCGCTGCTGCCCCAGCAGAACGGCGGCGAACTCGCCGCCCTGTTCTGCTGGTCGTTCCTCCTCGTCGCCATCCTGGGGCCGGGGAAGTGGGCCGTGGAGTCGCTGATGAGCCGGCGACGGGAAGAGGAGCGTAGCCCGGCGCTGGCCACCGCCTCCTGACCGGCGCGGTACGGGGGCGGCCTGACCACCCCCGTACCGTTCTCCAGTTCGGCCAGGACGTGGCCCCTCGGACGGATCGAGGTCGCCGAGCGGACCTGACAGCGATGGCCGCCGCGACGACATGGACGGTGTTTCAGTTCGCTTCTGGCCGGCAACCTAACGTCGACATGAGCGATGTCCGTGGGCGCGGAACGCCCCGCTGGGTGTACTGGTGGCTGTTGGTGTCCACGCTCTGTACGTTCACTTCCCAAGTTCTGTCGGGGTTCGACCGTCCCTTGGAGATCATCGTCGGTGTCCTGTCGGGCTGCATGGCGATCTTCTGCGGCATCACCCTGGTAGTCCGTCGGAAGGCGTGAGGTCTCGCAACCGGTACGGGCGCGTGGACCTACTCGCCGCCTGCTCCTGGTCTTCCGACGACACCCGCTCCGTCATCTCGGCAGCACGAGTGCTCATCTGGGCAGCACGAGGGCTGTGAAGGTCGGTGCGTTCTCCCAGCCGGGACGCAGGTCCGCCACCTCCCGGTAGCCCCAGCGGGTGTAGGCGGTCCGGGCAGGCAGGTTGTCCGGCTCGACCAGCAGCGTCATCCGCCTCCCTTCCACATCGGATACGAGGGCTTCGTGCAGCATCCGGGCAACCCCCTGTCGTCGCCAGGGGAGCCGGACCATGATCTCGCTGATCGCGAAGGTGCGTCGGCCGTCCTCAGCCGTAAAGCCATCTGGTACAGGGGTTTGCAGGCCCTCCCACCAGCGGGTGTGCGGTGGGAGGGGGAAGCCGTAGGCGTAGCCGATCAGCTCGCCGTTCTCGGTGGCGGTGACTAGTTTCCAACCGGGGTTGGTCAGGTGCCCGGCGAGCTGACGACGGTAGCGGTCCTCGTTCTGGAACGGGGTCGGCGGCGTCGCGTGGATCTCCAGGTAGACCCGGACCAGGTCCTCCAGGATCTTCTGCGCCTGCTCGGAGTCGTAGGTCCGGAGCTGCACCGTCATGCCCGCACCGCCTCGTCGTAGGCCACGACGAACTCGCGGGCTGCCGTGGATCGGGTCGTCTGCTGCTGAAGATCCTGCCGCAGTGCGGCGAAGCGCGTCGTGGTCCGCTTCGATTGCAGGGTTGCCACTGCAGGAAGGATCTCGAGTGCGAGTCGGCTCGACGTGTCGACATCGGCTTGCAGAAGCAGGGCCTTGGCGCGGTCGACCGAGCAGAGCACCTGGTTGCGGCGGTAGGCGGCATCCGGATTGGCGGCCAGGTTCTCGTAGGTGCTGGCTGCCCGATCGGGGTGCCCGAGGTCGACCTGGGACTGAGCCTCCGTACCGCCGACCTCGATGGGCGTGACGAAGCTGATGTAGTGCGGGTCGTTCTCGTGGGTACCGCGATCGAAGGCTCGGAGGGCGTTCGCCATCTCCCGATTGAAACCGCCGGCATCACCCAGCGCAGCGCTGGCACGGGCTGCCCTGAGATTCAACAGTGTCGCCAGCTTCGGGGTGGCCCATCCAGTCGCCATCCGTCGTGCTGCCTCGGCGCAGTGCAGGGATTCCTGGGGGTGGTTGGGGCGTACCAGAAGGGCCATGGTCGCCATGGCGCGGACCTCGAGTCTCGGATCGTCCTGGAGCCGGGCGCGGAGGATGGCCTCGTGCAGGTAGCGGCGGGACTCCGGACGGCGTTCCGCGTCCAGGGCGAACCAGCCGATCCAGCACTCCAACTCTCCTAGGACGCTGTGCAGGGCGTGACCCACCTGACGGTCGTACGCGCAGTCGCGTTCCCATCGGCTGACCCGCTGGTGCAGGGTCATCGCGAAGGTGCACAGCTCGTTGCCGCCCATCGCGGCGTCGGCGCGTTCGAAGCCGTCGATGACCGACTGGACCGAGTCGATGTGTTCCGCGCCGATCCGGGGTGGGGAGTCGGCGGCGGCGAGCACCGGGCCGAACGGCTCGGTGACGCCGAGGCTGGCGAGGCCGGCGGCGATGACCAGGCTGCGACGTTTCATGGTGTCACCCTCGCAATCGGGGTCGCTTCCCTCCGTACCTGTGGCGGGGTCGACCTGGACCCCTGCGCGGTCGGCGGCGGGCTCTCCGGGGGTGTCGGGGAGCTTGAACCACAGGTGTCCGGCGGGAATGGTGAGGAGTTGGGCCCAGTGGGTGAGGCGGTCGAGGTGGACCATCGGCGGGCCGCCCTCGACCCGACTGAGCTGGGCCTGGGTGATGCCGAGCCAGCGGGCCACCACGTGCTGCGGCAGCGGCCGGCGGCCGTGGTACGGGTGGTTGCGGTAGGCGCGGATCACCAGGCCGAGGTGCCGGTCCCGGAACGCCCGGCGGAGCGGTTCGTGGTCCCAGAAGGACGGTGGCAGGGCCGGCGGGGTGGTCAGCCGGTCGCGTTCGGCCGCCTGGCAGGGGTTGCAGCGTCCGCTGCTGTTGTCCCGGGCCAGCCGCCCGCCGCAGCGGGGACAGGTGGGGGTGCGCTGCGCCGACGACCTCGCCATGCGGGGTGGCTCCGTCCGTGGGGTACCTCGTCCACACTCCATTCAACTGCACTCCGTGACGCATCGGTATACGCATCACGCATGTTGATCATGCTGCTCGGTGCAGGTCGAGATCATTCTGGACCTGCGCTACGCATACCGATCAGCTACTCGGAGTCATGTTCGCTGTTCAGTGTGGCCGGCACGATTCCTCGCATGGCCCGGGGCGGGTGCTGGGCTCCGGCGGGAACGGTCTTCCCCCGACCTGTCGCGCTCCCGTCGTCCCCGCCCGCCCCGGTGCCGTTCCTGTTCGTCGGGTGCCCCTGAGTGTGGGCCGTTACGTGTGGAGGTGCGGGTGGAGCTGGTACGGGTGTGGGCGGCGACCGATGTGGAGCGGGCCGCCGGGCGGTTCTGGTCGCTGGTGGAGGAACGCTGCCCGGGGCTGGTGCCGCGCCGGGAGGCGGAGCCGCTGTTCGCCGCCCTCGGCTGGCTGGTCTGCGGTGGTCGTCACGACGATCCGGCCGGGCGGGCCGCGCTGCTGACCGTGCTCGGGCGCGCGTACCACCGGTTCGGGCTGCTTCCGGCCCGGCAGGAGCCGGTGCTCGACGCGCTGACCGCCGTGCTGGCGCGGGCCAGCGCCGAACCGTGGACGCCGCGGGTGGCGGTGGCCTGGTCGGCGGCCCGGGACCGGGCGACGACCGCCATGGTCCGGCCCGTCCGCCGGGCCGGCGAGGGCATGACCTGGGTGCCGGGCACGGTGGTCGGCCACCAGCGGCCGTGCGACGGCGTCGCCATCCTGACCGTACGGCCCGAGTACCGGCTGCCGTACCGGCCCGGCCAGGCGGTGCCGGTGTCGTCGGCGCGGCTGCCCGGCCGGTGGCGGTGGTACTCCCCGGCCAACGCGCCCCGCCCCGACGGCACGATCGAACTGCACGTCCGCGCCGTATCCGAGGGTCTGTCCGGGGGCAGGCTGTCCGGGCTGCTGGTCGACGGGACGAGGCCGGGGGAGCGGCTGTGGTTCGGCCCGCCCGCCGGGGCCGGGCTGCTGCTGCCCGACCCGCCGACCCACGCGGAGCTGCTGCTGGTCGCCGGGGGCACCGGGCTGGCTCCGCTACGCGCCCTGGTCGAGCAGCTCGTCGAGGCCGGCGGACGGCGGGTCACCCTGGTCGTGGGCTCGCGTACCTTCACCGACCTGTACGACGCCACCAGCCTGGACAAGCTCCAGTGCGGCCACGAGTGGCTGACCGTCGTGCCGGCGTTCTCCCACGACCCGACCGCCGAGCCGGCCGAGGTCGGCGACGCGCTCACCGTCGCCCTGCGGTACCTCCGCGACGACCAGGAGGTGTACGTCTGCGGCCCGCCCGCGATGATCGCCGGTTCCCGACTGCGGTTGCGGGCCGCCGGGGTGCCCGACCACCGGATCCATTTGGCGGACACCTTCGCCGGTTGACCCGTTCCTGGTCGGCGGCAGATCACCTACGACGTGGGCCACCAGCATTTTGTCGTATTTGGCGCGGACATCGACCGCGATGGAGGTGGCCGGCTTTGCGAAGGGGATTCAGTCGATTGACTGGTTACCGAAGGTAACGGAAGGGGTCGGGTGGATCAGACTGCACCGTCTTCCCGTCCGACGGCTTCACCGTGCAATGGAGGGAGCGGACATGGCTGGTCAGAGAGGACGATCGCGCGATCAGGGCGGTGTCACCACCGTGCCGGAAGATGCCCCCACGACAGCCCCGTCGTCGCCGACGGTAGTGCCGCGCCAAGCCGCCGGGGACCCGGTCGTGGCGATCGGACCGAACGATCCACCCGACTACTTCGGCTTCACGCCGAACTTCGCGAACAGTCCACTGCCCGTGGTGGTCAACGGTGCGGTGCGGCCTGGTACCGGCGTCCGGAAGTTCGTCACCCGCCTGCCCGGGGTGGGTGCCACCAAGGCGAACCAACTCGGCAACTATCTCCCGGTCGCGGTGCCGGACACCGTTACGTACCCCGGTTCGGACTACTACGAGATCGGCGTGCAGCAGTACCAGCAGCAGCTGCACCCGGATCTGCCGGCCACCCGGCTCCGGGGCTACAAGCAGCTCAACAACGGTACGGACGGCAGCGGCCACAACACCGTCGCGCCACCGCCACGGCCGTTCTACACCGGTCCGGTGATCCTCGCCCGGCAGGGCCGCCCGGTCCGGGTGAAGCTGGTCAACCAACTGCCGACCGGTGCCGCAGGCAAGCTCTTCCTCCCGGTGGACACCACCGTCGGCGGTGCCGGCACCGGCCCGCTGAGCCCCACCGAGCTGTACACCCAGAACCGGGTGGTGCTGCACCTGCACGGCTCGGAGACACCGTGGATCAGTGACGGGACCCCGTTGCAGTGGTTCGTGCCGGCGGGCGAGGTGACCTCCTACCCCCGTGGGGCGAGTTACGCCGCCGTCCCGGACATGCCCAACCCCGGTGCCGGGGCGGTCACGCTCTACTACCCCAACCAGCAGAGCGGCCGGATGATGTGGATGCACGACCACTCGCTCGGCATCACCCGGCTCACCGTCTACTCCGGGCAGTTGGGGCTCTACATGCTGGACGACCCGGTGCAGCAGCAACTGGTCACCGACGGGGTGGTTCCCGCCGAGCAGATCACCCTCGTCGTGCAGGACAAGACGTTCGTCCCCGACCCGGCCCAGTTGGCCGCCGAGGATCCGACCTGGGACACCGCGAACTGGGGTGGCAAGGGCAGCCTGTGGTTCCCGCACGTCTACATGCCCAACCAGAATCCGTACAACGAGACCGGGGCCAACCCGATGGGCCGCTGGGACTACGGCCCCTGGTTCTGGCCGCCGTTCACGGGCATCGAGCAGGGGCCGGTGCCCAATCCGTACTACGACCCCGTGCGGCGTCCCTGGGAGCCGCCGCTCCAGCCCGGCACCCCGACCCCCTCGGTGGTGCCCGAGGCGTTCCAGGACACCCCGATCGTCAACGGCTGCCCGTACCCCTACCTCGAGGTGGAACCAAAGGCGTACCGGTTCCGGATCCTGAACGCGTGCAGCGACCGCTCGCTCAACCTCCAGCTCTACTACGCGGCGTCGAACGGCACGATGTGGAACCCGAACGGCACCCTGCGCGACGGCGCGGCCGGCGAGGTGCCGATGGTGGAGGCGTGCCCCAACCCGACCTTCCCACCGGACTGGCCGACGGACGGCCGGGCCGGCGGGGTGCCCAACCCCGACGCCCGCGGCCCGGACTGGTACCAGATCGGCACCGAGGGCGGCCTGCTGCCCGGCGTCGCGGTGCTGCACAACCAGCCCATCAACTACGAGTACAACCGCCGCGACATCACCGTGCTGAACGTCAAGAACTACACCCTGCTGCTCGGTCCGGCGGAGCGCGCCGACGTGGTCATCGACTTCTCGTCGGTGCCGCCGGGTACCAATTTGATCCTCTACAACGACTGCCCGGCGCCGATGCCCGGCTTCGATACCCGCTACGACTACTACACCGGCGACCCGGACCAGACCGACACCGGCGGCGCGCCCACCACCCTGCCCGGTTACGGGCCGAACACCCGCACGGTGATGCAGATCCGCGTCGCGGGCACCCCGGCGGCCCCCTTCAACCTGGCCCGGTTGCAGGCCCGGCTGCCGCAGGCGTACGGGGCGAGCCAGCCGGAGCCGATCGTGCCCGAGAAGGCCTACGACCCGGCGTTCCACACGACGGCCCCGACGAACACCTACGTGCCGATCCAGGACACCACGATCACCTTCACCCCGATCGGCGGAACCCGCCCGGTCACGCTGGATCTCGAACCGAAGGCGATCGTCGAGGACTTCGACCAGGTGTACGGACGGATGAACGCCAACCTCGGGGTGGAGCTGCCGAAGACCACCGCCTTCACCCAGACGACGATCCCGCTGCCGTACATCAACCCGCCGACGGAGATCGTCTATCCGTCGGACCTGGCGACCCCGGTGGGCTCCCCGGGCGACGGCACCCAGGTGTGGAAGGTCACCCACAACGGCGTGGACACCCATGCCATCCACTTCCACTACTTCAACGTGCAGTTGATCAACCGGGTGGGCTGGGACGGGGCGATCAAGCCGCCGCCCGCCAACGAGCTGGGCTGGAAGGAGACGGTCCGGATGAACCCGCTGGAGGACACCATCGTCGCCCTGCGGCCGAGGCTGCCCGTACCGCTGCCGTTCAAGGTCGGCGAGAGCATCCGGTTGCTCGACCCGACGCAGGTGCCGGGCACCACGAACGGGTTCGCCCAGATCGACCCCCAGACCGGTGACCCGATGGTGGTGACCAACCAGCCGTACGACTTCGACTGGGAGTACGTCTGGCACTGTCACCTCCTCGGCCACGAGGACTTCGACATGATGCGGCCGATGGTGCTGCGCTTCACCCCCGCGTCGCCGACCTCGCTCACCGCCACCGCGGCACCAGGCTCGACGACGGTGCCACCCGCGATCGTGGTGAACTGGACCAACAACGCCACCCGGCCGCCCGCGACGAACAACCTCGTCCAGCGTGCGACCGACCCGGGCTTCACGACCGGCCTGACCACGTTCACCGTGCCGGCCACCGCCCGGACCTACACCGACTCCACGGTCGTGCCCGGGGTCACGTACTACTACCGGGTCCGGGCCGAGAACGCGGTCAGCTACTCCGCCTGGTCGAACACGGCGTCGGCCAGCGTCGCCCTCGCGGCACCGACCAACCTGGTGGCCACCCTCACCGCGACCGCGCCCCTACGGGTAACGCTGACCTGGGTGAACCACTCCTACGCGACGGGGGTGACCCTGCAACGGGCCACGAACGCCGCCTTCACCACCGGGCTGGTCACCCTGAACCTGCCGGTGAGCAGCAGTTACACCGACACGACCGTGGTCGCCGGTACGACGTACTACTACCGGGTCCGCACCACGTACCTCGGTGCCGTGTCGCCGTGGTCCAACGTCGCGTCGGTGTCCACGGCCGTCCCGGCGACACCCACCAACCTGGCCGGCGTCGGTGTGGCCACCGGCTCCACCGCCACGGTCAACCTCACCTGGGCGGCGAGCACGTCCGTCGCGCTGGGCGGGTTCACCCTGCAACGCGCCACGAACGCCACCTTCACCACCGGTGTCGCCACCTTCACCCTGCCCGCCGGCGCGCGCAGCTACAGCGACACCGGGCTGGTCCGGGGCCGCATCTACTACTACCGCATCCTCGCCTTCAACACGGCCGGCAGCTCGGCCTACAGCAACCCCATCGCCGTCTCCACTCCCTGAGCGGCGGGCGGACGCCCGGTCAGGCCGCCCGCCGGGGATGCCTGACCGGGCGATAACCTACGAAAACAGGACATATCCCCCGCATCTCTGCCAGGATTCTCATCACTGCTGATTCGAAAGATCAGCTCCAGGAACGGTACGAGAGATCCTGCGGGGGAAGACATGTCACGGCACCATCCGCGCCTGGCCGGCGCGTTACGTTGGATCGCGACCGGCGGTCTGCTGACGCTGCTGGGTGTTGCCGTGCCGGCGCAGGCCCAGCCGGCGTTCGGCTTCGTCAGCGCCAGCGCCGTCCAGCAGGCGACCGGTCCGGTCGTCGTCCAGTGGACCACCGAGGGCAGCGCCCCCGAACTCACCGGATTCCGCGTGGACCGGATCGAGAACGGCACCCCGACGACGGTCACGACCACCCCGCCGACCGTGACCTCGGCAACGGACCTGCTGGCCGGCCTGTCGACCGGGGTGCACCTGGTCGGCTACGAGGTGACCGCGCTCGCCGGGACGACACCGGTCGACTCCATCACCACCTACCCGCCAGCGATCTACAAGGACGTGCCGAGCGGGCCGGCAACCGTCGACATCACGACGGCCGGTACCCGGGTCACCCTGTCCTGGACCCCACCGACGATCAACGCGGCCCTGCTGACCGGTTACCGCGTCGAGCGGCGCGTCGGTGCGAGCGGGCCGTACACCGTCCTCACGCCGAGCACCACGGCCCGGACCTATGTCGACACCATCCCCGGACTGCCGACCGGCATCTCCACCATCTACTACCGGCTGGTCAGCCTCGCCGGCGGCAACGACGGCGGGGTCAACGAGCCGGTGGTGGAGGTCTTCGTCGGCGTACCCAGCTATCCGACCGACCCCGCTGCCCGGATGGGCTTCGACGGCAACTCGGCGGTGATCACCTGGGGGCCACCGGACCAGAACGCCGACCTCGTCACCGGCTACCGGATCACCAGGACGATCGGCGGCGTCGAGGTGCCGGTCGGGACCGTCGGGGCCGACGCGCGGCGGATAGTCGACACCGGCCTGGCCCCGGTGCCCAACGGAACCGCTGTCACCTACACGGTGACCGCGCTCGCCGGGAGCGAGAGCGGCGGACAGGTACCGGTGTTCCTGACCGTCGACCACCAGCCGCTGGAGATGCCGGCACCCCGGGTCACCCCGGGCGACCGGGAACTGGTGGTGACCTGGGACGCGCCGGCCGGGGTGTCGCCGGCCGGCTACCAGGTCAGGTACCGCGTCGACAGCACCGGTGACTGGGTGGTCGTCCCCGCCGGCAGCGTCGATGCCGCCAACCGGCGGGCCGTGATCAGCGGCTTGACCAACGGGGTGACGTACGAGGTGGAGGTGGCCGCGGTGGATGTTCCCGGTGCCGGCCAGAGTGCCTGGTCACCGCCGACCCCGGGCACCCCGCAGGCCGTCAAACCCACGGAATCACCCAAGCCGACCCACTCGCCCGGCCCCAAGCCGACCCACTCGCCCGGCCCCAAGCCGACTCACGGACCCGGTCCGAAGCCGACCCACTGGCCCGGCCCCAGACCGACCCACTCACACTCGCAACTCCCGGTCACCGGTACCGACGACCTGCCGACCATCGGCGCACTCGGAGCCGTCCTGTTCGGTGGCGGCAGCCTGCTGGTCATGGCGGCTGCGGTGATGGGGCGCCGGTCTGCCCGGCGGGCCCGGGACTGACCTGAACCGGCGGCCCGACCCGGAAGGTGGCCGGGCCGGGTGGGCGGGGGCGCACCGGGGGCGATGGAGGCAGATCCGTTAGCGGATCCGGTCATCTCCCGCCCGGTGCGCCCCCGCTCCGTCACGCCCCCGCTCCGTCACGTGCGCGGGCGGAGCGGTATCGCTCGTTCCGCACCCCCGTTGAGCTGCGATGTCGTGCCGGTCACAACGCTGACCACTAGGCCCGAGACCACCCGGTGGCTACTATCCCTACCAACCCGATATGAATTATAGGACTTTACGGATGGCCTGCGGCGTCGCCGGCAGCCGGCCGGCAGTCCGTACGGAGAGGTAGTGATGACTTCCATCGCCGCTCGCCCCGGCTTCTCATGGGCACGACTGGGGTTGCGGATCGCGCCCTGGCTGAGCGTGCTCGCGGTCGTCGGGCTCTGGATCGGCACCACGGCGACCGGTTCGGTGTCGGACCAGTTCCTGCCGTCCCCGACCGAGGTCGTCGGCTCGGCGGCGGAACTGGTCGAGGTGGGGCTGCTGTGGTCCTCCATCGGCGTGACGATCACCCGTGGGCTGCTCGGGGCCACCATCGGCATCACCGCCGGCATCCTGCTGGGGGTGCTCGCCGGGTTCGCCCGCTGGGCGGAGTTCGTGCTCGACAAACCGGTCCAGATCATCCGGGCCGTCCCGTTCACCGCGATGCTCCCGCTGCTCATCCTCTGGGTCGGCATCGGCGAGCAGACCAAGGTGCTGCTGGTGGCCCTGGCCACCGCCGTCCCGGTGTACTTCAACACCTTCGGCGGTATCCGCAACGTCGACCGGAAACTGGTCGAGGCGGGCAGGGTCTACGGGCTCACCGCGTACCAGCTCGCCACCCGGGTGCTGCTGCGCGGATCCCTGCCGTCGGTGTTCATCGGCATCCGGTACGCGCTCGGCATCACCTGGGCGGTGCTCGTCCTCGCCGAGAGCCTCAACGCGGTGACCGGCATCGGCTTCCTCCTGACCAACGCCCGCCAGTACGGGCAGGGCGACGTCGTCATCCTCTGCGTCGTTCTGTACGCGGTGCTCGGCCTGGTCACCGACGCGCTCGTCGCGCTACTGGAGCGCCGCCTCTTCCGCTGGCGACAGGCCCACCGCGGGGTCTGACCCCCGACCGGGCAGTTCCTCGTCGCCAGGCACGCCACCCGCCGGACCGACCGCACCCAAACCATGGAACAACGTGACAACCAAAGGACAACCGCAATGAGTACCCTGCCCCACCACCACCGTCGACGTCGCGGAATCAGCGCCCTCGTGCTCGCCGCGGCCCTCGTGCTGAGTGCCTGCGGCGGTGACCCGGCCACCTCCCCGGTCGAGGCCGCCGCCCCGACCGGCCAGGACGACCCGGCCGTCGCCCGGGTCGGGTACTTCGGCGGCACCAACCTGTGGACCCTCGCCGAGGACAGCAACGCCGTGTCGGACGCCCTCAAGAAGATCGGCGGATCCGTCCAGTGGAACGGGCCGCTCGCGCCGGTCGAGGCGTCCGAGGCGGCCAAGGCCGGCCGGATCGACTTCACGTCGAACTCGGTGGCGACCTTCTTCAACGAGGCGGACTCCGCGTCCAGCCTGGTGGCCTTCGCGCTGATCCGCAACTCCGGTGACAACCAGGGCATCGTGGTCCGTGACCAGGCCGGCATCGGGTCCGTCGCCGACCTGGCCGGCAAGCGGGTCGCGGTGAGCACGAAGGGTTCGACCGGTGAGTACGTGCTGCTCGCCGCACTGGAGTCGGCCGGCCTGAAGGCAGACGCCGTCAAGATCGTGTACATCGCCAATCCGGCCGACGGGGTCTCCGCGCTGGCCAGCGGCGATGTCGACGCCCTCGCCACCTGGGACAACTTCTTCGCGTCCGCGCAACTGGTCAAGGACACCTCGGTGTTGACCACCAACGCGCAGACCGGGGCACGCAACTGGAGCCTGTTCGTGGTCACCCGGAGCTTCCTCGACGAGCACCCCGCCACCGTCAGGGCGGTGTTCGACGGGCTGGTCGACCAGGCGAACCGGATCCGCACCGACCGCGACGTGGAGAAGAAGGCGCGTCTGGCCGACGGGCAGCCGGCCAACCTGGTCGACCTGGTGGTCGGTTTCGACCCGGGCGAGGTGGTCGCGATCAACGACGAGGTCCTGGCGCAGATCCGGGAGGTCGGCGAGCAGACCGTGCGCTTCGGTTTCCGCGCCAGCGTCCCCGACCTGTCCAAGAACTACGTGGACGTCACCACCCTGGGCAGCTGACATGCTCGAACTGGCCAGCAACGTCTCCCGCCGCTTCGGCGACCAGCGGGTACTCGACGGACTGGACCTGACCGTCGGGGAGGGCGAGGTCGTCGCCCTCCTCGGCCGGTCCGGCTCCGGGAAGTCCACCCTCCTGCGCCTGCTCGCCAAACTGGACGAGCCGGACGCCGGCCGGGTCGCCGTGCCGGACGCGGTCGCGGTCGTCTTCCAGGAACCGCGGCTGTTCCCCTGGCTCAGCGTCCTCGACAACGTCACGATCGGCCTGCCCGACACGTCGAGCGCGGCGGGCCTCGACGCGCTCGCCGAGGTCGGGCTCGCTGACAAGAGCCACGCCTGGCCGCTGACCCTCTCCGGCGGGGAGGCGCAGCGGGTCGCGCTGGCCCGCGCGCTGGTCCGGCAGCCCCGGCTGATGCTTTTCGACGAGCCGTTCGGCGCGCTCGACGCCCTCACCCGCATCGCCATGCACCAACTCGTCGTCCGGCTCTGGGAACGGCACGCGGCGACCGTGGTGCTGGTCACACACGACGTCGACGAGGCGGTGCTGCTGGCGGACCGGGTGCTCGTGCTCGACGCCGGACGGATCGCGCACGCCATCGAGATCACCCGGGACGCCGACGGCGCTGTCCCGGGCCCCGAACTGCTCGCCCGGCGGGCCGATCTCCTGACCCTGCTCGGGGTCGAGCAGCACGGCACCCTACGCCGAACGCCCCGGGCCGCCCGGTCCGTCGACACCGCCACCACCGTCTGACGCCGTACCTCCGCCACCGCCACCGGCTCCACCCTCGTCTCGCCGCCGCCCCGTCCTCGCCCCGCCTCCGCCCCCGCCCCGCCCCCGCCCCGAAAGGTTCGCGACATGACCCGACAGCACGTCAAACTCGGCCTTGTCTACAGTGGCATCGGCCGCCACTCCAGCGCCTGGCGACTGCCCGAGGCCGACGCGGACGGATACACCGACCCGACCCTGGTCTCCGAGGGTGTCAAGATCGCCGAGCGGGGCCTGTTCGACTTCTTCTTCGTCGGCAACTCGCTGACCAGCTCCGCCCACCGGGGAAACTTCGCGTACACCGGTAGGAACGTCCAGGCCTCGCACGACCACCTCTTCGCCATCGAGGGCTTCACCCTGATGGCCTACGCGGCGGCGTTCAGCCAGAAGGTCGGCCTGGTGGTGACCTTCAACGCGACGTACCACGACCCCTTCCACATCGCCCGCGTCACCGCGACCCTCGACCACCTCTCCGGCGGTCGGCTCGGCCTCAACATCGTGACCGGCTCGGACCTCTCCGCCGCCCACAACTTCGGTCGGGAACGCCACCTGGACAACGCCGACCGGTACGACCGGGTCGAGGAGTTCGTCCAGGTGCTGCGCGACCTGTGGGACAGCTGGGAGGACGGCTGGCTGGTCGCCGACAAGGAGCGGGGGATCTACCACGACGTCAGCAAGGCGCGGCGGGTCGACCACACCGGCAAGCACTTCTCGATCCGTGGCCCGCTGAACTTCCCCCGGCCGCCGCAGGGGCACGTGCCGTTCATGCACCCCGGCTACTCGGAACGCTCGCTGGAGTTCGCCGCGAAGTACGCCGAGATGCGGTTCATCCAGTGGCGGCACGCCGAGTGGAACAAGGCGTACTACGCCGACATCAAGTCCCGGGTCGTCCGGCACGGACGGCCGCCCGAGGACCACCTGCTCATCGCGGGGATCACCCCGTACGTGGCGGAGAACGCGCGGGACGCGCACGCCAAGTTCCGTCAGGTGCAGGACCTGAACACCAACGTCTTCGTCCCGGAGGTGCTCTCCGAGCAGTTCGGCATCGACCTGACCGGCCGTACCGGCACGGACCGGGTGCTGGCCGCGATCGACCGTACGCTCATCCCGGAGAAGGCGTGGATCGTGGACAACGCGATCGCGAGCTTCGACGACGAGGACATCACCCTCGAGGACCTGACCCACTACCTGGGCAACAACCCCATGTCGCAGCCCGCGGTCGTGGGGGACGCGAAGCAGCTCGCCGACTTCGTGGAGTCCAACTTCCGGGAGAACGCCTTCGACGGGCTGGCCATCTGCCAGCCCTACTGGCCCGGACCGGCCGCCGCGTTCGTCGACCTGGTGGTGCCGGAACTCCAGCGTCGGGGCGTCTTCCGTACCGAGTACACCACGTCGACGCTGCGGGACCACCTCGGGATCAAGCCCGCGCCGAACGGGTTGGCCGAGCGGGCCGCGCTCGCCGGGCAGGGCGGTGCGGCATGACCACCCCCGACTCCGGCACCGCGCGGAACACGCCCGACTCCGGCACCGAGCGGAAGCCGTACGTGCTGGCGCTGCGGACCACCGAGGTGGTGGGGCGCTTTACGGCGACCGGTGCCGACACGACGTTCACCATCGACAACAGCAAGCTGCTGGAGAAACCCGAACACCCGGGAACGGCGGAGTACTTCCTGGCGAGCCTCGCGGGCTGTGCGCTGAACATCATCGCGGCCCGGTCGGTGGAGTGGGAGCTGCCGTACCCACGGCTGGAGCTGGACGCGTCCTATCTGGTCGACGCGGACGACAGCACCCGGTTCGAGCGGATCGGGCTGCGCTTCCGGTTCACCGCCACCCCGGCCGAGCAGAGCCGGCGGTACGTGGACGACTTCACCGCCCGCTGCCCGATCTACAACACCCTCGTGCGCGGCGGTACACCGATCACCATCGAGGTCCAGGTGGACAGTTGACCCCGGACACGTTCCGTTCCCTGCTGCGCCGGCAGGCCGCGTCGGTCGCGGTGGTCACCGCCCCGGGCAGCCCGCCGGTCGGGTTCACCGCCACCTCGTTCACGTCGGTGTCGCTGCGTCCGCCGCTGGTGTCGTTCTGTCTGGCCCGGTCGTCGTCGAGTTGGCCGACCGTGGCCGTGGCGGGGCATGTGGCGGTGCACCTGCTCGGCGCCGACCAGCAGGACGCGGCGCGAACGTTCGCCACCAGCGGCATCGACCGGTTCGCCGCGTACCCGGGATGGCGGTACGGCCCGTACGGGGTGCCGCTGCTGCACGGGCCGGTCGCCTGGCTGCTGTGCCGGGTCACCGGGCGGGTGTCCGCCGGGGACCATGCGATCGTGCTGGCCGAGCCGCTGCTCGGCCGGCACGGGGAGGGCGCACCCCTGCTGTACCACATGGGTGGGTACGCCGCCCTGTCCCCGGGGCAGGAGGACGCCGGGGACAGGGTGACTGCCGTGTCCTGACCGGGCGGCCCCCGGTACCCGGCTCGGCGGGCCGGGTACCTGAGGCTGCGCCGTTTACGTGTCAGGCGTCGGCGTACCGGCGGGCGGCGGCCAGGGCGGCGCGTACCGTGGCGGCGTCGGCCGGCTTGGATGCCTCCCAGCTCGGCGGGGCGGCCAGGTACGGCAGGCCGTACGCGGCGGTGTCCCGCTGGAAGCGCCAACCCTCGGCGAGCGGACCGGCGTCGACGGTGTCGTAGCCGAGCGTGTCGAGCAGGTCGGTGACCGCCGCCTTGGCTCCG
This sequence comes from Micromonospora cathayae, assembly GCF_028993575.1. Taxonomy (NCBI): domain Bacteria; kingdom Bacillati; phylum Actinomycetota; class Actinomycetes; order Micromonosporales; family Micromonosporaceae; genus Micromonospora; species Micromonospora cathayae. The sequence continues at coordinate 6,546,297 of NZ_CP118615.1, read as the reverse complement.
GTGTCGTCCCCGGCGATGGCCAGTGCGCTGCGGTCCGCCGCGCCGGCCGGGCGGGCCAGGTCGAGCAGGTGCTGGAAGTAGATGTTGTTGAACGCCTTGACCACCTTGGCCGCCGGCAGATGCCGCTGGAGCAGCTCACTGGTGGTGGTCGACTCGTCGTCCAGCTCCGGGAAGCGGCCGTCCCGCTCCGGGTAGTAGTTGTTGGTGTCGATCACGACCTTGCCGGCCAGCGGCTCCACCGGCACCTCGCGGTAGACCCGCAGCGGGATCGTGACCACCACGATCTCGCCGGCTTCCGCGGCCTCCTGCGCGGTCGCCGCGCGGGCGTTCGGCCCCAACTCGTCGACCAGGTCCTTGAGGGTCTCCGGTCCCCGCGAGTTGCTCAGGACCACGTCGTGGCCGGCGGCCACCGCGAGCCGGGCCAGCGTACCGCCGATGTTGCCGCTGCCGATCAGTCCGAGTGTCGTCATGTCGGCACGAACCACGGTCACCGGTGCGGCATTCCCGCCGTCGGCGGGGGAGCGCGACGGTTGACAGGGACCTTCATCAGGGTGACAGGATGTGCACAAATCCTGCATCGATCGCCGACGCTACTTCCCCATGGGCATATTTAGTGATATCTATCTCCTACTGATCTTTCTCCTAGCCCCCGGGAGTGTGCGACGTGCGGAGATCCCGCCTGATGACCCTCGCCCTGAGCCTGACAGCGGCTCTCGGCGCCACCCTCGCGACAGCCGTACCCGCCCAGGCGGCGGCCACCGACCGGTACGTCGCCCTCGGTGACTCGTACGCCTCCGGTGTCGGCGCCGGCAGCTACACCAGCGAGAGCGGCTCCTGCAAGCGCAGCACCAACGCCTACCCCGCGCTGTACGCCGCCAACGTCAGGCCGGCCTCGTACACGTCGGTCGCCTGCTCCGGGGCCACCACCACGAGCGTGGTCAACACCCAGCTCTCCGCGCTCAGCTCGACCACCTCGCTGGTCAGCGTCACTGTCGGCGGCAACGACGTCGGCTTCGCCAGCATCATGACCACCTGCGTGCTCTACGGCACGTCGCAGTGTGTGTCCGCGGTGGACGGCGCGATGGTCAAGGCCCGCAACGACCTGCCCCGGCTGCTCGGCACCGTCTACAGCGGCATCAAGAGCCGGGCCGCCTCGGCCCGGGTGGTGGTCGTCGGCTACCCGGTCTTCTACCAGATCGACACGCTCTGCGCCGGGCTCAGCGACACCTCGCGGGCCAAGATCAACGAGGGTATCAGCCTGGTGAACGACATCATCCGGAGCCAGGCCACCTCGTACGGCTTCCGGTTCGCCGACGTGCGTTCGGCCTTCGTCGGCCACCAGCTGTGCAGCTACGGCGAGAAGTGGCTGCACGCGTTGAACGTCCTCGACATCGGTGTCTCGTACCACCCGACGGCGGCCGGTCAGTCCGGCGGCTACTACCCGGTGTTCCGCTCGGTCGCGGGCTGAACCGTACGCTCCTGCGCCCGGACCCGCCGCGGCTGACCCGCGGCGGGTCCGGCGCGCGTGCCGACCGGCCGGCGGGTGCGTGTGTCGGACCCGCCGGCCGGTGCCGCCGGCCGGGTCACTCGTTGGGTGGGCGTGCCTCGAGGTTGCCGGCCATCGTCGCCAGCACCTCGACGGTGGACACGTACTGCTCGGTGGTGAGGCCGGTCATCAGCAGGTCACGGGCGGCCTGGACCCGGGCGGCGACCCGGGGGTACGCGTCGCGCCCCGCCCCGGTCAGGGCGAGCCGACCGTCGGCGTCGCGGGCCACCCAGCCGCGTCCGGTGAGATCGTCCAGGGTGGCCCCCTGGTCCGCGCCGAACGGGAGCAGCGCCTCGCGTACCTGCGCGTCGGTGCGTGGCTCCTCGTGCAGCAGGGTGAGCGTCTGCCAGTGCCGCCGGCCCAGCCGGTCCTCGGCGAGCGCCGCCTCGAACCGGGCTTCGATCAGGTTGTGCAGATGGCGTAGCCAGTAGCCGATCGGGCGGCTGGTCGGTTTCATGACGCTCCCGGGGGTCGGTGTCGGTGCGTGGCGGACGATGGACAGTCTGGTCCGTGCCGGCCTTGCCCCGCTCGAGCCCGCCCCTGGCGGCCGACGGCCGACGGTCGGTCCCGGGCGCCAACTTTTTTCGGGCACTGATGCCCTGAACAGGGTGAATCGAAGCGGATCGACAAGATCCGCAACTGGCCGCACGGGATTGACCAGGGTGCCGGAAAGCGCAATCCTGTGGAAGCGCTCCCATCGATGAATCTCGCTCCCTTTATGGAGAGGAATCTCGTGCGTCCCACCACCGCGTTACTTCCCGTCACGCTGGCCGTGGCCCTGGGCGGCCTCGCCCTGCCGCCACCGCCCGGGGTCGCCGCCGGCCCGGCCCCGGCTGCCCTCGGACCGGCCCCGGCCGTCGCCGGTCCGGCGCTGGCCGTCGACACCACCAGCGGCCGGCACGCGATCAGCCCGTACGTCTACGGGATGAACTTCGCCGACGAGGCGCTGGCCCGCGACATCCGGCTGCCGCTGAACCGGTACGGCGGCAACGCCACCACCCGCTACAACTTCCGTAACGACACCACCAACCGGGCCTCGGACTGGTACTTCGAGAACATCCCGAACGACAACCCGGACCCGGGCAGCCTGCCGAAGGGCTCCGAGAGCGACCGGTTCGTCGCGGCCAACGAGGCCACCGGCACCGACACGGTGATGACCCTGCCGATGATCGGCTGGGTCGCCAAGGAACGCGCCCGCGCCTGCGGGTTCAGCGTCGCCAAGTACGGCCCGCAGGAGTCCACCGACCAGTGGGCCCCGGACTGCGGCAACGGCAAGAAGCCGGACGGCACCCTGATCACCGGCAACGACCCGACCGACACCAGCGTCGCCGTCGGCCCGGAGTACGCCGCCGACTTCGTCACCCACCTGAAGACCGAGTTCGGCGGCGCGGCCGACGGGGGCGTGCGGTTCTACAACCTGGACAACGAGCCGGACCTGTGGCACTCCACCCACCGCGACGTCCGGCCGGCCGGGCTCGGCTACGACGAACTGCGCGACCGCACGTACGCGTACGGGGCGGCGGTCAAGGCGGCCGACCCCGGAGCGAAGACCCTCGGGCCGGTCGGCTGGGGCCTGAACTCCATCCACTACTCCGGTCTCGACCAGGACGTCTGCTCGCGTACCGGGTGCTGGTCGAACCCGCCGGACCGGGCCGCGCACGGCGGCCAGGAACTCGGCCCGTGGTACCTCGACCAGATGCGCGCCTACGAGCAGCAGCACGGCAAGCGCATCCTGGACTACTTCGACATCCACATCTACCCGCAGCAGTCCGGCGTGCACAACTCCGAGCCCGGCGACGCGGCCACCCAGGAGCGGCGGCTGCGGTCCACCCGGCAGCTCTGGGACCCGACCTATGTGGACGAGAGCTGGATCGACAAGCCGGTCCAGATGATCCCCCGGATGCGGGGCCTGGTCGACCAGCACTACCCGGGCACGAAACTCGCCATCACCGAGTACAACTGGGGCGCGTACGGCCACATCAACGGGGCGCTGGCCCAGGCCGACATCCTCGGCATCTTCGGCCGGGAAGGGCTGGACCTGGCCAACCTCTGGACCGCGCCGACGGCCGACCAGCCGGTGGCACACGCCTTCCGGATCTACCGCAACTACGATGGACAGGGTGGGGCGTTCGGCGAGACCTCGGTCAAGGCCACCAGCGCCGACCAGGGCAAACTGGCGATCTACGCGGCCGAGCGGAGCAGCGACGAGGCACTCACCCTGGTCGTGGTGAACAAGACCGGCAGCGAGCTGACCAGCCCGGTCGCCCTCACCGGGGCGTCGGCCGGCACCGCCCAGGTCTACCGCTACAGCGCGGCGAACCTCGCCGGCATCGTCCGGGCGGCCGACCAGCCCGTCTCGGCGACCGGCTTCACCGCCACCTTCCCGGCCAACTCGATCACCCACCTGGTGCTGCCGAAGGGCGACGGCGAACCGCCGGCCGACACCGAGGCCCCGACCGCGCCGGGCAAGCCGGTCGCCGGCGGGGTCACCGGCGACAGCATCGCGCTGAGCTGGGCGGCCTCCACCGACGACACCGGCGTGACCGGGTACGACGTGCACCGGGTGAACGGCGACACGACGGTGCAGGTGGGCAGCGCCACCGGTACGTCGTACACGGTGACCGGGCTGACCCCGGACACCTCGTACACCTTCCAGGTGACCGCCCGCGACGCGGCGGGCAACGTCTCGGCGGCCTCTCCGGCGCTGACCGTGCGGACGGCGGTGCGGCCCGACGGCGGCTGCCGGGTGGCCTACACGGTGGCGAACAGCTGGCCCGGCGGCTTCACCGCGACCGTCACCATCACCAACGGCAGCGCCGTCCCGATCGACGGCTGGACGCTGGCGTTCGACTTCCCGGCCGCCGGGCAGCGGGTCGGCCAGGGCTGGTCGGCCACCTGGTCGCAGAGCGGCGCGACGGTGACCGCCCGGAACCTGAGCTGGAACGGCAGGCTGGCACCCGGCACCTCCACCAGCATCGGCTTCAACGGCGTGCAGACCGGCCAGAACCCGTCGCCCGAGCGCTTCACCCTCAACGGCCAGGCGTGCGGTAACTGAGCCACGACGACCCGGGCCGGGCCACCGGCACGACCGGGAGGCGGGCGGTGCCAGCGGATGGCACCGCCCGTTCGCGTCCGTCCGGCTGCTCCGGGCACCCGCCGGCTACTTCGAGCACCCGCCGGCCGTTCCGGTGCGCCGGCCGGTGCGTCGACGTCCGGCGCGGCCCGGGGGTCAGGCGACCGGTGGCAGCACCCGCTGGATCGCCGCGTGCAGCTCCGGCGCGTCCGGCTCGACGGTCGGGGCGAACCGGGCGGCCACCGTGCCGTCCGGCGCGACGAGGAACTTCTCGAAGTTCCACCGGACGTCGCCGGTGTGTCCGGTGGCGTCCGCCGCCGGGGTCAGCGCCGCGTAGAGCGGATGCCGGCCCGGCCCGTTGACCTCCACCTTCTCCGTCAGCGGGAAGGTCACCCCGTAGTCGACCCGGCAGAACTCGCCGATCTCGTCGGCTGTGCCGGGCTCCTGGCCGGCGAACTGGTTGCACGGCACGCCGAGCACGACCAGACCGCGTCCGGCGTACGCGTCGTACAGCTTCTGCAGGCCGGCGTACTGCGGGGTGAGGCCGCAGCGGGAGGCCACGTTCACCACGAGGAGCGCGCGCCCCCGGTGGGCGGCGAGGTCGAGCGGACCGCCCGCGAGGGCGTTGATCCCGATGTCGAAGACGCTCATGCCGGCGAGATTACCGCCGCCCGCCGACGATCCGGTGCGTGCGACCGCCGTGGCGGGGCGCGTCGGTCACCGGGCGTTCCGGTCCGGTCGCACCGCGCTGACCGGCGCGGGCGTGTTCAAGAAATCGACACATGCCCATCTTGACGAAGTAACGACAGCGTGAGTAGCGTCTCAACCACCTTCTGGAAAGTTTCCTAACTGTTTAGGGAGACGCCGCATGAGAAGATCACTCCGCCGGGCCCTCTGGGCCAGCGCCGTGGTCGCCGTGACCGTCGCCGCGGTCCCGATGACCTCGGCCTTCGGCGCCGGCAGCGTGACCACCACCTTCACCAAGGCCCAGGACTGGGGGACCGGTCACGAGACCCGGGTGACCATCACCAACGGCTCGGACGCCACCGTCTCCACCTGGCGTATCGAGTTCGACCTCCCGGCCGGTACCACCATCAGCAGCTCCTGGGACGCCGACGTCACCAGCAGCGGCAACCACTACGTGGCGGTCAAGAAGAGCTGGGCCGGCGGGCTCGCGCCGGGAGCGGCGTTCAGCTGGGGCTACAACGGCACCGGCGCGTACAAGGCCCCGCTGAACTGCACCGTCAACGGCGCGCCGTGCGGCGGCGGCACCACCCCGACCACGCCGCCGACCACCACCCCGCCGGCCACCACACCCCCGCCGACCACGCCGCCGCCCACCACACCCCCGCCGACCACCCCGCCGCCCAGCGGGGACAAGAAGGTCGTCGGATACTTCGCCGAGTGGGGCGTCTACGGCCGGAACTACCACGTCAAGAACATCCACACCAGCGGCTCGGCCGCCAAGCTCACCCACATCCTGTACGCCTTCGGCAACACCACCGGCGGCCGGTGCAGCATCGGTGACAGCTACGCCGACTACGAGAAGGCGTACACCGCGGCGGACAGCGTGGACGGCGTCGCCGACACCTGGGACCAGCCGCTGCGCGGCAGCTTCAACCAGCTCCGCAAGCTGAAGAAGATGTACCCGCACCTCAAGGTCATCTACTCCATCGGCGGCTGGACCTGGTCCGGCGGCTTCACCCAGGCCGCGCAGAACCCGACCGCCTTCGCCGAGAGCTGCTACAACATGGTCGAGGACCCGCGCTGGGCGGACGTCTTCGACGGCATCGACGTCGACTGGGAGTACCCGAACGCCTGCGGCCTGACCTGCGACAGCAGCGGCCCGAACGCGTTCAAGAACGTGGTGAGCGCGCTGCGCACCAAGTTCGGCTCGTCGGCGCTGGTCACCGCCGCGATCACCGCCGACGGCAGCAACGGCGGCAAGATCGACGCCACCGACTACGCCGGGGCGGCCACCCACCTCAACTGGATCATGCCGATGACCTACGACTACTTCGGCGCGTTCAACGCCCAGGGCCCCACCGCCCCGCACTCGCCGCTGTACTCGTACACCGGCATCCCGCAGCAGGGCTTCTGGTCCGACGCGGCGATCCAGAAGCTCAAGAGCAAGGGCATCCCGGCCAACAAGCTGCTGCTCGGCATCGGCTTCTACGGCCGGGGCTGGACCGGCGTGACCCAGACGGCTCCGGGCGGTACCGCCACCGGCCCCGCCCCGGGCACCTACGAGCAGGGCATCGAGGACTACAAGGTGCTCAAGAACACCTGCCCGGCCACCGGCACCGTCGCCGGCACCGCGTACGCCAAGTGCGGCAGCAACTGGTGGAGCTACGACACCCCGGCCACCATCGGTGGCAAGATGACGTACGCGAAGAACCAGGGCCTCGGCGGCGCGTTCTTCTGGGAGCTCTCCGGTGACACCAGCAACGGCGAGCTGATCGGCGCGATCAAGGGCGGCCTCGGCTGACCGTGCCGCCGGCCTGATCCGGGCGGTGCCGTCGGGCGCGGCTGAGCACCGTCCGTCGCACCACCGCCACCGGGCGGGGAGGGGAGCGTATCCCTCCCCGCCCGGTCGCGTCGGACGCCCGGCCCGACGGCTGCCGGGCACACCCTGCTATACACGAGGCGACCGCAGGGTGCCGTCTCCGGCACCGGCCCGACATCCGCGTGTGGAGGCTCCGATGGGTGTGAACCAGGGGAAGGCCGCCCTGGTCGTGGCATTGGCGGCGCTGGCGTTCCCGCTGGCCGGCTGCGGGTTCGGCGGGGACGACGAGCCGGCCCGGGAGCCGGACACGGCCCCCGCCGAGGAGGCCGCCGGCAAGGCGCGCGAGCGGGTGCAGGCGTACCTGGACGCGATGGTCGCCAAGGACGTCGCCACCGGCCGCGCCCAGTTCTGCGCCGCCGCGCACGCCGCCTTCGACGCCGCCGCGACCGGCCCGAACGGCGACTTCGCCGACCACTTCACCGTGCCCACGGCCACCATCACCGACGTCCGCCCCGGCCCTGCCGGCCAGGAGGTGAGCACCTCGGTCACGGTGACCGCGGGTAAGCAGAACGTGACCCGCGGCCTGCTGTTCACGGTGACTCGCAGCGGTGCGGACTGGTGCATCGCCAGCGAGGCCCCGGGCGGCAACACCCCGGCCCCGGCGAGCGGCTCACCCGCCCCGGCGATCACCCCCTGAACCCGGCACCCGACCTCTCGGTAACCTCCCAGCTACCGGAACCCGGCACCCTCGGCGATGTCCGGTCCACCCGGCCGCCGTAGGCTGCTGGACATGCGCCAAGAGTGGCATCAGTTGAGCTACCCCAGTGTGGGCAGCCCCGCCCTGCAGACCAGCCGCCCGACCGTCGACTCCGCCGAGGACGCCGCGCTCGGCCTGGACAACTGGCGGAACCTGCCGCGCACCCAGACCCCGCCGTGGCCGGACCCGGCCGCCGTCGCCGAGGTCTGTCAGGTGCTCGACACCGCCCCCTCGATCGTCGCCCCGTACGAGGTCGACCAGCTCCGGCGGCGGCTGGCGCTGGTCTGCGAGGGGCGGGCCTTCCTGCTCCAGGGCGGTGACTGCGCGGAGACCTTCGTCGACAACACCGAGCACCACCTGCTCGCCAACGCCCGCACGCTGCTCCAGATGGCCATCGTGCTGACGTACGGGGCGTCGCTGCCGGTGGTCAAGGTGGCCCGGGTCGCCGGGCAGTACACCAAACCCCGCTCGCTGCCGACCGACGCGCGGGGCCTGCCCGCCTACCGCGGCGACATGATCAATTCGCTGGAGGCCACCCCGGAGGCCCGGATCGCCGACCCGCAGCGCATGATCCGGGCGTACGCCAACTCCGCCGCCGCGATGAACATGCTCCGCGCGTACCTGGCCGGCGGACTGGCCGACCTGCACGCGGTGCACGACTGGAACAAGGACTTCGTCAAGCACTCCCCGGCCGGCGAACGGTACGAAGCCATCGCCCGGGAGATCGACCGGGCGTTGGCCTTCATCCGCGCCTGCGGGATGACCGACGAGGAAGCGCTCCGCACCGTCACGCTCTACTGCTCGCACGAGGCGCTCGCGCTGGAGTACGACCGCGCGCTGACCCGGGTCTCCGGCAACCAGGCGTACGGCCTGTCCGGGCACTTCCTCTGGATCGGCGAGCGGACCCGGCAGATCGACGGCGCACACATCGACTTCATCTCCCGCATCGCCAACCCGATCGGCGTGAAACTCGGCCCGACCACCACCCCGGACCAGGCCCTCGAACTCTGCGAGAAGCTCAACCCGGACAACATCCCCGGTCGACTCACGTTGATCAGCCGGATGGGCAACCACAAGGTCCGGGACGCCCTCCCGCCGCTGGTCGCGAAGGTCGACGCGGCCGGGGCGAAGGTGGTCTGGCAGTGCGACCCCATGCACGGCAACACCCACGAGTCCTCCAACGGCTACAAGACCCGGCACTTCGACCGGATCGTCGACGAGGTGCTCGGCTACTTCGAGGTGCACCGGGGCCTGGGTACCCACCCCGGCGGCCTGCACGTCGAACTGACCGGTGAGGACGTCACCGAGTGCCTCGGTGGCGCGCAGAACATCGCCGACCTCGACCTGCCCGGCCGGTACGAGACCGCCTGCGACCCCCGGCTCAACACCCAGCAGTCGCTGGAGTTGGCCTTCCTCGTCGCCGAGATGCTCCGTGGCTGAGGTGGGCACGATGGCCGACGCGAGGAGTGAGCTTGCGAGCCCCGCAGTCGGCGGCCGGAAGGTGGGCACGATGGCTGACGCGAGGAGTGAGCTTGCGAGCCCCGCGGTCGGCGGCCGGAGGGACCGTCGTGGCTGAGCGGCTGGTCGACGCTGAGCGGCTGGTCGACCTGCGGTCGGACACCGTCACCCGCCCCGGCGCCGGGATGCGTCAGGCGATGGCCGAGGCCGAGGTCGGCGACGACGTGTACGGCGAGGACCCGACGATCAACGCGCTGGAGCGGGAGGTCGCCGCGCTGTTCGGGCACGAGGCGGCACTGTTCGCCCCGACCGGCTCGATGACCAACCAGATCGCCCTGCAACTGCTGGTGCCGCCGGGCGAGGAACTGCTCTGCGACGCCGACGCGCACGTGGTCACGTACGAGGTGGGCGCAGCCGGGGCGTACGGCGGTATCTCCACCCGGACCTGGTCCCCGGTCGGCGCCGATCTCGACCCGGAGGTCGTGGCGGCGATGATCCGTCCGGCGGGCTACCACGCGGTGCCCACCAGGGCGATCGCCGTCGAGCAGACCCACAACCGGGGTGGGGGTGGGGTGATCCCGCTGCCCGTCCTGCGGGAGCTACGGCGGATCGCCGACGAGGCGGGCGTGGCGCTGCACTGCGACGGAGCCCGGATCTGGCACGCGTACGTCGCCGACGGGGTGCCGCTGGCCGAGTACGGCGCGCTGTTCGACACCCTGTCGGTCTGTCTCTCCAAGGGCCTCGGCGCGCCGGTCGGCTCGCTGGTGGTGGGCAGCGCCGAGAAGATCGCCCAGGCTCGGGTGGTCCGCAAGCGGATGGGCGGCGGGATGCGGCAGGCCGGCGTGCTCGCCGCCGCCGGCCGGTACGCGCTGCGCCACCACCTCGACCGGCTCGCCACCGACCACGCCCGCGCCGCCCGGCTCGCCGAGGCGGTCGCCCCGTACGGGGTGCTCGCCGGTCCGGTCCGCACCAACATCGTCCCGCTGGACCTGACCAAGTGCCCGTTCGACGCGCACGCGCTGGCCGCCGCCGCCCGGGCCGACGGGGTGCTGGTCTCGGTGCTCGGTCCCCGGTTGGCCAGGCTGGTCACCCACCTGGATCTCACCGACGCCGACATCGACCGGGCCGTCGAGGTGCTGCCCCGGGTACTGCGCGGCTAGGTTCCGTCCCCCGGGACCCTCGCTCCGGAGCGGCCGGGACCGCCGCCCGGCCCCGGAGTGTCGGGCGGTCGGAACCCGGCTGCCCCGGTGCGGGGCGTCGCGTACGCTTCCGGGCCATGCCCGCCGGAGCCGACCCCGACCGACCCGACCGCCGGCTCGCCGCCGCCCTCGCCGAGGTGGACCGGGTCTTCGCCGGTCTGCCCCGACCCGGGCCGGTGGACGGGTGCACCTGGTGCTACTCCGCCGACGACCTGGTCCGACTCGGTGGGGACCCGGACGAGGTCCCCGACGACCTGCTGCGCAGCTTCGCCCACGAGGGCGCCGACCACTGGTCCGCCGACCAGTACGGACTGCTCTGGCGTCGCTTCGCCCCACGCGTCCTGCGGACCGTCGCGTACCACCGGGACGAGCTGGTCGTGCCGTGGGCGCTGCGTGGTCCGGGTTCCCCGTCGGCCGGGTTCGGCCGGTGGCCGCCGGCGCACCGGGACGCGGTGACCGGGGCGTACGCGGCGCTGCTGGCCGTCGCTCTGGTCGACTGGCCGTCCGGGGACGTGGTCGAGCTGCTCGGCCCGCTGGTCCGGCTCGACGACATCGCCGCCTGGTTCGCCAGGATCGACCCGCTGGCCGGCGACCCGCCGACCACCCCGGCCCCCGGCACCGGTTCGGTCGTCAAGGTCGGCGTGGCCGCCGGTGCTGGTCCGGTGGTCGAGGCCGGTCTGGTGCGGCTGGTCGCCCACTGGGCGGTCGAGCTGCTCGACGGCACCCCGCCGCACTGGTACGACCCGCCCGGCGACCCGGTCGGGCTGGCCACCGGCTGGCTCTGCTCCCCGGCGGTACGCGACCGGGTGGCCGGGTTCGCGCGCCGGTACCCGGGCTGCCGGACCGCGACCGAGGCGGGTGTCGCGCTGACCGCGCTGGAACTGGGCGAGGCCGAACTCCTCTGGGAGCTGCCCGGCGGCCCCGGTGTCGGCTGCGGCTGCCCCGCCTGTGGTGACCAGCCGGCAGGCTGACGCTCTCGGCCGAGGCGGTCGCGCTTCGGCCAGCAGGCCGATCTCGGCCAGGAACGTCGCGCTTCGGCCGGAGGAGCGAGGCCTCTCGCCGCTGAGGCTGTTGCGGTGTGTCCGGGGGCCGGACGGTCGCCGCAGCCCGGGCTATCCCGCTTCCCCCGGCTGACGCAACCGCTTGAGGACGGCGATGTCGGCGTCGTGCCCGACGTGCCGCTCGGTCGGGGTCTCCACCACCACCGGAACGCCGACGGTGGCCGGATGGGTCATCAGCTCCGCGAACGCCGGCTCGCCGATGGTGCCCTTGCCGATGTTCTCGTGCCGGTCCCGCGTCGATCCGCAGAGGTCCTTCGAGTCGTTGGCGTGCACCAGCCGCAGCCGGTCCGCCCCGATCGTCGCGACCAGCGTGTCCAACGTCGCGGTCATCCCACCCTCGACGGCCAGGTCGTGCCCGGCCGCCCAGGCGTGACAGGTGTCGAAGCAGACCCCGAGCCCGGGATGCCGGTCCACCGCGTCCAGGTACGGCCCGAGCTGCTCCACCCGGGACGCCAGCGACCGCCCGCCCCCGGCGGTCGGCTCGACCAGCAGCATCGGCCCGTCGTCCGCCGCCGTCGCGTCCAGCAGCGGCAGCAGCGCCTCGCGTACCTGCCGCAGCGCGGCCCCGTCGTGTGCCGCGTCCACCGAGCTGCCGGCGTGGAACACCACCCCGCGCGCGCCGATCGCCCGGCCCCGGCGCAGCGCGTGCTCCAGGGTCTGCGCCGACCGGGTCACCGTCTCCGGGGTGGGCGAACCGAGGTTCACCAGCAGCGCCGCGTGGATGTACACCGCGATCCCGCGGGCCGCGCAGCCGTCCCGGAACAGGGCGTCCTGGGCCGGGTCGCCGGGCGGCAGCGCCCAGCCCCGCGAGTTGGAGACGTACACCTGCGCCACCTCGGAACCGGTCGCGTCCAGGTACGGCAGGGCCGCCTTCGCCAGCCCGCCCGCGGTCGGGGTGTGCGAGCCGACCGGCCGGTCCACGGCCGTCACTAGAAGCATCCGATGGTGACCGGGGTGCCCGGAGCCACCTGCGAGTTCTCGCCCGGGTTCTGGAAGCGGACCACCCCGTTCGGGTTGAACTGCACCACCACCGGGAAGCCCTGGCTCTCCAGCACCTGCTTGCCCTGCGGGCAGGGCAGGTCGACCACCCGGGGTACGGTCACCGGAGCCGGACCCTTGCTGACCTCCAGTTTGACCTCGGCGCCCTTCTCCACGCCGGAGCCGTCGGCGGGGGACTGCCCGATCACCTCGTCCTTCGGCTTGTCCGAGTCCCGGTACGTCTCCGTCGGTACCAGCCCGAGCTGCTGGAGGGCGCCCCGCGCCTCGTTGACGTTCTTGCCGACCAGGTTCGGCACGGTGATCGGGGCGCGGCCCCGGCTGACGATCACGTTGACCTTCGTACCCGGCTTCACCTCGGCACCCGGCTTCGGGTCGGTGTCCAGCACCACCCCGGCCGGCAGGTTGTCGTCGTAGCGGGCCTTGCCCTTGACCGCCTCCAGGTTGGCGGCCCGCAGGTCCGCCTCGGCCAGCTCGTACTCCTTGCCGACCACGTCCGGCACCGGGAACTGCTCCGGGCCGAGGGAGAGGGTCAGGGTGATCGTGCCGCCCTTGACGATCCGGTCGGCGGAGCCGGGATCCTGGGCCAGGACGCTGTCCCGGGGCACCTTCTGGTCGTACCGAGGCTCGGCGTAGACCAGGGTGAGGCCGGCCCGCGACGCCTGCGACTCGGCCTCCGCCTTGGTCAGGCTGACCAGCTCCGGGGCCACCGTGTACCGGCCCACCCCGAACCACCAGCCGCCGCCGACGAGCAGCAGGGCCACCACCAGCACGCCGGCCACCACCGCCAACCGACCCGGCGGGGCCTCCGACAACTGCCGGCGCCACCGGGCCACCAGGCCGTTGCCCTCGGGTACGGCCCGACGCCGGTGCGGCCGGTTCGGTTCGGTACCCCGTGACCGGTCCCGGCCCTTGGGCTCGGGCAGCCGGGCCCAGGCGGGACGCTCGGCGGGGCGTACCGCCGCGACGGCCATGGTCGGCCCGGCGACGGCCGGGGCGGGAGCGTCGGTGATCCGGCGCAGCACGGCGGTGTGCGCGTTGTTGCCCAGGTCCTCCCGGGCGACCTGCACCTCGGCCAGTAGCGCGCCGGCGTCGGTGGGGCGGGCACCCGGGTCACGTCGGGTGGCCCGGGCGACCAGCTCGTCCAGCGCCTTCGGCAGCCCCGGCACCAGCGTGGACGGGGCCGGCACGTCCCGGTCGACGTGCTGCCAGGCGACGTCGATCGGCCGGTTCCCGTCGTACGGCACCCGGCCGGTGAGCATCTCGAACAGCACGATCCCGGCCGAGTAGACGTCGGTGCGCGGGTCGGCGTGCCCGTCGGTGACCAGCTCCGGGGCGACGTACGCGACCGTCGCCATGAGCTGGTTGCCCTGGTCCTCCTCGGCGGCCTCGACCGCGCGGGCCAGACCGAAGTCAGCCACCTTCACCACGCTGTCGACCAGGTTCGCCGCGCCGCCGGTGGGTGCCTCGGCGACCAGTACGTTCTCCGGTTTGACGTCCCGGTGCACCAGGCCGGCCCGGTGCGCGGCACCGATCGCGGCGAGCATCTGCTCGGCGATGGCCAGCGCCTCGTCCGGGTTGAGCCGCCGTCGCTCGGCCAGCACGTCCCGGAGGGTGCGACCGCGCACGTACTCCATGACCAGGTACGGCAGACCCTGGTGGGTGCCCTGGTCGTAGACCGCGACCACGTTGGGGTGGGTGAGCCGGGCGATGGTCTTGGCCTCGTCGGTGAACCGCTCGACGAAGCCGGCGACCCGGGCCCGCAGGTCCGGCGCCTGGGTGGGATGAATGATCTTCACGGCGACGGTGCGTTCGAGGCGCTCGTCCGTGGCGGTGTACACGGTCGCCATGCCGCCCCGGGCCACGCGACCGCGAATGCGGTAGCGCCCGTCGATCAGCGAGCCCAGCAACGTGTCGGCGACCTGTGTGTCCATCGGGGGGCAGTCTATGTCTCCCGGGGCCGGCGGCAGAACAGGATGCCACAGCCGGGCCGGAACCTCACTCCGAGCGGCCCGTACGGCACCTTCCGTCGGTGGTGACCGGCCGGCCCGTGCGGCACCTTCCGTCGGCGGGTGGCCGTGCGGCTCGTGCGGCATGTTCCGTCGGCGGGTGGCCGTGCGGCACCTTCCGTCGGTCGTGACCGGCCGGCCCGTGCGGCACCTCCCGTTGGCCGTGACCGGGCGGAACGTGGCAGGGTGATCGGGTGAGCGATTCCGTACCCGCCGACCGGGCCGTTCCCGGCCCAGGGCCCGCCGACGACGAGGCCTGGCTGACCCTCCCCGACGTCGCCGAGCGTCTCGACCTGTCGATCAGCAAGGTCCACCAGATGATCCGCGACCGGGAGCTGATCGCGGTCCGCCGCAACGGCGTCCGCCGGATCCCGACCGACCTGGTCGCCAACAAGACGGTGCTCAAGCACCTACCGGGCGTGCTCACCCTGCTCGCCGACGCCGGTTACGACGACGACGCGGCGCTGCGCTGGCTGTACGAACCGGACGACAGCCTGCCCGGCACCCCGGCCGTCGCCCTCGGCGGCGACCGGGCCCGGGAGGTCAAACGTCGCGCCCAGGCGTTGGGGTTCTGACCGTGCGGCAGTTCGCCTACCTCGGGGTGCTGCTCGGTTGCCTGGTCTGCGCGCTCTGGCTGGAGCCGGTACTGCGGGTCAACGTGCTGCGCCGCTGGCGTCGCCTGCTGCTGACCCTGCTGCCGGTGCTGGTGGTCTTCGTGCTCTGGGACATCGCGGCGATCGCCGCCGGGCACTGGACCTTCGACCCGGAGCAGACCACCGGCGTACTCCTCCCCGGAAACCTGCCCGTGGACGAACTGCTCTTCTTCGTCGTCGTACCGGTCTGCACGATCCTCGGCTTCGAGGCGGTCCGCGCGGTCAACCGCTGGCCGGCGGGGGACGAACCCGCCGCCGCATCCGTCGACCGACTGACCGTCGGTCCGACTGGTGAATCTCCCGCTGGTCGGCCTGACGAACCCGCCGCCGCTCCGGCTGCCGGGTCTGCCGCTGGCCTGCCGGGTGAGGCTGCTGCTGGCCGCGCTGACGGGTCTCTCGTCGGTCCGGCCGAGCGGTCCACGCCGCTGGCCGCCGGTCCGCCGGAACCGCCACGGGTGGCCGCCGGTCCGCCGGAACCGCCACGGATCGCCGGTCCGCCGGAACCGCCACGGGTGGCCGGGGGGACGGCCGACGGAGCCGACCGGGCGGGGGACCGGGCATGACCTACACCGCCGCCGCGCTGCTCGGCGTCGTCTGCGTGGCCGGAATCGACCTGTTCGTGCTGCGTACCCGGCTGCTGCTCCGCCCGGTCTTCTGGGCCACCTACCCGATCATCGTCTTCTTCCAGTTGATCTCCAACGGGATCCTCACCGGTCGGGACATCGTCCGGTACGACCCGGCGGCGATCATCGGCGTACGGCTGGTGTACGCACCGGTGGAGGATCTGGTCTTCGGTTTCGCGCTGGTGCTGCTGACCCTGTCGGTGTGGGTCTGGCTGGGCCGCCGGGGCGTCCAACCCACCCCCCGCGCCGGCGAGAACAGCCTTCTCCTCCGCCTCCTCCGCCGCCGCACCCGCACCCCCCACCCCTAACCCACCCCACCCACTCTCCCCTCCCTCCGTTCCCTCCCTCCCTCCCACCCACCCCGACTCCGCGTTGATCATGAAGTTGTTGTCGTCCGCTCGGCGTGTCGCGGGTAGTAACTTCATGATCAACCGCCGGTGGGCGGGTGCGCGGGTGCGCGGGTGGGCGGGTGCGCGGGGGCGAGGGCGCGGAGGGTGGGGGGAGCGAGGGGGTGGGGAGGGGGGTTAGTCGGTGCGGCGGGTGGCGGCTATGGCCAGGTCGACCAGGGCCTGGCGGGCCTCGGTCTCCAGGTCCACGGTGCCGAGCGCGGCCAGCGCGGTGTCGGTGAGGGCGGCGATCCGCTGCTCGGTCCGGGCCAGCGCCCCGCTCGAGGTGATCACCTCACGGAGCCGGGTCACCCCGTCCCCGTCCAGGTCGGGATCGCCGAGCAGCCGGGTGACCAGCTCCCGGCCCGCCTCGTCGGTGCCGGCCACGGCCGCGGCCACCAGGTACGTCCGCTTGCCCTCCCGCAGGTCGTCCCCGGCCGGCTTGCCGGTCTGCGCCGGGTCCCCGAACACCCCCAGCACGTCGTCGCGGAGCTGGAACGCCTCGCCCAGCGGCAACCCGTACGCCGAGTAGGCCGCCCGGATCTCCGCCGGGGCGTCGGCCAGCGCCGCCCCGAGCAGCAGCGGGCGCTCGACGGTGTACTTGGCCGACTTGTAGCGGGCCACCTTGCCGGCCCGCTCCAGCGAGGTGTCCCCGGTGGCCTGGGTCAGCACGTCCAGGTACTGGCCGACGGTGACCTCGGTGCGCATCTCGTCGAAGACCGGCCGGGCCCGGGCGATCGTCCGGGCGTCCAGCCCCGCGCCGTGCAGCAACTCGTCGGACCAGACCAGGCAGAGGTCACCGAGGAGGATCGCCGCGGCGTCCCCGAAGCCCTCCGCGTTGCCGGCCCACCCGGCGGCCCGGTGCCGGGTGGCGAACCGCCGGTGCACCGCCGGCTCGCCGCGCCGGGTGTCCGAACGGTCCATCAGGTCGTCGTGGATCAGGGCGCTGGCCTGCACGAACTCCAACGCCGCCAGGGTGGCGACCAGGGGATCGGAGTCGGCCCCGCCGGCCCCCCGGTAACCCCAGTACGCGAACGCCGGCCGTAGCCGTTTGCCGCCCCGCAGCACGAACGCCTCCAGCGCATCGGCGACCGGCGTCAGCGCTTCGTCGACCCCGGTCAACCAGCCGCGCTGCTGGGCGAGGAATCCGGTGAGGGCCTTGTCGACGCGTTGCCGCAGGCCGGCGCGGTCGACGGGGGAGACGGGAGCTGCGTGGGTCACGCCACGACGCTAGCCGGTCGCCGTCGACGGTGTCGCACCGCCGGGGGTGTGACGCGCCGGGGAAGGTACCCGCGGACGGCCGCGACCAGCACGGCGTGTCGGCGTACCGCCGGTTCTGTCGGATGCGCGGCCAGCCGGCGACCCACCTCCGCCAGCGCACCGGCCGCCCGGGGTGAGCCGGCCCGGACGGCGGCCAGCAGGGCCTCGCCGGCCAGTTCACCGGCCCGTTCCACCTCGCCGAGCTGGAGCCAGGCGCGGGCCAGCCAGGCCCCGTAGAGGGCCACGCTGCGGGGTTGGCCGGGCCGGCAACCGGCAGCCAGCAGCGGTACGGCGGGCAACGGCCGGCCCAGCGCGGTCAGCGTCCGGCCGGTCATCGCGGCGAACTCCGCCCCGTCCAGCCAGTAGAGCCAGGGTGGTTCGCGGAGCGGGTCGTGCCGTCCGGCCGCGCGCCCGGCGGCGGTGAGCGCAGCCCGGGCCGCCCGGTGCTGACCGCCGGACGCGGCGGCGAACGCCGTCCGGTGCAGCAGCAACGCGCGCAGGCCGGCCGAGGCGACCGGGCCCGCCCCGGCGTACGCCGTCCGGGCCAGCAGCGCCGCCCCGTGCGGGTCACCGGCCCCGGCCAGCAGGTGGCTCGCCGAACCGAGCACGTGCCCGGCGAGGGCCCGGTCGCCGGCCGCCGACGCGGCCCGCAACCCCAGGCGGTACGCCGTCAGCGCGCCCGCCGCGTCACCCGCGTCGGCGGCGAGCCAGCCGGCGAGCTGGGCCGCCTCGGCCAGCACCGGCAGCAGTCCACGCCGCCGGGCCGGGCCGGCCAGCGAGACCGCGGCGGCCACCCGGCGCAGCCGGTACGCCCCCAGCCCGGTCAGGTCCGCGCCGCCGGTCAGGTCGTCGAGCCGGCGTAGTCCGTCCAGCCATCCGGTGTCCTGGAGCCCGCGGCCGGTGCCGGGTACGGGCAGGCCGGTGCCGGCACCGGGAGCCGGGAGGCCGGGGGCGGACACTGGAGGTCCGCCGCCGAGGTCGGCGTCGGTGTTCGGGGGCGTGGTGCCGGTCAGTGGCGGGCCGCCGGGTGGCAGCAGGGACGCGTGCGGGTCGGCCAGCCACCGTTGCGCCAGGGCCAGCAGCGCGCGCCGGGGCCGGGACGCCTCCACCAGCGGGTAGCCGGCCGTACGGCGGCTCGCCCCGGCCGCCTCGACCAACCGTCGCCGGGGTACCGCCAGCACGACGGCGAGCCAGGTGAGCCAGAAATCCCCCGGGACACGTGCCTGCCGCTCCCAGCGGGACACCTCGTGCCGGCTCAGGGTCGGCACCCCGGCGGCGGCGCAGAGCCGGTCGGCGAGGTGCTGCTGACTCCAGCCACGGGCCAGTCGCAGCCGGGCGAGCAGTGGTCCGAGCAGTTCGGGGGTGTGGTCGAACAGTTCGGGGTCGGGTCCGAGGGGCTCCGGGGCGGGTTTGAGGGGCTCCGGGCGGGGACCGAGCGGGTCGGGCGGTGGGGCGAGGGGCTCCGGGTCGGGCGGTGGGGGGTACGGGATCACAGGGGGCCTCCGGAAGGTCGGCGCGACGCGAACCGGTGGCCGGGCGTGCCCGTCGCCGGTGCGCCGCGGTCGGAACCGCGTGACCCCCGCGCGGCCCTGAGCCGACCCCCACCGGCGTGCCGCGCTGACCCCCTGCCTACCGGAGAGGTACGACGATTCTGGCCGCAGTCGGGTCGTTCCCGGCTCGTCCGGGCCTCCAGCGGGATTCCAGCATGCGCACGACAGCGGGCTGGTGGGCCGGGGCCGGACCGGTAGAGTCGAGGCGTGGCGCTCGGTCTTCCCTCGGTCCTCCCCGATCCGCGGCCGGCGATCGGGGAGCTGATCCGTGACTCCCGGCCGACCTTCTCGTTCGAGTTCTTCCCGCCCAAGACACCCCAGGGCGAGACCCTGCTCTGGCAGGCGATCCGCGAGCTGGAGTCGCTGCGGCCCTCGTTCGTGTCGATCACCTACGGGGCCGGTGGCACCACCCGGGACACCACCGTGGCGGTCACCGAGCGGGTCGCCACCGAGACCACCCTGCTGCCGATGGCGCACCTCACCGCGGTCAACCACTCCGTCGCCGAGCTGCGGCAGGTGATCGGCCGGCTGGCCGGCGCGGGGGTGCGTAACGTCCTCGCGGTGCGGGGCGACCCGCCCGGCGACCCCACCGGCGAGTGGATTCCGCACCCGGAGGGCGTCCGGTACGCCGAGGAACTGGTCCGGTTGATCCGCGAGGCCGGCGACTTCAGCGTGGGGGTGGCCGCCTTCCCGTACCGGCACCCCCGTTCGCCGGACGTCGCCTCCGACACCGAGTACTTCGTCCGGAAGTGCCGGGCCGGGGCCGACTTCGCGATCACCCAGATGTTCTTCGACGCCGACGAGTACCTTCGCCTGCGGGACCGGGTGGCCGCCGTGGGCTGCGACACCCCGATCCTGCCCGGGGTGATGCCGGTGACCCAGCTCGCCACCATCGCCCGGTCGGAGCAGCTCTCCGGCGCGCCCTTCCCGTCGGCGCTGGCCGAGCGGTTCGAGCGGGTCGCCGACGATCCGGAGGCGGTCCGCCAACTCGGCATCGAGCAGGCCAGTGAGATGTGCCGTCGACTGCTCGACGAGGGGGTGCCGGGGATCCACTTCATCACCCTCAACCGGTCCACCGCCACCCGGGAGGTCTGGCAGAACCTCCAGGTCGGCGCGCGGGTGTAGGGGTGCGTGGGGCGACACCCGAGCCGGCCTCCTACGGTTGATCCGTGGTGGGCACACAGCTGAACTGGGACGACTACGCGACCGCCTGGGCCCGGCTGCACGGTGGCTTCGATCCCCGGGCAGCCGCCCCGGTGGTGCGCGGCTGGCTGCGGTTCGCGTACCACGTGGGTTTCCTGCTGGGGCGGCTACGCGTCGGCCCGACGGCGGTGACCGTCGTCGGGGTGCTGCTCTGCTTCTGCGTGCCGCTGCTCGCGGTACGTCCCGCCGACGGCCCGTTCCTCGGCGCGCTGTTCGTCCTGCTCGCCTCGGTGGCCGACAGCGTGGACGGCGCGGTGGCGGTCGCCACCGGGCGGACCACCCGGCTCGGCTACGTCTACGACTCGGTGGCCGACCGGCTCGGTGAGATCGCGTGGCTGCTGGCGTTCTGGCTGCTGGGAGCCCCGGGGGCGCTGGTGGTGGCCGGCGGGGCACTGTCCTGGTTGCACGAGTACGTGCGGGCCCGGGCGGTCTCCGCCGGGATGCGGGAGATCGGCGCGGTGACGGTGGGGGAGCGGCCGACCCGGGTGAGTGTGGCGCTGGTCGGGCTGCTGGTGGCCGGGCTGGCCGGCCTGATCCGGCCCGAACTGGCCGCCGGCACCATCACCCTGGCCACCGCCGTGTGGGTGCTGCTGGCCGGCTTCGGCCTGGGTCAGCTCCTCTCCGCCGTCCGCCGGGGCCTGCTGCACGCCGACTGAGCCGCGCCTCCGACCTGGCCGGGCCGGGCCGAGACGTCGGCCTGGCCGGGCTGGCTGGTCGCGCCGGCTGGCCGGGCCGCTCAGGTCGGGTCGGCCGGGACGGCGCCCCGGGCCCGGCACACCGGGCCGGGCGGTCGGGCCCGCTGCCGGCGGGAGGGTCAGGCCGGGCCGATCCGGTCGGCGACGATCCGGGCGGAGAGGGTGACCATGGGCAGGCCGCCGCCCGGGTGGGTGGAGCCGCCGACCAGGTGCACCCCGTGCGCCGGGGCGCGGTTCGCCGGCCGGAGCAGCCCGCCCGCGGTGCCGTAGATCGCGCCGCCCGGAGCGCCGGTGGCGGCGTCCAGGTCGGCCGGGGTACGGATCTCGCGGAACAGCAGCCGGTCCCGTACGTCCACGCCCCGCTCGGCGAGCACGTCCAGGATCCGGTCCGCGTACGCCTCGGCGAGCCCCGGCCGCCGCCAGTCCACCGCCGTCGTGGCGGTGCCGTGGCGGGCCGCGTTGACCAGCACGAACCAAGCCTCGTGGTCGGCCGGGCGGACCCTCGGGTCGTCGGCCACCGTGACGAAGACCGTCGGGTCGGTCGCCGGCCGGGCCCGTACCCCCCGTCCCGGGTCGCCGAAGACCGCGTCGAACTCGGCGTCGTAGTCGCGCGGGAAGAACACGTTGTGGTGGGCCAGGCCGGTCGGGCCGCGTACCCCGAGCAGCAGCACGAACCCGGCGAGGCTGCGGTCGGCGAGCCCGGCCAGCCGGGCCGGGCTGGGCAGCAGCTCCCGGTAGACGGTCAGCGCGTCGACGTTGGCCACCACCACGTCGGCGGGGACCGGCGCGCCGGCCCCGTGCAGGCGTACCCCGTGCACCCGGCCGCCGGTCGCGTCGATCCGGGTGACCGTGGTGCCGGTCTGCACCACCACGCCCAGGTCCAGGCAGCGGGACAGCAGCGCGTCGGCGAGGGTGCCCAGCCCGCCGCGCAGGTACCAGCCGCCGAAGGCCAGTTCCGCGTACGGGACGGCGACCAGCGCGGCCGGCGCGCGCCGCGGGTCGGCTCCGGTGTACGTGGCGTACCGGTCGAGCAGCATCCGCATCCGGGGGTCGCCCAGGTGCCGGCGGCCCAGCCCGCGCAGGGTCCGGCCGGGGGCGATCGCGGCCAGGTCGCCGAGCCGCCAGGCCAGCGACGCCAGGTCCCGGGGCGAGTCGATCGGGCGGCGCAGGATGTCCCGCCAGGACGCGTCCCAGACCCGCCCGGCCCGCCGCCACAGCCCCCGCCAGTCCGCCGCCGCGCGTTCCCCGAACGCCGCGCCGATCCGCTCGGTGAACACCACCGGGTCGGCGCAGGAGTCCAGGGCCGCCGCGCCACCGGTTCCGCCCGCGACGCCGTCCGGGAAGACGTGCCGGACGATCGGGTCCAGCGGAACCAGGTCCAGGTACTCGTCGAGTTTCGCCCCGGTCGCCTCGAACAGCTCGGTGAACACCTCGGGGAGGGTCAGCAGGCTGGGGCCGGTGTCGAAGTGGAACGGCCCGGCCGGGGTGTCGTGCACGTACCGGCCGAGCTTGCCGCCGACCGTCTCGGCCCGTTCGAAGACGGTGACCTCGTGTCCCGCGACAGCCAGCCGGGCGGCGGCGGCCAGCCCGCCCACCCCGGCCCCGACGACCACAACCCGCGCCATGTGTCGCGCCCTCCTAGCCGACCGGACGACCCCGCCAGGACAGGCGGTGCCGCTTCCGCAGATGGTACGACCGGACGGTCAGCCAACCGAGGACCACGACCGACACGGGGTGGGCCAGCGCGTCGGGCCACCACCGGCCGCCGGTCGCCCGGGCGCTGACCACCCGACCGGCCACGCCCAGCAGGTAACCGGTCCCGGCCAGGGCGGCGACCGTCGGCGCGCCGGCGGCCAGGGCGATCACCGCCACCAGCGGCGGCGCGACGTAGAGCAGACCGAGCAGCGCCAGCACGACCGCCGCCGCGCCCGGATGACCGAACGTCGACCACAGCGACTTGGTGTAGCCGTCGCGCAGTTCCGGCCAGGTGTCGTACATCCGGCAGGCGGCCAGCCGGGAACCGTCGGCCAGGGCGATCCGGCCGCCGGCCCGCTTGACCGTACGGGCCAGTTCGACGTCCTCCAGGACCTTGTCGCGGACCGTCGCGTGCCCGCCGGCCGCGTCGTAGCCGGCCCGGTCCACCACCAGGAACTGCCCGCCCGCCGCGGCCAGCGACGGCCGCGCCGAGCGTTCCATCGCCCGCAGCGGCAGGAAGGTCAGCCACAACCACTGCAACAGCGGCTGCACCAGCCGGTCGGCCGCCGTCGCCACCAGGATCCTCGGGTACGGCGACAGCAGCGTCACCCGAGCGGCGCGCAGTTCACCGACGGCCGCGGCCAGCGCGTACGGGGTGGTGAGCACCACGTCGGCGTCGACGAAGGCCAGCACGGTGGCCGCCGGGTCGGCCCGCCGGGCGAGCTGGTGGCAGGCGTGCGGCTTGCCCAGCCAGCCCGGTGGCAGCCCCGCCCCGGTCAGCAGGGTGACCCGGGGGTCGTCGCCGGCCACCGCGCGTACCACGTCGGCGGTACCGTCGGTGGAACCGTCGTCGAGCACCACGATCCGCAGGCCCGGCACACCCCGCTGGGCGAGCAGCGACCGCAGGCACGGGGTGACCCGGGTGGCCTCGTCGCGCAGTGGCAGCAGCACCGCCACCGTCTCGGTGACCTCGGCCGGCCGGTCGTCCGGTCGACGCAGCCACCGGCCGGCGTTGACCAGGGTGTGCCCGCCCAGCGCGGCCAGGACGACGAGCACCCCCACCGTGCCGGCGACCGCCGCCGTCATGCGGGGGCGTCCACCGGGCGATGGTCGGGGCCGTCGCCCGTACCGGCCCGGTGGTCACGACCGTCGCCCGTACCGGCCGGCTTGTCACGGTCCTCGTCCGGGCCGTCGTCCGGGCCGGCCGGGTGGTCACGGCCGTCGGACCGTTGGTGGGGCCGGTGGGTCCGGCGGGACCGGCCGAGGGTGACCGCCAGCGGCACCGCCGCCACCGACATGCCGACCGCGCCCCACACCGCCGAGGCGGGCAGGTCGAGGAAGACCGCGTGGGCGAGCACGCTGGAGAAGTACGTCCACAGGTAGAGCGCGTACATGGGGTGGTCGGCGGGCCCCGTCCCGGCGGCGGCCGGCCCGGCCAGCGGGCGCAGCAGGGTCATCATCAGCACCCCGAACAGCAGCCAACCGAGGTAGTTGGTGACCGGGATGCCGGGCAGCCCCGGCAGCGCCGGTTCGGCGTCCCGCCAGAGCCAGTACCCCTCGGCCACCATCTGCGGGTCGAGGAAGAGATCCCAGGCGGCCAGGCCGACGGCGGCCAACGCGATCCGCCCGACTCCGGGCCGGACGAGCCGGACCGCGGCGAGCCACGCCGGCCAGGCCATCCAGGTCCAGGCCAGCGGGATGATCAGTGGTACCCCGGCGAGCTTCGGCCCGAGTTCGCCGGAGTAGTCGTAGCTGCCGAACGGGAAACCGGTGGCGACGCCGAGCGCCTCGATGGCGAAACCGCCGCCGGTGGCGACCGCGACCAGCGCCGCCGCCGTCCGGGGACCCCGGGTGAGCAGGGCATGGCACACCGAGAGCAGGTACCCGAGGACGACCGTCGCCACGGTCAGCCCGGCCCGGGTGCTCCCGCCGGTCAGCGGGTAGCCGATCTGCGCCAGCACCAGCACCCCGAGCAGTGCCCAGGGCAGCCGGCGGACGAGCGTTCCCCCGGCGGGGCGACGCGTGGCGGTGCCGGCCGGGGCGTACGGTGCGCCGGTCACGACGGTTGCGGGCCGGAGACGGCCGGGCCGGTGGACGCCGCCGGTCTGGTGGCCGCCGCTGACCCGGAGGAGGCGGCCGGGCCGGCGGACACGGCTGGCCCGGTGGACGCTGTCGGGGAGGAGGCGGCCGGGCCGGTGGGGCCAGCGGGCGGCGGCAGCGGAAGGCTCCGACCGAGCACCCCGAACGCGCGTTCGTCACCGGGAAAGTGGAAGTCGCGCAGGATGTCGACGAAGCCGAACCGGCGGTACAGCCGCCAGGCCCGGGACCGCTGCTCGTCGGCCTCCGGCGTGGACAGCAGGGTGGTGCTCCCCTCGGCCATGGCGAGCAGCACCCGCAGCTGCCCCGCGCCGAGACCGTGCCCCTGGGCGGTCGGCCGGACGTGCAGCTCCACCACCTCGAAGCAGTGGGTCAGCCAGATCCGCCGCTGGGCCGCATCCAGCGCCCGGTTGACCTGGTCGTGCCACCACTGGCCGGGCGCGCCCAGGTAGCCGTACCCGAAGCCGGCCAGGTGACCCTCGCTGGTCAGGCTGGCGACCGCCCGGAACCCCGGCCGGCGGACGTGGGTGGCGATGTAGCCGCGCCGGGACTCCAGCAGGTCCGGACGGTACCCCATCGCCTCGCCGTAGACGGCGACCACGTCGTCCAGCCGCCGGACCAGATCGTCCGGGGTCCATCGCACCAACCTCATGCGCGTCCGCCCTCCACCGTCTCCGTGTCGTGGTCACCGGTCCAGCCCAGCACCGTTCGGTCGCCGACCACGGCGCGCACCTCGAACCGGGCGAACAGCTCCTCCGCGTACCAGCCCTCGGTGGGGGTACGGGCGATCGCGGCCCGGTGCTCCGGGTGACGGTACGCGAACCCGACCAGGCTCGCCGGGTCGCGCCACACACTGACCGTGCCCTGCCAGCCGAGCGGGGCCTCGCCCACCCCGAACCGGGCGAGCAGGCCGGGCGCGTCGTGCAGCGCGGCGGCCACCGGGGGGACCGCCCGCCAGAAGGTGACCGCCCGGCGGGTCCGCAACCGGGCCCGGGTCAACGCCAGCACCGGACCGTCCACCCGGCCGCCGGTCGGGTCGCCGAACGGCCGTCGGCCGGACCATTCGCCCCGGCTGGTCACCGGCCGCAGGTCCAGCCGGCAGGTGGACCGGGCGATCCGGGCCCAGGACCGGCCGACCGGGGAGCCGTCGAACCCGGCCGCCGCGTCGGCGGAATCCCACACGGTCAGCGCCGCCCAGCGGGTCACGTCGACGTCGTCCGGGCCGAATCCGGTGCCGGTACCGGTGCCGAGCAGCTTGGCGAAGCGCACCCCGGCGGTGGCCCGCAGCCGACGTGGGCCGACCGCCATCCGGGGCAGCACCCGGGGCAGGTCGGCCCGGCCGACCCGCCACACGTGCAGGGTGACCAGCTCGGGTACGGGCGCCGAGCCGGCGGTCGGGCCGGTCACGCCACCTCGGCCGGGGTGCCGGCGGTGATCCGCAGCAGCTCCGCGTACGTGCTCGGGAAGACCGCCCGGGGCACCCCGCCGGCCGCCCAGACCTCGGCGTACCCGGCCAGCGCGGTGTCCACCAGGGTGCGCAGCGGCGTGGGGTGGCCGAGCGGGGCGACCCCGCCGATCACCTGGCCGGTGTGGGTGCGGACGAACTCCGGGCTGGCCCGGCGTAGCCGGGTGACACCGAGCGTGGCGGCCAGCCCGGCGGTGTCCACCCGGTGCGCGCCGGAGGTGAGCACCAGCAGCGGCGCGCCGTCGGCGTCGAAGACCAGCGAGTTGGCGATCGCTCCCACCGGCACGCCGAGCGCCTCGGCCGCCGCCGCGGCGGTGTGCACCGCGTCCGGGAGCAGATGGACACCGGACGGCCCACCGGAACCGTCCCGGGCCTTGGCGGCGTCGAGCGCGTCCTGTACCGCCTGCACGTTGGGGTGTGGCTGCATGCGGACCATTCTCCCCGGTCCGCGCCGACCCCGTTCAGCCGGCCGTACCGCCGCAGGTCGGTCAGGGGAGCGGCCCGGCGGCGTCGGGTCGTCCGGTGGGGATCACGGCGATCGCGTCGGGCGGACCGGGCTGCCCGACGGTGGCGGGGCCGGACCGGCCGTCGGGCCCGTCCGGTGAGCCGCCGGGCCCGTCCGGGGAGGGCCGGGTGGGGGCGACCCGGGCCGTCTCGGCCAGCGCGACCCCGAGCAGTACCAGCGCACCCCCGCCGAGCTGGGCGACGTTGAGTGCCTCGCCCGCGCCGATGACCACCCAGGCGACCGCCGAGGCGAGCACCGGCTCCACCATGCCGACGATCCCGACGCTGGTCGCCGGCAGGTGCCGCATCGCCCCGGCCACCAGCAGGTACGGCACGACCGAGCCGAGCAGCACCACGTACCCGAGCAGCAGCGCGACCGGCACGCCCTGGCTGGTACCGGCCAGCGGCGTCCAGTCACCGACCCCGATGAACGCCCGGGTGAGCAGGCCGGCCACGGCGGCGGCGCCGAACGCCCAGGTGCAGAGCGAGATGGTGTCCCGTCCCTCGACCCCGCGCGCGCCGAGCACGTAGTAGCAGGCGAGGAAGAAGGCGGCCCCGAGCCCGGCCAGCACCCCCAGGCCGTCGAGCTTCGGCTCGCCCCAGACCTCGGCGACGCAGGCCAGCCCGGCGAGGCTCAGCGCCAGGCCGGCCCAGAGCCGGGACCGGACCGGCTGCCGCTGGCCGAACCGGGCCCAGAGGGCGACCAGCAGCGGGGCGGAGTACTCGAACAGCAGGCCGATGCCGACCGGCAGCCGCGAGATGGCGACGAAGTAGAGCATCGGGACCAGGAAGAACCCGGTCAGTCCGTACCCGACCAGCAGCGGAATCTGCCCGGCGGTGGCCCGCAGCCGACGCGGTCCGGGCCGTAGCAGCGCGCTCAGCACCAGCAGCGCGGTGAACGCGCCGGCCGCGCGCAGCAGGGTCAGTTGCGGCGCGTCGATGCCGGCGCGGAGCACCAGTTTGGAGACGGTGCCGTTGACCGCGAACAGTGCTCCGGAGGCGAGCACCATGACGACACCGAGGGCAGGGCGGGGCGGGATCACCCTGCGAGGCTACGTCGTGTCACACGTTGCGTTTTCGCCGGCGGCAGGGTGTACTGTCAGCAGTGGTTAGAACGGGTGTTCGATTGAGTCGGGCGCCGGTTCCCACCGGCCCGGGAGGGGTGTTTCGCGGCTCCACTCCCGGGGAGGTGCGGTTCCGCGGACCGCACCGGGCACCGGGCAGTCGCGAGCCCGGTCCCGTCAGGCAGGATCGTCGTCCGCCGCCCACGACCCCCGGGCGGCGGACGACGAACCCGCCGGTCAAGCCGGCCGGGTGTGGTGTGGGGAAGCGTCCACACCCGGCCGGCCGCACCGGGTGCGTCTTCCTCCGCACCACCTCGACCCCGGCCGTGCCGCCGGGCGGGCTCCACGTCCGCCGTCGGTGGCCCGGCCGTCCCGGCGACGCGGAGGAGACAGTCCATGCCGTCCCATCCGGCACCGGCACCCACGGTGCCCGCGCACGTGCTGCCGCACCGCACCCCGGCCCAGCTGCTCGCCGTGGCCCGACGCGGGCTGGCCGAAGCCGCGCAGACCCGTCCCGACGGCCTGCGCTACGCCGCCGCGCACCTCGCGGCGCTGCGTGCGGCGGCGGCTCTGCTGGCCGCCCGCGCCCGCCCCGCGCCCACCCGGCGCAACCGGATCACCAGCGTCTGGGTCCTGCTCGCCGGGGTCGCCCCCGAGCTGGGCGAGTGGGCCAGCTTCTTCGCCGTCGGGGCCAGCAAGCGGGCTGCCGCCGAGGCGGGCATCCCCCGGGTGGTGACCGCCCGTGAGGCCGACGATCTGCTCCGTGCCGCCGAACAGTTCGTGGCGGTGGTGGAGGTGACGCTCGGTGTGGCACACCAACCGGTCCTCGACGGACTCGCCGCCGCCTGACCGACCCACCAGCTGACCGGTCAGCCCGTCGACCCCGCCGGCCATGCCGGCGCGCTGACCGGCCGGGCCGGGCCCTCCCACCCGTACGCCAGCCGCGACGACCCGGCGTGGCCACTCCGTCCACCCGGCCCGACCATGCCGGCTCCGGCCACGTCGGCCTGGCCACACCACCCACCGACCCGGCCACGCCACGGCCGGGTCGGCCGACTGCACACCGCGCTTGATCCGGTACGACACGACACGACGGGGGGGCTTGTCCATGGCGGGCCGAATGGTGGTCGGTTCCGCCGCGCTGGCCGACCTGGTCCGGCCGGCCAGCGCACCCGATCCGGCGGGTGCCCACCGGGTGCTGCCGCTGCGGCCCGAACTCACCGGCCTGCTACCTGACCGGGGGCTGCGTCGGGGCAGCACGATCTCGGTCAGCACCGGTCAGCCCCGGCGCAGCGGTGGGACGTCCCTGCTGCTGGCGCTGCTCGCCGAGGCGTCCCGGGCCGGTTCGTGGTGCGCCGTGGTCGGGGTGCCGGCCTTCGGCGCGGTCGCGGCTGCCGAGGCCGGTATCGCACTGGACCGGCTCGCCCTGGTGCCCCGACCCGGCCCGGAATGGGCGACCGTCGTCGCCGCCCTGATCGACGGGGTGGACGTGGTGGTCACCGCGGTTCCGGCCGCGGTCACCGCCTCGGTCGCCAGCCGGTTGGCCGCCCGGGCCCGGCAGCGTGGCTGCGTGCTCGTCCCGTACGGCCGCTGGGATGGGGCCGACGT
The DNA here is from genome assembly GCF_028993575.1 of Micromonospora cathayae. Classification (NCBI taxonomy): domain Bacteria; kingdom Bacillati; phylum Actinomycetota; class Actinomycetes; order Micromonosporales; family Micromonosporaceae; genus Micromonospora; species Micromonospora cathayae. Next base: position 6,516,889 of record NZ_CP118615.1, on the reverse strand, counting down.
CACGTTGCAGGTGGTCCGGGGCGGATGGGAGGGGCTCGGGCCGGGGCGGGGGCGGCTCCGCCGACGCGAGGTCACCGTCTCCGCGCGGGGACGCGGCGCGGCCAGCCGACCGAAGGAGATCAAGGTATGGCTCCCCGGTGACGACCTCACCCGGGTCATCCCCCGGACGGCGCATCGCCCGGTCACGTCCGGGGCGTCCCCGGGGCGGGTGTTGACCCTGGTGGGTTCGGCGTGACACCAGCCGCCGACACCCCCGCCACCCCGGCAGGGCCGTCCCCCCGGCGTCCCGGCCCGGGGGCGGACGCCGGTGCCGGTGCGGGGCCGACCGGTCCGTCCCGCGCCACCCGGACCCTGCTGCTCTGGTGCCCGGACTGGCCGGTGATCGCCGCCGAGATCGTCGACGGGGTGCCCGCCACCGGGCCGGTCGCCGTCCTGCACGCCAACCGGGTGGTCGCCTGCTCGGAACGAGCCCGGGCCGACGGGATCCGCCGGGGTCTGCGCAAACGGGAGGCGCAGGGACGCTGCCCCCGGTTGACCGTGGTCGAGTACGACCCCGCCCGGGACACCCGGGCCTTCGAGCCGGTGGTCGCCGCGGTCGAGCAGCTCGTCGCCGGGGTGGAGGTGGTCCGGCCCGGGGCCTGCGCGATGGCCGCCCGGGGGCCGGCCCGGTACCTGGGCGGCGAGGAGGCGGCAGCCGAGCAGATCATCGAACACGTCGCCCAGGCGTGCGCGGTGGAGAGCCAGGTCGGCATCGCGGACGGCGTGTTCGCCGCCGGGCTCGCCGCCCGCACCGGTCAGGTGGTGGCCCCGGGTGGCACGCCGGGATTCCTCGCCGACCTGCCGGTCGAGGCGCTCGGCCGGCCCGCCCTGGCCGACCTGCTACGTCGGCTCGGCATCCGTACGCTGGGCGACTTCGCCGCGCTCCCCGCCGGGGACGTACTGGCCCGCTTCGGGTTCGACGCGGCCCTGGCCCACCGGTTGGCCGCCGGACGGGACCATCGGCCGCTCGCCGTCCGCCGACCCCCGGCCGACCTGACCGTCACCGCCGACTACGACGAGCCGATCGACCGTGTCGACGCCGCCGCGTTCGCCGCCCGCACGCTGGCCGGGCGGCTGCACGACCGGCTGACCGGGTACGGCCTGGCCTGCACCCGGCTCGGGATCGAGGCGGTCACCGCGCACGGCCAGGAACTGCACCGGGTCTGGCGGCACGACGGGTTGCTCACCGCCACCGCCATCGCCGACCGGCTCCGCTGGCAGCTCGACGGTTGGCTCACCGGTGGCACCGGCCGTCCCGGTGGGCGCGCCTGGCCGAGCCGGCCGACCGCCGGCATCGTCCGGCTACGGCTGGTCCCGGACGGGGTGCTCGCCCAGGTCGGCCTGCAACCCGGGCTCTGGGGGGCCACCGGGGAGGAGCGGGAACGGGCGCACCGGGCGTTGAGCCGGGTGCAGGGCATCCTCGGGCCGGAGTCGGTGGTGACCGCGGTGCTCGGTGGCGGCCGGTCCCCCGCCGACCAGGTACGCCTGGTGCCGTGGGGTGACGAGCGCACCCCCGACCGTCCCGGCGACCCGCACTGGCCCGCCGCCGTCCCGCCGCCTGCCGAGACGGCTCCGCAGGGCACCGCCGCATCCCACCCGGACGACCGGCTGCGGTCCGGCCCGGGCGGTCCGGCGGTGGCCGGCTCCGGTGGTCCGGCGTTGCCCGGGTCTGGCGGTCCGGCGGTGGCCGGCTCCGGATCCGGCGGTCCGGCGTGGTCCGCGTCCGGTCCAGCGGTGGCGCGGGACGGCGGTCCGGCGCGGGCCGGGGCCGGCGGTCCGGCGGTGGCCGGGGACGGCGGTCCGGCGCGGGCCGGGGCCGGCGGTCCGGCGTGGTCCGGGGCAGGGCCCGGTGGTCCGGTACGGACGGGTTCCGGTCGGTCGACGCGGGTCGGTGCCGGCGGGCGGGCGGGGGCGTCGGTGGTGCCGCCGTGGCCCGGGCGGCTGCCGCCGCCCGCGCCGGCCGTGGTGCTGCCGGAGCCCTTGGCGGCGACCGTGCACGACGCGGCCGGTGAGCCGGTCGGGGTGAGCGCCCGGCTCCAGCTCACCGCGCCACCGGCCCGGTTGACCGTCGACACCGCCCGGCCGGTGGAGATCGTCGGCTGGGCCGGGCCGTGGCCGGTCGACGAGCGCTGGTGGGCGCCGGCCGAGGCCCGTCGGCGGGCCCGGTTCCAGATGCGGCTGGCCGACGGTACCGCCGTACTGCTGGCCGTCGAGTCCGGCTGCTGGCTGGTGGAGGCGATCTATGACTGAGCCCCGGGACCGTCGGACGGACCGTGGTGGATTCCGGCCCCTCCCGGGGCACGAGCCCACCACGATCGTCATGGGTGGCGGGATGGCCCGGTGAGTTTCCACAATCCGGGGGTGCCCTGGGGGGAGCTGGAACGGGTGCTCTCCGGCCGGCCGGCGAACGGTCGGCCGGGGGACGGCCGGACCGACGACGGACGGGCGGGGGAGCGGCGGCACCTGCACGTGGTGGAGCCGTCCACGGGGGATCCGTACGTGGTGGATCCCCTGGCGGTCGACGCCGACGGCGGTGACTCCCCGGCGTGGAGCCGCAGCCGTCAGCACTACACCGCCCCCGACCTGCCCCGCCCCGACGACGTGGTGCCCTACGCCGAGTTGCACGCGCACAGCAACTTCAGTTTCCTCGACGGGGCCAGCCACCCCGAGGAGTTGGCCGAGGAGGCGGCCCGGCTCGGGCTCACCGCGCTCGCCGTCACCGACCACGACGGCTTCTACGGGGTGGTCCGGTTCGCCGAGGCGGCCCGCGCCCTGCGGCTGCCCACCGTGGTCGGCGCGGAACTCTCCCTCGACCTGCCCGGCCCGCAGAACGGCGAACCGGACCCGTACGGGCGGCACCTGCTGCTGCTCGCGCACGGCCCCGAGGGGTACGCCCGGCTCGCCACCACCATCTCCCGCGCCCAGTTGCGCGGCGGCGAGAAGGGCCGCCCGGTCTACGGCGAGCTGGAACAGGTCGCCGAGGAACTGCGTGACCACGTGCTGGTGCTCACCGGCTGCCGCAAGGGGCACGTGCCGGCGGCGCTGCTCACCGATGGGGTGGACGCCGCCGCCCGGGAGCTGGACCGGTTGACCGCCCTGTTCGGGGCGGAGACGGTGGCGGTGGAACTGACCGACCACGGCCATCCGGTCGACGCCGACCGCAACGACGCCCTGACCGAGCTGGCCGCCGCCGCCGGCCTGCCCACCGTCGCCACCAACAACGTGCACTACGCCACGCCGGGGCGGCGTCGACTGGCGACCGCGCTGGCCGCCGTCCGGGCCCGGCGCAGCCTGGACGAGATCGACGGCTGGCTGCCCGCCGCCGGCACCGCGCACCTGCGCAGCGGGGCGGAGATGGCCGCCCGGTTCGCCGCCTACCCGGGCGCGGTGGCGCGGGCCGCCGAGTTCGGCCGGGAACTGGCGTTCGACCTGCAACTGGTCGCGCCGCGACTGCCGGCGTACCCGGTGCCGGCCGGGCACACCGAGATGAGCTGGCTGCGGCACCTGACCGCGCAGGGCGCGCGGGACCGCTACGGCCCGCCCGAGGCGCATCCCGAGGCGTACGCGCAGCTCGACCACGAGCTGGACATGATCGAGACGCTCGGGTTCCCCGGCTACTTCCTGGTGGTCTACGACATCGTCACGTTCTGCCGCCAGCAGGACATCTACTGCCAGGGGCGGGGTTCGGCGGCCAACTCGGCGGTCTGCTACGCGCTGCGGATCACCAACGTGGACGCCGTCCGGCACCGGCTGCTGTTCGAACGGTTCCTCGCCCCGGAACGCGACGGCCCACCCGACATCGACGTGGACATCGAGTCGGACCGGCGCGAGGAGGTCATCCAGCACGTCTACGCCCGGTACGGCCGGGAGCACACCGCCCAGGTCGCCAACGTCATCTCGTACCGGCCCCGGTCGGCGGTGCGGGACGTGGCGAAGGCGTTCGGTTTCTCACCCGGTCAGCAGGACGCCTGGAGCAAGCAGATCGACCGCTGGGGCACGGTCGCCACGGTGGACGTCGAGGGCATCCCCGAGCAGGTGGTGGCGTACGCCAACGAACTCCAGACCTTCCCCCGGCACCTGGGCATCCACTCCGGTGGCATGGTGATCTGCGACCGCCCGGTGATCGAGGTGTGCCCGGTGGAGTGGGGCCGGATGCCCGGCCGCAGCGTGCTCCAGTGGGACAAGGACGACTGCGCCGCGGTCGGTCTGGTCAAGTTCGACCTGCTCGGGCTGGGCATGCTGTCGGCCCTGCACTACGGGTACGACCTGATCGGGGAGAGCCTGGACCTGGGCGACATGTCGCTGGACGACCCCGAGGTGTACGACATGCTCTGCCGGGCCGACTCGGTGGGGGTGTTCCAGGTGGAGAGCCGCGCCCAGATGGCCACCCTGCCGAGGCTGAAGCCCCGCGAGTTCTACGACCTGGTGGTGGAGGTGGCGCTGATCCGGCCCGGCCCGATCCAGGGCGGCTCGGTGCACCCGTACATCCGGCGGCGCAACGGCCAGGAGCCGGTGACGTACCCGCACCCGTTGATGCGTAACGCGTTGGAGAAGACCCTCGGCGTGCCGCTGTTCCAGGAGCAGTTGATGCAGCTCGCCATCGACCTGGCCGGGTTCGACGCGGCCGGGGCGGACCAGTTGCGCCGGGCGATGGGGGCGAAACGGTCGGCGGAGCGGATGGCCCGGATCGCCGAGCGGCTGTACGCCGGGATGGCCGAACGGGGCATCACCGGTGAGCTGGCCGACGACGTCTACCGCAAGCTCTCCGCGTTCGCCAGCTACGGCTTCCCGGAGAGCCACGCGATGAGCTTCGCCTACCTGGTGTACGCCAGTTCCTGGTTGAAGCGTTACCACCCCGGCCCGTTCCTGGCCGCCCTGCTCAACGCCCAGCCGATGGGGTTCTACTCGCCGCAGACCCTGGTCGAGGACGCCCGCCGGCACGGGGTCGAGGTGCGCCGGCCGGACGTCAACGCCAGCGGCGCGAAGGCCACCCTGGAGTCCACCCCGGCCACCCGGTGGGGGAGCGCGCCGGGGGAGCCGCCGCACGCCTGGGGGCTGGGCGGTCCGGCGGTTCGGCTCGGACTGTCGGGGGTGCGTACCCTCGGCGACGGGCTGGCCGAGCGGATCGAGGCCGAGCGGGTGGCCCACGGGGCGTACCGGGACATGTCGGACCTGGCCCGGCGGGTCGGTCTGACCGCCGCCCAGCTCGAGGCGCTGGCCACCGCGGACGCCTTCGCCTGTTTCGGGCTGAGCCGGCGGCAGGCGCTGTGGGCGGCCGGCGCGGCGGCCCAGGACCGGCCCGGCCGGCTGCCCGGCACGGTGACCGGCGCGTCCGCCCCCACCCTGCCCGGGATGGACGCGGTGGACCGCCTGGTCGCCGACGTGTGGGCCACCGGGCTGTCCCCGGAGAGCCACCCGGCCCGGTTCCTGCGGGACCGGTTGGACGCGTTCGGCGCGGTACCGATCGCCCGGCTGGGGCGGGTCGAGCCGGGGCAGCGGGTCCGGGTCGGCGGGATCGTCACCCACCGGCAGCGACCGGCGACGGCCGGCGGGGTGACCTTCCTGAACCTGGAGGACGAGACCGGCATGCTCAACGTGACCTGTTCACCGGGGTTGTGGCAGCGCTACCGGCGGGTGGCGCGGACCAGCAGTGCCCTGGTGGTGCGGGGCATCCTGCACCGGCACGAGGGGGTGACCAGCCTGACCGCCGACCGGTTGGACGCGATCACCCCGCCGGTCACCCCGGCCTCCCGGGACTTCCGCTGACCGCTGGTGCGTCCATCGACCCAGGCCCCGCCCTGGCGCTACCTTCATCAACGGCCAACTGGTCGAGCGTCCAGCCGGTGTGGCCGGTAGCCACCCCGACAAGCCCCAGGGAGCGTCAAGCATGACCATCATCGACAAGATCGCGTGGATCCACCTGGAGAACGGCGCGATCCTCAGCTCCCGGTCGCGCGGCAAGGACGTCTACTACATCCCGGGCGGCAAGCGCGAACCAGGCGAAGGCGACCTCGACACCCTCGTCCGCGAGATCCAGGAAGAACTCAGCGTGGCCATCGCTCCCGACACCGTCGAGCACGTCGGAACCTTCCACGCCCAAGCCCATGGTCACCCCAACGGGACGATGGTTCGCATGACCTGCTACACCGCCGACTACCAAGGCGTCCTGCAGCCCAGCAGCGAGATCGAGGAGATGGCCTGGCTCACCCACGCCGACCGCCACCGGGTCTCCCCGGTCGACCAGATCATCTTCGATCACCTACACGAGACCGCGCGCATGCGCTGAGAAACGTCAACGGTGGAGCAGGCCCGCTGGCCGACGGCGACCGCCGCGCACCGGAGCCGGTTACCGTCCGGTGGTCAGCGGGTGTGGTCGCCGGGGCAGCGGCCGCCCGGGTCGACGGCTCCCATGATCCGCTGGCCGATGTCGCGCAGTTGTCGCTGCTGGGCCTTGGTGAGCGGGTCGAAGACCAGGCGGCGGACCTCGGCGACGTGGCCGGGTGCGGTGGCGACGACCTTGTCCCAGCCGGCGTCGGTGAGGGTGGCGAGGGTGTAGCGCCCGTCGGCGGGATCGGGTGTGCGCCGTACGTAGTCGCGCTTCTCCAGCTTGGCGACGACCTGCGACAGCCGGGACAGCGAGCCCTCGGTGAAGGCGGCCAGCCGGCTCATCCGCAGTGTCCGCTCGGGGGCCATCGACAGCCCGGACAGCACCTGGTACTCGAAGTGGCTGATTCCCGCGTCGCCCCGCAGTTGGGCGTCGAGCGCGCCGGGCAGCCGGATCATCACGCCGACCAGGGCTATCCAGGTCTGTTGCTGTTCCTCGTCCAGCCAGTGCGGCTCCCGGGTGTCCTCCATCCGTCGAGCATAACTTCACCGATGAAGTGACGCCGTTCTCGTTTTACTTGCGTCTTGAAGTAAAACCGAGCTAGCTTCACTCAACGCTTGAAGTCATCTAGTGGCCGGAGGGCCCTGTGGACATCGTTTTGTGGATCATCGCTGCTCTGCTGGCACTCGCCTTCCTCGGTGCCGGGATCATGAAGCTGTCGCAGTCCAAGGAGAAGCTGGCCGCCTCCGGGATGGCCTGGACCGAGGACTTCGGCGCGGGCACGATCAAGCTGATCGGCGCGCTGGAGGTGCTCGCCGCGATCGGGCTCGTCCTGCCCGCCGTGCTGGACATCGTGCCGGTGCTGGTCCCGCTCGCCGCGCTCGGCCTGGTCCTCGTCATGATCGGCGCGATCGTGGTGCACGCCCGCCGCCGGGAGACCCAGGCCATCGGCATCAACGTCGTCCTGCTGCTCCTCGCGGCCGTCGTGGCCTGGGGCAGGTTCGGCCCGTACGCCTTCTGACCGTCCCGGCACCCGGTCCGGACCGCGCCGCGCCGGAGGTCCGGCGGGACGCCCCGGACCGGGCCGCGCCGTAGGTCCCGGCGGGCTGCCCCGGACCGGGTCAGCCGGCGGCGGCGGCCAGGGCGACGCCGGCGCTGCCGATCAGCCCGACCAGCACGATCCGCCGGAACACCAGCGGACGGATCCGGTCGAAGACCAGGTTCCCCAGCCACCAGCCGAGCGGTACGGCCGGCAGCGCCACCAGGCTCAGCCACAGCACCTCGGCGTCGATCCGGCCGATGGCGGCGAAGCCGGCCAGCCCGACCAGGCCGATCCCGCTGAAGATCGCCGCCAGGGTGGCCCGGAAGGTGCGCGGGTCGTACCCGAGGGAGTGGAAGGCGGCGACCAGCGGCGGACCGTTGGTGCCGGTGGCGGCGGTGAGCACGCCGACCAGCACCCCGACCGCGCCGATGCCGAGCGGCCCGGTACGCAGCCGCGCCCCGGACGCCACCAGCGCGACACAGCCCAGCACCACGACCGCGATCAGCACGCTGAGCACGTCCTCCGCGACGGTGGCGAGGACGAGCAGGCCGACCGGGAGGCCGAGCAGGGCGGTGCCGGTCAGTGAGCCGGCCACCCGCCACCGGACGTGGGCGCGGTCCCGGAGGGCGGCGGTCACGGTCAGCCCGATGTCGGTCAGCGCCGTCACCACGACCGCCGTCCGGGGGTCCGTCGCCATGGTGAACAGCGGGACGGTGACCAGCGCGTACCCGAACCCGCTCACCGTCTGGGCGAACGCGCCGAGCAGCACGATGCCGAACGCGACGATCGTCAACAGCACCCGCCGAGCCTGACGGCATCGACAGTGATCGAGCAATGCCTTGTGGGAAAAGTCAGCCGAAAAGGTAGGGATAGCATCCGACCGAAGAGTTTGAAATCCGGCAGGACCGGAGAGATTCAGAACCGTTTCGGCTACCACGAGGGGGACCAGTGACGATCCGCCATGGCGGGCTCGCGAACGACCGACGGACCCGGCTGGGTGCCGGCTGGGTGCCGAGCCACCACGTCGAACCGCGCGAATACCAGGTCACCGAGGGGTCGGTGGCTAACGCGCGACGGGCGCAGGTGGAGGAGGAAGGACCGGCGGCCGGGGATTCGTGACCCCCGCCGCCCCGTCCGCGTGCGAGGCGGCGGGCTTCCTGACGCCAGGGATACCGGAAGGGGCCCTCCTCACACCACCGGCGGCGTGGGCGTGACTAGGCTCGACCGGGTGGAGCAGACACGAAGCCGGTTCACCGGGCCGCCGCTGACCCCCCGTACCGCCGTGATCTGGTCGGTGCTCCGCGCCGAGCTGGACCGCCGCGGCGACGCGGAGCTGACCGTACTGGACGTCGGCGGCGGCACCGGCGGGTTCGCCGTACCGCTCGCGCAGGCCGGGCACCGGGTGACCGTGGTCGACGCCAGCCCGGACGCGCTCGCCGCGCTGACCCGCCGCGCCGCCGAGGCCGGGGTCGGCGACCGGGTGCACGCGGTGCAGGGCGACGGGGACGCGCTCGCCGGCCTGGTCGAGCCGGGCAGCGTCGACCTGGTGCTCTGCCACGCCGTACTGGAGGTGGTGGACGACCCCACGCCGGTGGTCGAGGCCCTGGTCACCGCGCTGCGTCCCGGCGGTGCGGCGAGCGTGCTGGTCGCCGGGCGGGCCGCCGCCGTGCTCGGCCGGGCGATGAACGGCAACCTCGGCTCCGCCGCCACCCTCGCCGCCGACCCGGCCGGCAGCACCGGCCCCCGGGACACCCTGCGCCGCCGGTACGACGCCGAGCGCGCCGCCACGCTGCTGCGCGCCGCCGGGCTCACCGTCGAGGAGATCCACGGGGTACGCGTCCTCGCCGACCTGCTCCCGGCGGCCGTCGCCGACGGGGCACCGGCCGCCCTGCTGGAGCTGGAACGGGCCCTCGCCGCCCAGCCGCCGTACCGGGACCTCGCCGCCCAACTGCACCTGTTCGCCCGCCGCCCGACGGGGAACCAGGGGGCCGGACCCGTCCCGCCGTCGGTATGACCGGCCCGCTGGAACCGGTCGCCCCCCGGTACGGCGGCGGCAGCCTGGCCGACGTGCTGCCCAGCGCGCTGGCCGTGCTCGGGGTGCCCGGCAGCCCCGACCCGCTCGGTCTCACCGCCGAGCTGGACGGGATCCGCCGGGTCGCGGTGCTGCTCGTCGACGGCCTCGGCTGGTATCAGATCCCCACCGCCCGGCCGTACGCGCCGACGCTGTTCGGGCTGACCAGCCTGCTCGGCCGGCGGCTCACCGCCGGTTTCCCGTCCACCACCCCGACCAGCCTGGTCAGTCTGGGCACCGGGGTCGCGCCGGGCGCGCACGGGGTGCTCGGCTTCAAGGTGCGGGTGCCGGAGACCGACCGGGTGCTCAGCCACATCGAGTGGTCCGCCGACCCGGAGCCGCTGCGCTGGCAGCCGGTCCCCACCCAGCTCGAACGGGCCCGCGCGGCCGGCGTGACGGTGACCGTGGTGAGCCGGCCCGAGTACGCCGGCAGCGGCCTGACCGTGGCCGCGAACCGGGGCGGCGACTACCGGGGCGCGGCCAGCGGCGACGCGGTCGCCACCGAGCTGCTCGCCGCGCTCGCCGCCGGGGACGGCCCCACCCTGGTCTCCGGGTACCACCCCGACCTGGACCGGCAGGGCCACCTGCACGGGGTCGACTCGGACCCGTGGCGGGTCGCCGCGACCGAGGTGGACGGGCTGCTGGCCCGCCTGGTCGACGGGCTGCCCGGCGACGCCGCCCTGCTGGTCACCGCCGACCACGGGCAGCTCAACGTCCCCGACGACCACCGCATCGACCTGGACGCCGACGCGCGGCTGCGGGCCGGGGTACGGGTGGTGGCCGGCGAACCCCGGGTCCGGTACCTGCACGTCGCGCCGGGTGCCCGCGACGACGTGGTGGCGGCCTGGTCGGCGGTGCTCGGCGACGCGGCCCGGGTGCTCACCCGGGAGGAGGCGGTGGCGACCGGCTGGTTCGGGCCGGTGCCCGAGGACCACCTGGCCCGCATCGGGGACGTGGTGGTGGTCTGCCGGGCCGACTGGGCGGTGGTGGCGACCCGATCGGAGCGGCCCATCGAGTCGCGGCTGGTGGCCTACCACGGTGCGGACACCGCCACCGAGATGACCATCCCACTGCTGGTGGTGCGGGGCTGACCGTCGTACCCGGGGGATAGCCTGCCGGGGTGGGACGCAGCCAGTCGTTGCCGCGCGGCGGTGACCCGCGCTTCGGCCCCGACGCCGACGACACCGACTGCCCGATCCTGCACGTCGACATGGACGCGTTCTACGCCTCCGTCGAGGTGCGCCGCCGGCCCGAGCTGCGCGGCAGGCCGGTGGTGGTCGGCGGCGTCGGGCCGCGCGGGGTGGTCTCCTCGGCCAGCTACCCCGCCCGCCGGTACGGCGTCCGCAGCGCGATGCCGACGGCACGGGCCCGCGCCCTGTGCCCGCACGCGGTCTTCCTTCCCCCGGACCCGGCCGCCTACCGGGCCGCGTCCGAGGCGGTGATGCGGATCTTCCGGGACGTCACTCCGCTGGTCGAGCCGCTCTCGCTGGACGAGGCGTTCCTCGACGTGGCGGGGGCCCGGCGGCTGTTCGGCCGGCCCGCCGAGATCGCCCGCACGATCCGCGAGCGGATCGTGCGGGAACAGCAGCTGACCTGCTCGGTGGGGGTGGCCCCGACCAAGTTCGTGGCGAAGCTGGGCTCCACCCGGGCCAAACCGGACGGCCTGCTGGTGGTCCCCGCCACCCGGGTGCTGGAGTTCCTGCACCCGCTGCCGGTGGACGCCCTGTGGGGGGTCGGCGAGCGCTCCGCCGAGACCCTGCGCCGGCTGGGCCTGACCACCATCGGTGACCTCGCCGAGGCGCCGCCGGGCATGCTCCGCCGGGCGGTGGGCGAGGCCGCCGCCGCGCACCTGCGCGAACTGGCCCACGGGCGGGACCCCCGCCGGGTCAGCCCCGAGCAGGTGGAGAAGTCGATCGGGGCGGAGGTCACCTTCGACACCGACGTCGCCGACCCGCAGCAGATCCGCCGGGCCCTGCTCGCCCTGGCCGACAAGGTCGGCGTCCGGTTGCGCCGGGCCGGTCAGGTCGGCCGTACGGTGTCGCTGAAGGTCCGGCTGGCCGACTTCACCACGCTCAGCCGGTCCCGCACCCTGGGTAACCCCACCGACGTGGCCCGGGAGATGTTCGACACCGTCTGGGCGCTCTACGCCGCGCTCGCCCCCGGGCAACCCGTCCGTCTGGTCGGGGTACGCGCCGAGGGGCTCAGCGACGCCGGCGCGACACCCCGGCAGTTGGCCCTGGGCGCGCCGGAGCACGGTTGGCGGGAGGCGGAGGCCGCCGCGGACGCCGCGGCTGCCCGATTCGGGCGGTCCGTCATAGGTCCGGCAAGTCTTCTGGAGTGCCGTGACGGCCGTCGACCCGAAAATCCACCCCGGCCATAGGTCGTCCCGCTTTCCGACGCGCGAGGCCCCTCGTAGACTGGCGGGTAAGCAGCCGGTTGGCTGCCACGGTCTGTCGGTCCGAGCGGGCCGACCAACGTGACCGGGGAGGAGTGCCGTGCCGCTCTCGGAGCACGAGCAGCGGCTGTTCGAGCAGATCGAGCGGTCGCTTGCCGAGGACCCCAAATTCGCCTCGGCCGTGCGCGCCAGCGACCCGCGTTTCCATGCGCGGCGTCGTCTGCTCGTCGCTGCCGGCGTGATCATCGCTGGCCTGGCCCTGTTGGTCTACGGTGCGGTGATCAAGACTCCGCCGCTCGCGGTGGCGGGTTTCGTCGTGATGCTGGCCTCGGCGGCCTTCGCGGTGCAGTCGCACCGCCGGGCGCAGTCACCCGACCTGCACGTGGTCGGTGGCACCACCGCCAGTGGTGGCGGCGGCGGTCGCCGTCGTCCCCGTGGTGGTGGGGGGCGCAGCGGCCGGAAGTCGTCGCTGTTCGACCGGCTGGAGGACCGCTGGCGGCAACGCCCGGAAGGGCACCGCTGACCAGCCACTGACGCGGGCGACGCGCCCGGTGCCGCCGGTCCCGGCCCTCGGGCGGGGACCGGCGGCCGGTCGCGTTTTCCCGCTGCCCGCTGCCCGCTGCCCGCTGCCCGCTGCCCGCTGCCCGACGTCCCGCGTCGGCGCGCGCCTGCGCCCTGCGGGTACCGTTCAGCGGCCGCCGGGCCGGGTGCTGTCCGTGATCTGACGCCGCCGGTTCGCCGCTCCGGCCGGCCCCGCCTCCCGGCGCGGCACCAGTCCCGGGGCAGCCGAGAAGCGAGGACGCCCGGCCGACCGACCCGTCCAGGCGGGTGGATCGACCGGGCGTCGTCCCGGGCGTACGGATCAGCGGGCCGGGCGACCCGCCAGCAACCGTCGGGGGTTCCAGCGCAGCAGCCGGCTCCGGACCCGGCCGGTGGCCGTCACCAGTCGGGTCGAGGTGTCGGTGACGGTGTTCCGCCACCGCAGCAGGACCGACGGTGGCAGCGTGGCCGCGATGATCCGGGTCCGCCGGTCGGCCCGCGCCCCCAGGGCCCGTCGGATGGCCCCGAGCGCCGGATACAGCTCCCCGCCGGCCATCGGGTCCCGGGCGTACCGGGCCCGCTCCTCCGCCCGGCCGAGCAGCCGGACCGCCGTGGCGGCCGGATCGTCCCCGGTCAGGGTCTCCCGGACCAGCCGGTCCGCGGTCGCCCGGGGGGTTTCCGTCCGGTCCACCCGTACCCGGTAGTCCAGCAGGGTGTCGAGCAGCTCGTCCCAGGCGGCGTGCGCCTGCGCGCGGGCCCGGTCGGCGTCCGCGCCGACCACCGTCATCCGGCCGGCCGCCCCGGCCGGACCGGCCGGACCGACCACCGCCGGGGTGACCGGTGCGGCGGCCACCGGGGTGCCCCGCCGGCGGCGCAGCGCCAACCGGCGCAGCGCCGGCACCGCGAGCAGTACCAGCAGGGCCAGCCCGCCCACCGTCCACCACGGCCAGACCGGAGCCTGCTCCACCGGGCCACCGGTCTGCGGGAGCACGCCCTCGTCGATGTTGCGGTTCGGGTCGTCCGGCCCGGCCGGCCCGGCCGACGGGTCGGTCGCGTCCGGTGCCGTGCTGGTGCCGGGCACCGGGGTGACCGGGTCCGGCGCGTCGTTGTCCGGCGCCCAGTCCGGGCGGGCGTTGCCCGGCACCCCGTACGCCGGGGTGGCGTCGAAGGGCACCCAGCCGATGTCGTCGAAGTACACCTCGGTCCAGGCGTGCAGGTTCCGGTTGGTCAGCACGTAGCTGCCCTCGTCCTGGCTGGTGCCGTTGGTGAAGCCGAACGCCACCCGGGCCGGGATGCCGGCCGCCCGGACCAGCCAGGCCATCGCGGCGGCGTACTGCTGGCAGAAGCCGACCTTGTTGGTGAGGAAGTCGACGATGTCCTTGCCGCTGGTGCCGCCCTCGGTCCGCAGCGAGTAGCTGAACCCGTTCTTCACCGAGAAGTGCTCGTAGATCGCCCGGACCCGGTCGTAGTCGGTGTCCCGGCCGCTGATCAGCTCCTCGACCAACGCGTCCACCTCGGGGGCCGCCGGGGTGTCGGTGAACTGCTGCACCATCGGGTCGGTGGCGGACAGCGGGTCGGCCCGGCGCAGCAGCTCCGGGGTGTAGAGGGACCGCACGTAGTCGAACTCGTAGCGCTTGCCCCGCGAGTTGTCCCGGTTGGAGAAGACGACCTGCTGGTTCGAGTCGTAGAGCCAGCCGCCACCCAACCCCTGGATGCGGACCGGATCGGCGTAGACCGGCATCAGCGGCATGTCGAGGGTGCGGGTGACCTCCACGGTGGCCCGGTACTGCTGCTGCCGGACGCCGGCGGGGATCCCCTCGGTCGGGTCGGGCAGGTCCCGGGTGACCGACCGGCCGGCCGGGCCGCGTACCCCGAAGCCGTTCTCCCGCAGGACGTCGGCGACCCCGAAGCGCAGGTAGAACGGGTCCGGCTCGTTGGTGGTCACCTTGACCAGGTCGGCCACCTCGTTCTGGTTGAGCTGGCCCTTCAGCCCGGCGAACAGGTCCACCCGGCCGGGACCGCCACCGATGCCGTTGCCTCCGCTGCCGGTGCCACCCGACGATTGCAGCCGGTCCAGCAGGCCACCGGTCATGCCGGGCACGGCCAACGGCAGCAGTACCGCGGCCACCACCCCGACCACCGCCAGCCGGCGGCCGGCGCTGGCCAGCGGGGACGACTCCCACACGTCGACGTCGCGGCCGTCACCGGTGAACCGGCGGCCGAACCGGCGTACCCGGTCGATGTTGTCGCTGACCAGCAGCCAGAGGTAACCGGCCGCGCCGATCACGAACGGCACCGGGGGGACGCTGTCGACGTAGACGGCCACCGGGACCGAGTAGATGGCGAGCATCGGCAGCCCGGCCAGGGCCGGCCGGCGCAGCCCCACCGCGAGCACGTCGACCACCACCGCCACCGAGCCGACGCCCAGCACCGTGATGAACAGCAGCGGGTCGGTGTCGGGCACCTTCACCCCGTACGACCGCATGTCCTGCACCGAGCCGCTGGTCAGCTCGCCGAAGTGCGCGATGGTGGCCGGGGTGGGCAGGACGGCGGCCAGTTCGCCGCCGCTGGGGAACATCCAGGTCAACGCGAGCAGCAGCCCGGCCACCATGCCGAGCACCTGACCCCACAGCGGGGCCCGCACCATCCGCAGCAGCGCGGCCACCCCGGCCACCACCGCCACCGCGATGGTCGCCTGCACCAGCCACGTCCAGCGTTGGAAGATGGCCGACAGCGGCGCGGCGGCGAGCAGCGTGGCCACCGCCGCCACCAGGCCGAGACCCCGGTTCGCGATCACTCGTCCCCCCTCACTTCACGCCACCGGCCACCGTCTCGGCCAACGCGGCCCGCATGGCGAAGCCCTGCGAACCCCGGGCCGCCTGCGGCCAGAGCGCCGGAAGCTGGCTGCCGTGGTCGACCCCGATCACCCGCCAGCCGCCCTGCAACAGGGCGAGCGCGGCGGCGGCGTGCGCCTGCTCCGCCTCGGCCCGCGCCCGGTCGGGCAGGCTCAACCAGGTCGAACTGTCCAGCAGGAAGGCCACACAGGTGGCCCCGTTGCCACGCAGCGCGGCCAGCAACTCGGCCTCGGCGGTGCTCAACGAGCCGAGCAGCGCGATGATCAGACCGCCGTCGGCGCGCTGGCGTACCCGCTCCACCAGCGAGGCCAGCTCGCCCCGCTGCTCCAGCCGGACCTCGGCGAGATGGTCGAGGACCACGCCGTCCCCGGCGGCCTCGGCCGCGTCCACGTCCGCCCCGGAGCCGGTGACCAGGCGCAGCTTGTAGCCGGCCTGCCGCAGGTGCACGGTGATGCTCGCGGCGGCCGACACCGCCCACTCGAAGCTCGCCGTCGGCCCGTCACCCCGGTGCCCGTACGCGCGGGTGTCCAGCACCACCGTGGCCCGGCTCTCCCACGGCTGCTCCTCCCGGCGCACCATCAGCTCCCCGGTGCGGGCGGTGGACTTCCAGTGCACCCGGCGCAGGTCGTCACCCATCCGGTACTCCCGGGTCGCCGCGTCGTCCTCGCCGTGCACCGCCACCGAGCGGGCCCGGCTGTCGCCGCTGCCGGCGTACTCGCCGGGGAGCCGGATCGACGGCAGCGGCGTGACCTGCGGGATGACGGTGAGCCGGTCGGTGCTGGGGAAGGCCCGGCTCAGCTCGCAGAGCCCGAACGGGTCGGTCATCCGCACCCCGAGCGGGCCCACGTCGTACCGGCCGCGCACGTCGGCGCGGACCGTGTACGCCACCGAACTGGCCTGGTACCCGCCGAGGCGTTCCAGCACCACCCGGGGTCGGCTGCCCAGCGCGTACGGCAGCCGGTCCTCCAGCAGCAGCGTGCCGGTGGGCAGCCGGGACATGTTCTGCAACCGCAGCACCACCCGGGAACTGGCCCCGACCGGCGCGCGGTGCGGGTCCAGCGAGCGTACGCAGGCCAGCTTGTAGCGGCTGCGGCCGACGTAGGCGGCGGCGAGCAGCGGCAGCACGGCCAGCAGCACCGCCACCCGGAGCAGGTCCCGCTCGCCGAGGATCAGGGCCGAGATCGCCGCGGCCACCGCGGCGGCCAGGAACGACCGGCCCCGGGTGGTCAGCCCGCGCAGCCCGTCACGCACGCCTCACCGCCGGGGCTCGTACGCGGAGCGGCCGTTCTCGCCGGTCGGGCGGGTGTCGTAGGGGGAGCGTTTGCGTTCGTTCGGCACCGGGAGCCGGTGCACCAGGTCGGAGACGATCGCGTCGGTGGTCCGCCGGGCCAGCTGCGCGTCGGCGGTCGGGATGATCCGGTGCGCGAGCACCGGCACCGCGAGCGCCTGGAGGTCGTCGGGGAGGACGTAGTCCCGGCCCTCCAGGGCGGCCACCGCGCGGGCGGTGCGCAGCAGTTGCAGGGTGGCCCGGGGGGACGCGCCCAGCCGCAGGTCGGGGGCCTCGCGGGTGGCGGTGACCAGGTCGATCGCGTACTGCTTGACGGCGTCGGCGACGTGCACCTCGCGGACCGTGGCGATGAGCTGCCGGACGATCGCCGCGTCGGAGACCGGCCGCAGCTCGTGCAGCGGGTCGACGGCGCCGTGTCCGTCCAGCATGGCCAGCTCGGCCTCCGGGCCGGGGTAGCCCATCGCGATCCGCGCGGTGAACCGGTCGCGCTGCGCCTCCGGCAGGGGGTACGTCCCCTCCATCTCGATCGGGTTCTGGGTGGCGATCACCATGAACGGCGTCTGGAGCTGGTACGTGACGCCGTCGACGGTGACCTGCCGCTCCTCCATGCACTCCAGCAGCGCGGACTGGGTCTTCGGCGAGGCCCGGTTGATCTCGTCACCGACGACCAGGTTGGCGAAGACCGCGCCCGGCCGGAACTCGAAGTCGTGGGTCTCCTGGTTGTAGACGCTGACCCCGGTCACGTCACTGGGCAGCAGGTCAGGAGTGAACTGGATGCGGCGTACCGAGCAGTCGATCGAGCGGGCCATGGCCTTGGCGAGCTTGGTCTTGCCGACCCCGGGGACGTCCTCGATGAGCAGGTGCCCCTCGGCGAGCAGGACCGCCAGGGCCAGCCGTACGGTGGCCTTCTTGCCCTCGATGACCTGCTCGATGTTGGCCACGATGGCCTCGCTGGCGGCGCGGAACTCGTCGTGCGGCAGCACGCCGCCCACCTCGTCCCAGGTCTGTTGTGTCAACGGGCCTCCTCCTCGTCGCCTGGACGGCAGCTCTGTAGAAGAGCACCTGGACCCGCCGTTGGGTTCGCGACGTCGAGCCTCGTATGCCGCAGGAAATAACTGGTATCTCAGGCTAACCATGTTTCCCGGCAACGCCGAACGCCGCAGGTAGACGGTCGGTTACGCACCGAATAACCGTCTGCTGGGTGATCTGGGGGGTTCGGCCCGGCGCGACTCCCGGCCACCCCCGGGCCGTGCCCGGATGCCGGCCGGGGGCCGTGGGGCCCGGGGCGGCAATACTGCGAGCGCCGGGCCCGGCCCGAGGCGGTACACTGCCGGTCATGGCCGGATTCTTCCTGCTCCTTACCGGGCCGTGCTGATGCGCTGACGCGCGACAGCACGGCGGCCCCTCCTGCGCGAGGGGCTTTTTTGTGCCCTGAGCAGGACCACAGCTGTTTTCCGGACCTGACGCGCCCACCGCGGGCGACGTCACCAGCACGGCCGAGGCGTCGGCCCACCCGGCGCGCCTGGCGCCGCCCGCCGGGACCACGGCGGCCACGAGCGAAGCGAGGAGACGCCATGACTGAGGCAGCCGCCAGCGACATCCCCCCGTACCGGTACACCGCGGCCCTGGCCGGCGAGATCGAACAACGCTGGCAGGACACCTGGGCCCGGGAGGGCACCTTCCACGCGCCCAACCCGACCGGGCCGCTGGCCGACCCGACGCACCCGCGCTCGGGCGCGGAGAAGCTGTACGTGCTGGACATGTTCCCGTACCCGTCCGGGGCGGGCCTGCACGTCGGGCACCCGCTGGGCTACATCGGCACCGACTGCTTCGCCCGGTACCAGCGGATGGCCGGGCGCAACGTGCTGCACGCGATGGGCTTCGACGCGTTCGGCCTGCCCGCCGAGCAGTACGCGGTGCAGACCGGCACCCACCCGCGTACCACCACCGAGGCGAACATCGAGCGGTACAAGGCCCAGCTGAGCCGGCTGGGGCTGGCCCACGACGACCGCCGCTCGGTGGCGACCATCGACACCGACTTCTACCGCTGGACCCAGTGGATCTTCCTGCAGGTCTTCAACTCCTGGTACGACCCGCAGGCGGGTAGGGCCCGGCCGGTCGCCGAGCTGGTCGCCGAGTACGCCGCCGGCACCCGGCCCACCCCGGACGGCCGCCCCTGGGCCGAGCTGACCGCTGCCGAGCAGCGCGCCGCCGTCGACGACCAGCGGCTGGCGTACGTCTCGCAGGCCCCGGTGAACTGGTGCCCCGGCCTGGGCACCGTGCTGGCGAACGAGGAGGTCACCGCCGACGGCCGCTCCGAGCGCGGCAACTTCCCGGTCTTCAAGCGCAACCTGAAGCAGTGGATGATGCGGATCACCGCGTACGCCGACCGGCTGGTCGACGACCTGGACACCCTGGACTGGCCCGAGCCGATCAAGCTGATGCAGCGCAACTGGATCGGCCGGTCCACCGGGGCGCACATCGACTTCGCCACCGACCGGGAACCGATCCGGGTCTTCACCACCCGACCGGACACCATCTTCGGCGCCACCTACATGGTGCTGGCCCCCGAGCACGAGCTGGTCGACGCGCTGGTCCCGGCCGCCTGGCCGGCCGGCACGAAGGACGCCTGGACCGGCGGGCACGCCAGCCCGCGCGCCGCCGTCGAGGCGTACCGGAAGGCGGCGGCGGCCAAGACCGACGTGGAACGGCAGGCCGACGCGAAGGAGAAGACCGGCGTCTTCGTCGGCGCGTACGCCACCAACCCGGTCACCGACGCGCAGATCCCGATCTTCATCGCCGACTACGTGCTGGCCGGCTACGGCACCGGCGCGATCATGGCGGTGCCGGCCCAGGACGAGCGGGACTGGGCCTTCGCCGAGGCGTTCGACCTGCCCATCGTCCGCACCGTGCAGCCGGCCGACGGCTTCGACGGGAAGGCGTACACCGGGGACGGCCCGGCGATCAACAGCGCCGCGCCCGACCGCGGCCTGGACCTGGACGGCCTGGGGGTCGCCGACGCCAAGGCGGCGATCATCGCCTGGCTGGAGGCCAACGGCCACGGCACCGGCGCGACCACCTACCGGCTGCGGGACTGGCTGTTCAGCCGGCAGCGGTACTGGGGCGAGCCGTTCCCGATCGTCTACGACGAGCACGGGACCGCGATCGCGCTGCCCGAGTCGATGCTGCCGGTCGAACTGCCCGAGGTGGCCGACTTCGCCCCGAAGACGTTCGACCCGGACGACGCCGACAGCAACCCGGAGACCCCGCTGTCGCGCCGCCGGGACTGGGTGGAGGTCGAACTGGACCTGGGTGACGGCCCCAAGCGGTACACCCGGGAGACCAACGTGATGCCGCAGTGGGCCGGCTCCTGCTGGTACGAGCTGCGCTACCTGGACCCGACCAACACCGACCGGTTCGTCGACCCGGCCAACGAGGCGTACTGGATGGGGCCGCGCGGCGAGGGCGACTGCGGCGGCACCGACCTGTACGTCGGCGGCGCCGAGCACGCCGTGCTGCACCTGCTGTACGCCCGGTTCTGGCACAAGGTGCTGTACGACCTGGGGCACGTGTCGTCGTTCGAGCCGTTCCGGAAGCTGTTCAACCAGGGCTACATCCAGGCGTACGCCTACCGCGACTCCCGGGGCACGCCGGTGCCGGCGGAGGAGGTCGTCGAGCGCGACGGCCGGTACTTCCACGGCGAGGCCGAGGTGCGCCGCGAGTACGGCAAGATGGGCAAGTCGCTCAAGAACGTGGTCACCCCGGACGAGATGTGCGCGACGTACGGCGCGGACACCTTCCGGGTGTACGAGATGTCGATGGGCCCGCTGGAGGTGTCCCGCCCCTGGGAGACCCGGGCGGTCGTCGGCTCGTACCGCTTCCTGCAACGGGTCTGGCGCACCGTGGTCGACGAGACCACCGGCGCGCTGCGGGTCACCGACGACCCGGCCGACGAGGCCACCCGCCGGCTGCTGCACAAGGTGATCGACGGGGTCCGCGCCGACATGGAGGCGATCCGGTTCAACACCGCCATCGCCAAGCTGATCGAGCTGACCAACGGGCTGACCCGGCTGGCCGCCACCCCACGTGAGGTGGCCGAGCCGCTGGTGCTGATGCTGGCCCCGTTCGCCCCGCACGTCGCCGAGGAACTGTGGCAGCGGCTGGGCCACCCCGGCTCGCTGGCGTACGCGGACTTCCCGGTCGCCGACCCGGCCCTGCTGGTCGCCGAGACGGTCACCTACCCGGTGCAGGTCAACGGCAAGGTGAAGGGCCGGATCGAGGTGCCCGCCGACGCCGCCGAGGAGACCGTACGCGCCGCCGCGCTGGAGGCGGTCGCCGGCGTACTGGCCGGCAAGGAGCCGCGCAAGGTGATCGTGGTGAAGGGACGGATGGTCTCCGTCGTCGCCTGACCGGTACGCCGGGGCACCCGCTGGCCGGGTGCCCCGGTGTACCGCCGTCAGCCGCCGAGCAGGGCGGTTTCGGTGGCGTGGCGGTGGGTGCCCAGCCAGGCGTGCCAGGCCCGGACGGTGTCGACCACGCCGAGGGCGCGCAGCCGCAGCATCGCCGGCTCGCCCCGGTCCGCCCCGGCGTCGATGCCCCGCCAGGTGCCGTCGAGCTGCGCCAGCATCACGTCGACCAGTTCGGTACGGGGCAGTGGTGCCGCGTACCCGTCGCAGAGCACCCGGGCCCGTCGGCCCAGTTCCGCCGGGTCGGCTCCGGCACCCAGGTCGGCCCAGTGCCAGGCGGCGAAGGCGACGTCCTCGATCCGGCGGCCCGGACCGGCGAGGTCCCAGTCCAGGAACGCCACCGGAAGCAGGCCGGTACCGGTGTCCCGGTAGACGGTGTTCTTCGGGGACAGGTCGCGGTGGCAGACGGTCTCCGCGTCGCCGGCCAGCCCGGTGCCGGCGCAGGCGTCGTGCAGCCCGCGCAGCAGCCGGGCCAACGCGGTCAGCGCCGGGTCCGCGCGGGTCGCCGGGTCGGCCGGTTCCCGCCACGGCACGTGCCCGGCGAGGAAGCCCAGCACCTGCCGGCCCCGCCCGTCGGTGCCGAGGAACCGGGGCGCGCCCGGGTACCCGACCCGCTCGAGGTGTTCCAGCAGCGCCTCGACGTACGCCGCCCGGGGCGGTCGGACCCGGCGGACGGTGTCACCGACCCGGCGCACCTCGGTGACGAACCCGCCGTCGAGCCGTTCCCCGTCGGTCATCCGGCCCTCCCCGGTGCCGCTGCCGCCACCCGGCCCGTCGGTCATCCGGCCGCCTGCTCGCCGGGGCCGGTACGCCGGTCCCGGCGTCGTTGCCGTTCGGCCCGCCACCAGGACCGGATCAGCACCGCGCTGGCGATCAGCCCGAGCGCGGCCGGGGCGGTGGCGAGCCAGTTCACCTCGCCGGGGCTGCTGGCCGCCGCGCCGACCGCCGCGTAGCCGAACGCGGTGGGGGCGGAGGCGAGCAGGCTGCCGGTCAGGAACGGCAGCAGCCGCGCGCCGGTGGTGCCGTAGCCGTAGCTGACCAGGCCGAACCCGGCGATCGGCAGCAGCCGGACGGTCATCACCCCGAACACGCTCTGCCGGGCGAACCAGCTGTCCAGCCGGGCCAGCCGCCCCCGGGTCCGTTCGGCGACGAACTCCCGGCCCAGCACCCGCCCGACGGCGAAGCCGAGCGCCGCCGCGAGCAGGGCCGCGCCGAGCGCGTACGCGGCCCCTTCGAGCGCGCCGAACAGCGCGCCCGAGGCGAGGGTGACGAAGGTTCGGGGCACCAGGGCGACCAGCAGCACCGCCCCGCCGACGACACCGGCCACCGGGGCCAGCGCGCCGAGCCGGTCGGCCCGCTGCGGCAGCTCGGCCAGCTCCGGGCGGGGCACCAGGAGCACCACCAGGCTGAGCCCGCCGAGCAGGAGCAGCAGGGACGCGAAGCGGACGGCCGACCGCTGCGCGAGCAGCCGCCGGACCGCCGCGATCATGCCCGGGCGGCGGCCACCGCGGCCCGGCGTTCGGCGCGCAGCCGGTCCGGCCAGGTGTCGTCCAGCGGGGGAAGCTGGTGCGCCCCGGTCGCCCACCGCAGCAGCAGGTCGGCCAGGGCCGGGTTGCGGGCCAGCGCCGGGCCGTGCGAGTACGTGCCGAGCAGCTTGCCCCGCCAGGCCCCCTCGGTCTGCCCGTCGTTGCCGACCCCGGCGGTGACCCGGGCCAGCGGCGCGACGCCCGGCCCCAGGTGGGTACGGCCGCCGTGGTTCTCGAACCCGCTCAGCGCCGGCACCCCCAGCCGCGGGTCGATGTCCCCGGCCAGCTCGCCGACGGCCCGGGACGGCCCCCGGTCGGAGTGCAGGTCGAGCAGTTCGAGGCCCTGGCACATGGTGCCCTTGGCGAAGAACGACCGGCCGAGCAGCTGGTATCCGGCGCAGACGCCGAAGACCACCGAGCCCTGGGCGACCGCGCGGTGCAGGCCGCCGTCGGCGAGCAGCCGCTGCGCGCCGAGCGCCTGCGGGCCGTCCTCGCCGCCGCCGATGAGGTAGATGTCGGCGGCGGTGGGCAGCCGCTGGTCGGAGCGGACCTCGAGCACCTCGACCGGCATCCCGCGCTGCATCGCCCGGCGGGCCAGGATCAGCAGGTTGCCCCGGTCGCCGTAGGTGGAGAGCAGGTCGGGGTAGATCCAGACGATACGCAGGCTCTCAGTTGACACGGTCCAACTCCGCTCGGATGTCCTGGAAGGCGGTGTAATTGGCGATGACCTCCAGCCGGCCCGGGGGCACGTTGCGGACCGCCTCGCCGAACGACCGGACGTGCTGGAACGGCACGTCGTTGACGTCGAGCCGGACGGCCAGGTCGTAGGCCCGGTCGCCGGTGATCAGCACCTGCCGGCCGCGCAGCGGGGCGAAGTCGACGTCGAACAGCCAGGAGGTGTCCAGCCCGTCGGGGTCGCGGGCGTTGATGGAGAGCAGTGTGGGGGCCAGGTCGGCCATGTCGAACGCCTCCAGCCAGCTGGCGGGGTTCTTCGCCAGCAGCAGCCGGATGTTGCGGCCCTCCCGGTCGACCTGGGCGTACCGGCCGGCGACCGAGGTGACCGAGCCGAGCCGGGACACCGCGTCGACCGGGCGGACGCCGAACTCGGCGGCCACCGCCAGGGCGGTGGCGGCGTTGCCGATGTTCACCTTGCCGGGCAGCTGGAGCACGATCTTGTGCCAGGCGCCGGTCGGGTCCACCACGCCGTCGTCCTCGACCACCCAGTGCGGCTGCGGCCGGCGCAGCGGGCAGCCGGAGCACCACCACTGCTCACCGGAGCGCTGGATCGCCGAGCCGCACTCCGGGCAGACCCAGGAGTCGTCGTGCCACCGCTGCCCGGCGCTGAACCAGGTCACGTGGGGCGGGGTGATCCGGTGGTCGTGCGAGGCGGGTGGGGTGGCCGCCCAGACCACCATCGGGTCGTCGGCGTTGGCGACCACCCGCAGCTCCGGGTGCCGCACCAGGGCGGCCCGCCAGAGCTGGGCCATCATGGCGACCTCCTTGGCCCGGTCGAGCTGGTCGCGGGAGAGGTTGAGCAGCGCCACCACGTGCGGGTCGGTGGCCTCCATGACCTGGGCCAGGTAGTGCTCGTCGACCTCCAGCACCGCGTACGGGGTGCTGCCGGCCTTGGCCAGCGCCGAGGTGTGGCCGGTCGGCATGTTCGCGCCGAACGAGTTGGTGGCGACGGTGCCGAGCACGCCGACCGCCGCGGCGGCGAGCCGGGTGGTGGTGGTCTTGCCGTTGGTGCCGGAGATCAGGGCGATGGCGCGCCCGGCCGAGAGGTGGGCCAGCAGGTCCGGGTCGATCTTCAGGCCGATCCATCCGCCGATCACCGAACCGTCCCCGCGGCCCGCGGCCCGCGACAGTGCCGCGGCCGTACGGGACACGGAGCTGGCCACCTTTGCCCGTAAGGGCATCTTCGCGTCCGTCACGCGAGCGAGGTTACCGGACCGGTCGGTCGGTCAGACCGCCGCCGACGGCGAACCGTTCGGGCGGGTGCGTCCGCCGGCCGGCGGCGGGCCGGCCGCCGCCCGGCGTGGGATGCCGCGCCGGGCGGTCGATTCATGATCACCCGGATGGAGTCGATCTATGTCGGAAAACGGACGCGGGTGGCGGGTCGCTGTCGCCCTCCACTTCGCTCCACCCCGTCTGACGTGCGGTTTTGCTGTCCAGAATGGCGCGCCGCGCGGGCGATTCTGGTTGCAGGTGGAGGGAAGTGGAGTAGAGTGGGGCCCAATGGTGAGGCCGGGAGGGCCCCACCGGCCCGGGGGGTCAGCGGTGCCGCGAACGCCGCTCAAGGGCGAGGGGGTTGGGCCGTGTTCCTCGGCACCCACACCCCACGCCTGGACGACAAAGGCCGGTTGATCCTTCCGGCGAAGTTCCGGGACGGACTGGCGGGGGGTGTCGTGATCACCAAAGGGCAGGAGCGCTGCCTGTACGTCTTCCCGACGCCGGAGTTCGAGCGGATCGCCGACCAGCTGCGTCAGCAACCGATGACGCACAAGGCCGCGCGGGCGTACAGCCGGGTCTTCTTCGCCAGTGCCCACGACGAGGTCCCCGACAAGCAGGGCCGCGTCACCATCCCGGCCCACCTGCGTGCCTACGCCGCGCTCGACCGCGATCTCGTGGTGATCGGCGCGAGCACCCGGGTGGAGATCTGGGACCGGACGGCCTGGGACGCCTACCTCGCGGAGAGCGAGGAGGAGTTCGCGGACATCTCCGAGGGGGTGCTGCCCGGCGGTCTGTAGGGCGTGCCGACGCCCGACGTACTGCGAGATCTCCAGCCGCTTCGCGTTCCTGGCACCCCTTCCCCGGTGCCAGGGGCACGATCCGGTCTCTCCGAGCCGCGGTCGGGGAGCGGGCGGGAGCGGATGGGGATCTGGCGGTACGACGGGGCGTCGTGCGGCGACAGACAACATGAGAGAGAAGGTTCATCCAGTGGGGGTCGACATGGGGGAGCTACGCGGCACGCACGTGCCGGTGCTGCTCGAGCGGTGTCTCGAGTTGCTGGCCCCCGCGCTGGGCCGGGGGGAACGCACGGTCCACGTCGACGCCACGCTGGGGCTGGGCGGGCACGCCGAGGCGGTCCTCGAGACACATCCGCGCACCGTCCTGATCGGCCTCGACCGGGACACCGAGGCCCTGGCGCACGCCCGGGTCCGGCTGGCCCGGTTCGCCGACCGGATCCACCTCGAGCACGCCGTCTACGACGAACTGCCCGAGGTGCTGGCGCGGCTGGGCTATCCGGCGGTCGACGGGGTCCTGTTCGACCTGGGGGTCTCCTCGCTGCAACTGGACGAACCCGACCGCGGGTTCGCCTACGCGCAGGACGCCCCGCTGGACATGCGGATGGACCAGACCCGGGGGGTGACCGCCGAGGAGGTGGTCAACACCTACCCCCATCCGGACCTCACCCGGCTGTTGCGGGTGTACGGCGAGGAGAAGTTCGCCGGCCGGGTCGCCTCGGCGATCATCCGGGAGCGGGAGCGGGTCCGGATCACCTCGTCGGCCCGGCTCGCCGAGCTGGTCCGGGAGGCGATCCCGGCCCCGGCCCGACGAACGGGCGGACACCCGGCAAAGAGAACGTTTCAGGCTTTACGGATCGAGGTAAACAGGGAACTGGCAGTGCTGGAGACAGCGCTGCCGGCCGCGCTCGACAAGCTCACCGTGGGTGGCCGCATGGTCGTCC
Source organism: Micromonospora cathayae (assembly GCF_028993575.1). Taxonomy (NCBI): domain Bacteria; kingdom Bacillati; phylum Actinomycetota; class Actinomycetes; order Micromonosporales; family Micromonosporaceae; genus Micromonospora; species Micromonospora cathayae. Next base: position 6,490,654 of record NZ_CP118615.1, on the reverse strand, counting down.
TGTCCTACCACTCGCTGGAGGACAGGCTGACCAAGGCGGCGCTCGCCGACCGGGTCCGCAGTAGGGGCCCGATCGACCTCCCGGTCGAACTGCCCGGTACCGGCCCGACGTTCCGGCTGCTCAGCCGGGGCGCGGAGCTGCCCGGGGAGGCGGAGGTCACGGCGAACCCACGGGCCGCGTCGGTGCGGCTACGTGCCGCGGAGCGGATCGACCCGGACGCGGAACAGCCGGGGCGGGCCGGACGCGAACGGTACCGCCGCCGGTGAGGGCGACGCACCAGGGGGTGGGGTTGACCGGGGGTTCCACAGTGGACCCCGGCCGACCCCGGACGACGGCACGGCGACGGACGACGAAGAGGGGGAGGGATCATGAACGTCAACAAGCGCGACCGCCGGGACTTCGCCGGCGCGGGGCAGCGTACACCGCGGTCGGGGGGCCGGACCGCGGCGGCGCGCACCACGACGGTCGGGGCCGGCAGCACCGGGCCGGACCGGGCCCAGCGGCAGGGTGACACCCGGGCCCGGGGGGCGCGTGAGTTCCCGACCCAGGGCAGCGCCGCGCTGCGGCCGGCGCAGCGGCCCGCCACCGACGCCCGCCCGGCCGGGCCGCGGCTGCGGGTGGCCCCGCCGCCGCCGGTCTCGGTGCCCCGCGCGCCGTTCGTCGGCCTGATCCTGGTCCTGGTGGTCGGTGGGGTGCTCGGCATCCTGCTGGTCAACACCAAGATCAACGAGAACTCCTTCCGGCTGGAGAAGCTCCAGCAGCAGCAGGCCAAGCTCGACGTCGACCAGCAGCAGCTCGAGAAGCGGATCGCCGAGCACGAGGCGCCGGGCAACCTCACCGCCAACGCCCGCAAGCTGGGCCTGGTCGAGTCGGACCAGCCGGCCTTCATCCAGCTGCCCGACGGCAAGGTGATCGGGGTGCCCCGTCCGGCGGACGGGCAGCCGGCGATCACCAGCCAGCAGGGCGCGGGCGGCTGACCCGTGGCCCCGAGGTCGGAGGAACCGCGCCGGGACGCCACAGGCTCCCGGCGCGGCTCGTCGCGTGGCGCCGCCGAACGGGGCGCCGAGCCGCGTGAGCCGGGCGTCGGGCGGATCTCCGACGCCCGCGCGTACACGCCCCGGGGCCGCACGATCCGGGAGACCCGGGGCGAACACACCGCCGGCCGGGACGAACGGGCCGGCGCACGCGAGCCGGGTACCGGCCGGACCGAACGCGAGGAACGGACCGCCGCCGCCCGCCGCACCGCCGGCGGCGACCAGCGGCGTACTCCGCGCGGCACCCGGTCCACCGACCCGTTCCGCCCCGCGTTGCAGGTGCTCGACGGTGGCCGTACCGCCGCCGAGCGCACCGGTCGCCGGTCCGCCCCGGCGGCCGGCCGGTCCGCGGTGATCCGCACCGTCGACCCGCGCGCCGCCGACGAGTGGGCGGAGGAGACACCCCCGCCCCGGCGTCGTCCGGCCCGGCCGGCGGCCGGCCGTCCCGCCCGGCGACCCGGCCGTAAACCGCGCCGTCCGCCGAAGCTCGCCGACCCGGGCCGCCGGCTACGGCTCGGCACCCTGCTCACCCTCACCCTGTTCACGGTCATCGGCATCCGGCTGGTCGTCCTCCAGGCCGTCGAGGCACCCGCGTACGCCGGCACCGGCATCGCCACGGTGGACCTGCCCGCCCCCCGGGGGGCGATCTACGACCGCGACGGCAACCCGCTGGCCCGCAGCGTCGAGGCCCGGTACATCTTCGCCGACCCGACCCGGATCCAGGACGCCCCGGCCACCGCGCAGGCCCTCTCCGGGCTGCTCGGCATCCCCTCCTCCGAACTGGCCCAGAAGATGAAGCCCCGGATCCGCGAGGACGGAGTGGCGTCCCAGTTCGAGTACCTGGCCCGGGGCGTCGACATCGGCACCGCGCGGAAGATCATGGCGTTGGACCTGCCCGGCATCGGCGCGCACCGCGACGAGCGGCGCGAGGTGCCCGGCGGTGACCTGGCCGCCAACCTGATCGGCTTCACCAGCCCGGACATGGCCGGCGTGGAGGGGCTGGAGGCCCGCTACAACGACCTGCTCGACGGCGAGGACGGCCGGCGTACCTTCGAGGTCGGCGCGGGCACGCTGAACGCCCCCATCCCCGGTGGCCGCAGCGAGACCACCCCGGCGCAGCCGGGCAGCTCGCTGAAGCTCACCATCGACCGGGACCTGCAGTACCGGTGCCAGGAGATCCTCTCCGACCGGATGGCCCAGGTCGGCGGCACCACCGGCGCGGCGGTCATCATCGAGGTCGGGACCGGCGAGATCCTCGCCCAGGCCAGCCACCCCACCTACAACGCCGCCGACCCGCGCAAGAGCAAACCCACCGACCGGGAGGACGCCGCCACCAGTTTCGTGGTCGACCCCGGCTCGGTGCACAAGGCGATCACCTTCGGCGCGGCGCTCCAGGAGGGCGTGATCACCCCGGACACGTCCTTCCCGGTGGAGAACACCATCGTCAAGGGCGACACCCCGTTCTCCGACACGCACAAGGCGAACGGGCAGCGGATGAGCCTGGCCGGGATGATGGCGTACTCGTCGAACGTGGGCACCATCAAGATCGCCGACCAGCTCGGCAAGGAGCGGCTCTACGACTACCAGCGCCGCTTCGGCCTGGGTAAACGTACCGACGTGGGGATGGACGGCGAGGCGTCCGGCCGGCTGCTGCCGCCGTCGGAGTGGAGCGGGTCGTCGGCCGGGTCGGTGCCGATCGGGCACAGCGTGGACGCCACCCCGTTGCAGATGGCCGCCGTGTACGCCGCCATCGCCAACAACGGCACCTGGGTCCAGCCCCGCCTGATCAAGGAGACCATCGACCCGGAGGGCAAGCGCACCCCGGCCAAGCCACCGGTCACCCGGTCGGTGCTCAGCCCGGAGAACGCCAAGGCGCTGCGCACCATCCTGGAGGCGGTCACCACGGTCGAGGGGGCCACCGGGACCACCGCCCGGGTCGACGGGTACCGGATCGCCGGCAAGACCGGCACCGGCTCGCGGCTGGTCAACGGGAAGGTGCAGCCCGGTGAGGTGGCCTCGTTCATCGGGATGGCCCCGGCGGAGAACCCGCGCTACGTGATCGCCGTCTTCGCGGACACCCCCGGCGGGGGCGGCGGGGCGATCGCCGGCCCGGCCTTCCGCGACATGATGGGGTTCACGCTGAGCCACTACAAGGTGCCTCCGAGCAGCACCAAGGCCCCGGACTTCGTCGTCTATCCCCGCTGACCAGCGGTACCGCGACATCATCGGTTGGTGGGGACGAACCACCGGGGCGGCTGTGCGGCCCGAAGCGACCGACCGGGTAGGGTCTGACGCCGTGCCCGGCAATCCACGCCCTGAGACGGTGACCGAAATCCGGCTCGGCGACCTCGCCGCCCGGCTCGGCGTCGCGCCCCCGGCCGACGCCATGGACGTACCGGTGAGCGGGGTGACCCACGCCAGCCAGGAGGTCCGCCCCGGCGACCTGTACGCCGCGCTGCCCGGCGCGCGCCGGCACGGCGCGGAGTTCGCCGCCGCCGCCGCCGAGGCCGGCGCGGTGGCCGTGCTGACCGATTCCGCCGGCCTGCCGGCGGTGGCCGCGACCGGGCTGCCCGCCCTGGTGGTCGCCGACCCGCGGGCCGCGCTCGGCCCGCTCGCCTCCGCCGTGTACGGCGACCCCACCGAGGGCCTGACCGTGATCGGGGTGACCGGCACCGCCGGCAAGACCTCCACCGCGTACCTGGTCGAGTCCGGTCTGCGGGCCGCCGGTCACGTCACCGGCCTGATCGGCACGGTGGAGACCCGCCTCGGTGACCTGGTGATCGACAGCGTGCGGACCACCCCGGAGGCCACCGACCTGCACGCCATGCTCGCCGCCGCCAAGGAACGCGGGGTGACCGCGGTGGTCATGGAGGTCTCCAGCCACGCGCTGGCGATGGGCCGGGTGGGTGGCGTCCGGTTCGCCGTCGGCGGCTACACCAACTTCGGCTCCGACCACCTCGACTTCCACGCCGACAGCGCCGAGTACTTCGCGGCCAAGGCGAAGCTGTTCGACGGGCGGTGCGCCACCGAGGTGCTCAACCTCGACGACCCGGCGCTGCGCCCGCTGTTCAAGCCGGCCACGGTCAGCTACTCGGCCGCCGGGAACCCCACCGCCACCTGGTGGGCCTCCGACGTCGACGACGCCGGGTACGCCCAGCGGTTCACCGCGCACGGCCCGGACGGGCTCACCGTGGCCGCCGGGGTGGCGCTGCCCGGGCGGCACAACGTCGCCAACGCCCTGCTGGCCATCGCCAGCCTGGTCGCCGTCGGGGTGGACGCCGGTACCGCCGCCGCCGGGGTGGCCGACTGCGCCGGCGTGCCGGGGCGGCTGGAACTGGTCGGCGCGCCCGGCCCGGTGCGGGGCGTGGTCGACTACGCGCACAAGCCGGACGCGATCGTGGCGGCGCTGGCCGCGCTGCGTGACCTGACCGTCGACGGCGGCCGGCTGATCTGTGTGATCGGTGCCGGCGGCGACCGCGACCGGGGTAAACGCCCGGTGATGGGGGCCGCCGCCGCGGAGGGAGCCGACGTGGTGCTGGTGACCGACGACAACCCCCGGACGGAGGACCCGGCCGCGATCCGGGCCGAGGTCCGGTCCGGCGCGGAGACCGCGGTGCGGCGTGCCGGTACGCCGGTGACGGTGCTGGACGTGGCCGGCCGGCGGGCCGCCATCGACGAGGCGGTCCGGCTGGCCGGGCCGGGAGACGTGATCGCCGTGCTCGGCAAGGGGCACGAACGCGGGCAGGAGGTCGGCGGCGCGGTGCTCCCGTTCGACGACCGGACCGAGCTGGCCGCCGCGCTGCGGGCCCGCTTCGGACACCGGGTGGGTCAGCCGTGATCGCGCTGACCCTGGCCGAGCTGGCCGCCGCCGTCGACGGGCGGCTGGTCGGGGCCGACCCGCAGGCCACCGTGACCGGCCCGGTCGAGTTCGACTCCCGCAAGGTACGCCCCGGCGGGCTGTTCGTGGCGTTCCCCGGTGAGCAGGTCGACGGGCACGACTACGCGGCCGGCGCGGTGACCGACGGCGCGGTCGCCGTGCTCGGTACCCGGGAACTGTCCGGGGTGCCGATGGTGCTGGTCGACGACGCGCTCACCGCGCTGGGGCGGCTGGCCCGCGCGGTGGTGGACCGGCTGCCCGAGCTGACCGTCGTCGGGATCACCGGCTCCTCCGGCAAGACCAGCACCAAGGACCTGATCGCCCAGCTCACCGCCCGGCTCGGCCCGACGGTGGCCCCGCCCGGGTCGTTCAACAACGAGCTGGGGCACCCGTACACGGCGTTGCAGGCCGGGCCGGAGACCCGGTTCCTGGTGCTGGAGAAGGGCGCCCGGGGGGTGGGACACGTGCGGTACCTGTGCGAGGTGGTGCCGCCCCGGATCTCCGTGGTGCTCAACGTCGGGGTGGCCCACCTGGGCGAGTTCGGCTCCCGCGAGGCGATCGCCCTGGCCAAGGGCGAGCTGGTCGAGTCGCTGCCGACCGACGGGCTGGCCGTGCTCAACGCCGACGACCCGCTGGTGGCCGCGATGGCGACCCGGACCCGGGGCCGGGTGGTCCGCTTCGGCGAGGCGGTCGACGCCGACGTGCGGGCCGCCGAGGTGACCCTGGACGACCGGGGCCGTCCGTCGTACACGCTGGTGACGCCGGAGGGGAGCGCCCCGGTACGGCTCGGCCTGACCGGCCGCCACCAGGTCTCGAACACCCTCGCCGCCGCCGCGGTGGCCCGTGAGCTGGGCATGCCGCTGGCCGAGCTGGCCGAGGCGCTCGGTGGGCTGGGGCTGGTCTCCACCCGGCGGATGGACGTCTTCGACCGGCCCGACGGGGTCACGGTGATCGACGACTCGTACAACGCCAACCCGGCGTCGATGGCGGTCGCCCTGCGCGCCCTGGCCGGCCTGCGCCGGGACGGGCGGACGATCGCGGTGCTCGGCTACATGGCCGAGCTGGGGCCCTTCGAGGTCGACGGACACCGGGAGGTCGGCCAACTGGCCGCCGAACTGGGTGTCGACCGCCTGCTCGTGGTGGGCGAGGCGGCGGCCCCGATCTGTGCAGGCGCGACAGCGGTAGGCAACTGGGGAGGAGAATCGGTGCTGCTCACCGATCAGGCGGCGGCCGTCGAGGTGCTGCGAAGTGAGCTACGGCCAGGGGACGTGGTCCTGGTGAAGGGCTCCCGGTACCGCACCTGGGAGGTCGCCGACGCGCTGCGCGTCGACGCCTCGGGCGGGTCAGCCCCGGCGGGGGAGGCCGCCCGGTGAGGGCGGTCATCGTGGCCATCGGGGTGGCCTTCCTGATCTCGCTGCTCACCACCCCGATCGCGATCAAGGTGTTCACCCGGCTCAAGGCCGGTCAGCCGATCCGGTCCATCGGCCTCGCCAGCAACCAGGGCAAGAAGGGCACCCCCACCATGGGCGGGGTGGTGTTCATCATCGCCACGGTCATCGCGTACGTGGCCGGGCACCTCGCCCTGACCACCCTGCCCGACGCGCAGATCGCCCAGGTCGAGCCGACCATCACGGCGCTGGTGCTGCTGGGGCTGATGGTCTTCTCCGGCGCGGTCGGCTTCATCGACGACTTCGTCAAGGTCCGCAAGCGCAACAGCGGCGGCATCAGCGCGCGGGCAAAGCTGATCGGCCAGATCCTGGTCGGCGCGGTCTTCGGCGTGGTGGCGCTCTGGTTCCCGAGCACCATGACGGACGTCTCCGGGGCGGCCACCAACGTGGAGACGGTGGGCAGCACCACGCTGAGCTTCATCCGGGACATCCCGGCGCTGGAGGTCGGCAAGGTCGCCTCGGTGGTCATCTTCATCTTCGTGGTGATGGCGGCCACCAACGGCGTGAACCTCACCGACGGTCTGGACGGCCTGGCCACCGGCGCGTCGGTGATGGTGCTGGCCGCGTACGCGCTGATCGCGTTCTGGCAGTACCGGCACTGGTGCGCCGACCCGAACTACACCGAGGAGTACTGCTACACCGTCCGGGACCCGCTGGAGATCGCGCTGATCGCGGGCGCGGCGGCCGGGGCCTGTGTCGGGTTCCTCTGGTGGAACACCTCGCCGGCCCGGATCTTCATGGGTGACACCGGCGCGCTCGGTCTGGGCGGGCTGATCGCCGGCATGGCGATGTCCACCCGTACCGTGCTGCTGCTGCCGATCATCGGCGGGCTCTTCGTGATCATCACGATGTCGGTGGTCATCCAGATCATCTCCTTCAAGACCACCGGCAAGCGGGTGTTCCGGATGTCCCCGTTGCAGCACCACTTCGAGCTGGCCGGCTGGAGCGAGGTCAACATCGTGGTCCGGTTCTGGATCATCGCCGGGATCGGCGTCGCCATCGCCCTCGGCCTGTTCTACAGCGAGTTCCTCGCCAACGTCGGCTGATCCGGCCGCGCTGCGCGCCCGTCGCCCGGGTGCGGAAGGGCTTCCTGGTACCACGAGGTGCCCCGCAGGAAGCCCTTCCGCACCCCCGACACGCCGAGAGTCGGGGGTTCGGCGCGAACCGGGCCGGGCCAGCGGCCATGATGAGCGGGTGGGGGAGGACCGAGGAACCAGCAAGTCGACCGACGGGCCGCAGCGTGCCACGGGCGCGTCACCGCGTACCCCGGGCCCGGCCGCGGCCCAGCGGGCCACCGGCGCGGGGCGTACCGCCGACCCGCCGGCGCCGCTGCGCGGCCTGGACGCGGTGGGCGGTCTGGCCGCGCTACGCGGACTGCTCGCCCGCCCGCTGGCCTCCTACTACCTGCTGATCTCCAGCGCCGGGCTGCTGCTGGTCATCGGCCTGACGATGGTCTTCTCCGCGACCAGCGTCCAGGCGTACGCCCGGGAGGGCAACGCCTTCGCCGCGCTCACCAAGCAGGCCATCTTCGCCGTCATCGGCATCGTCGCGTTCTGGGCCTGCCAGCGGCTGCCGGCCCGGACCTTCCGGGTGCTCGGCCTGCCGGTGCTCGGCCTGTCGGTGGTGCTGCTGTTGCTGCTGAACCTGCTGCTGGCGTACGGGTCGCTGGCGAACACCGCGTCGAAGATCGGGCCGCTGGAGGCGAACCTGCTCTGGCTCTACCTCGGCCCGATCCAGGTGCAGCCCTCCGAGCTGGCGAAGTTCGGCCTGGTGCTCTGGGGAGCCGACGTGATCGCCCGCAAGGGCGCGAAGCTGGGCTGGTGGCGGGAACTGGCCACCCCGCTGTTCCCGGCGGTCGGCCTGCTGTTCGTCCTGGTCGGCTACAACGACCTGGGCACCATGCTCTGCCTGCTGGCCCTGGTGGTCGGGCTGCTCTGGGCGGCCGGGGTACGGATGCGGGTCTTCGCCGCGCTGTCGGTGCTCGGCCTGATCGGGGTCGGCCTGCTGGTCGCGGTCGCCTCGCTGGGGGCCGGTTCCGGCGAGAAGGGCGAGCAGAACTACCGGCTGGCCCGGCTGACCATGTTCATCAGCCGGCCCGAGGACTGCGACCTGAAGGACTGCTACCAGGCCGACCAGGCGCGGACCGCGATCGACTACGGCGGCTGGTTCGGGGCCGGGCTGGGCCAGGGCAAACTCAAGTGGGACTGGCTCCCCGCCGCCAACAACGACTTCATCTTCGCGGTCATCGCCGAGGAACTCGGGGTGGTCGGCTGCGCGGTGGTGCTGGCGCTGTTCGCGGTGCTCGCCTACACCGGGCTGCGGATCGCCCGCCGGGTCGAGGACCCGTTCCGCCGGCTGGCCGCCGCCGCCGTCACCACCTGGCTGGTCAGCCAGGCCGTGATCAACATCGGTGGGGTGGTCGGGCTGCTGCCCATCACCGGCCTGCCGCTGCCGTTCATCTCCGACGGCGGCAGCGCGCTGGTGGTCACGCTCGCCGCGATCGGGATGCTCGCCTCGTTCGCCCGGGCCGAACCGGACGCGGCCCGGGCCCTGCACGCCCGTCCGCCGGCCCGATGGGTCCGACTAGTCTGGGCCCCGTTGCCGCCGCTTCCCGGCCGGCGTCGCCGGCCGGCGACGCCCCCGGCTGCCCGTGGGTCCGTACCCCGGTCGCGTGCGCGGCGGGAGGACGACGACGAGACCGCGCCGCGCGGCACCCGGGCCGACCGGGGCCGCGCCGGGACGGCGAGTGAGAGGAGACGCTGATGGGTCCGCTGCGTTCGGTGGTGCTCTGCGGAGGTGGCACGGGAGGACACATCTACCCGCTGCTCGCCTTCGCCGACTGCCTGCGCCGGCACGACCCGGGCGTCCGGATCACCTGCCTGGGCACACCGAAGGGCCTGGAGAACGAGCTGATCCCGCCGCACGGCTACGACCTGCGGACCATCCCCGCCTACCAGCTGCCGCGCTCGGTCAACCTGAACCTGGTGAAGACCCCGACCCGGATGTGGACGGCGGCCCGCGCCGCCGGCAAGGTGATCGACGAGGTCCGCGCCGACGTGGTCGTCGGCTTCGGCGGGTACGTCTCCGTCCCCGGCTACCTGGCCGCCTGGCGGCGGGAACTGCCCATCGTGATCCACGAGGTGAACGTGCCGCCGGGGGTGGCGAACCGGCTGGGCATGAAGTTCACCCGGCACGTGGCGGCCGGCTTCCCGCACCAGCCGGTGCAGTCCGAGGTGCTGCGGGACGCCCGCGTCGTCGGGGTGCCGCTGCGCCGGGGCATCGCCGGGCTGGACCGGGCCGCCCACCGGCACGCCGCGCGGGCCCGGCTCGGACTCCGCCCCGACCTGCCGGTGCTGTTCGTCGCCGGTGGCTCGCAGGGCGCCCGTTCGATCAACCTGGCGGTCTCCGGGGCGGCCAAGGAACTGGCCCGGCACGGCATCCAGGTCCTGCACGTGATCGGCGCGCGCAACGAGCCGGTGCCGGTCCCGTCCGACCTGCCGGTGCCGTACGTCACCCTGCCCTACCTGTCCGAGATGGAGCTGGGGTACGCGGCCGCCGACCTGATGCTGGGCCGGGGTGGCGCGATGACCTGCGCCGAGGTGGCCGCGATCGGGCTGCCCACCATCTACGTGCCGTACCCGCACAGCAACCAGGAGCAGAAGCGCAACGCGCTGCCCGTGGTGGAGGCCGGCGGCGGGCTGCTCGTCGACGACGCCGAACTCACCCCGGCCTGGCTGGAGCGTACGGTGATCCCGCTGATCCGGGATCCGCAGCGACTCGCCGCGATGGGCGCCGCCGCCGCCAACTACGGCCGGCGCGACGGCGACGAGGCGCTGCTGCGCTTCGTCTACGAGGCGGTGACCCGGTGACCCGGGCGGGCGGCATGGGCCCGGTGACCCGGGTGGACAGCGCCGGCCCGCTGATCCGGGCGAGTACCACCGGCCCGGTGACCCGGGCGAGTACGACGGGAAGGTCTTCGACATGAACACCGCGCAGTTCTCTCCGGCCGGCACGCTGACCGCCGAGGACCTGGGCACCGTCCACCTGATCGGGGTGGGCGGGGTCGGCATGGTCGGCCTGGCCCGGCTGCTGCTCACCCGGGGTATCCGCACCACCGGCAGCGAGCTGCGGGAGTGGCCCTCGCTGGCCGGTCTGCGGGCGCTCGGCGGGACCATCCACATGACCCACGAGGCGGCCAACCTGGACGGGGTCGACACGGTCGTCTACTCCACGGCGATCCCCCGGGACCACCTGGAGCTGGTCGAGGCCCGGCGGCGCGGCCTGCGGGTGCTGCACCGCTCCGAGGCCCTGGCGGCGGCGATGACCGGCCGGCGGGCGATCGCGGTCGCCGGCACCCACGGCAAGACCACCACCACCTCGATGGTCACCATGGTGTTGCAGCGGGCCGGCGAGGATCCGTCCTTCGTGATCGGCGGGGAGATCTCCGAGGTCGGTTCGGGCGCGCACCACGGCACCGGGCAGTACTTCGTAGTCGAGGCGGACGAGAGCGACCGGTCCTTCCTCATCTACCGCCCGTTCGTGTCGGTGATCACCAACATCGAGCCGGACCACCTCAACACCTACGGCGACCTGGCCAACCTGAAGGCGGCGTTCGCCGACTTCGCCCGGCTGACCGACCCGGACGGCTTCATCGTCACCTGCGCCGACGACCCGGGTACCCGGGAACTGGCCGCGATCCTGCGTGCCGAGGGCCGGCGGGTGTACACGTACGGCGAGTCGTCCGACGCCGACCTGCGACTGTCCGAGATGGCCTCCTCGGCCCGGGGCGTGCACTACCTGGCCGAGGTGGACGGCCGGTCGCTCGGCGAGATCCGGTTGCCGGTGCCGGGGCGGCACATGGGACTGAACACCGCCGCCGCGGTGCTCACCGCGTACCTGCTGGACCTGCCGCTGACGGCGACGACGGACGCGCTGGCGGCCTTCCCCGGGGTACGGCGGCGGTTCGAGCGCAAGGGCGTCGCCGACGGGGTGCTGGTCTACGACGAGTACGCGTACCACCCGACCTCGATCACGCTGGCGCTGCGGACGCTGCGCGAGGTGGCCGGGGACGGCCGGCTGATCGTGGTGTTCCAGCCGTACCGGCTCTACCGGACCCGGGACCTGCAGGCCGAGATCGCCGAGGGGCTGGCGATCGCCGACGAGGTGGTGCTGCTGGAGGTCTTCGGTCCGGGTGAGCTGCGCCAGCCGGGGGAGGGCTCGGCGGCGTTGATCGAGGCGATCGACCTGCCCGCCGGGCGGAAGGTCTTCGTGGACTCCTGGGAGGCCGCGCCGGTGGAGGTGGCCCGCCGGGCCCGTCCCGGCGACGTGGTGGTGACCATGGGCGCGCCGCCGATCTCGCTGATGGGTGACCAGCTCCTCGACGCCCTGCTGGCCCGGACCGGCGACCCGGGCGCGGCCGGCACGCCGGCCCTCGATGGCGTTGCCGGCACGCCGGCCCCGGACGGCACAGCGGCCACCGCCGCCCCGATCGGCCCGGTGGGCACGACGGTCGCGCCGGTCACCGAGGCCGCCGGCACCGTGCCGACCGCCGGCAGCCCCGGCGGTACGGACGGCGCGGCACCCACGGCCGGATGAGTTCCGGCCGGACGCGTGGCCGGACGACCGGCCCGGACGCCGGTGGCGGTCGGCGGGGCTCCGGTACCGGTACCGCCCGGCGGGGCCCGGACGCCGGTGCCGCCCGGCGTGGTCCGGACGGCGGTGCCGGCCGGCGCGGCCCGGCCCGGCGGTGGCAACTGGTCCGGGCGGGCAGCGACGCGGTGCCGCCGTCGACCCGCCGGTTCATGCAGCGGGCCCGGCAGCGGCGGATGCGGGCGGCCCTGCCGTGGGCGGTCGCCGGCGGGATGCTGGCGCTGGCCGGTCTGGTCGCCTGGACACTGCTCGGCACCGGCCTGTTCGGCGTCCGCGAGGTCCGGGTGACCGGGGCCGAGCTGGTCACCCCGGTGCAGGTACGCGAGGCGGCGGCGGTCCCGGACGGGGTGCCGCTGGCCCGGGTGGACCTGGCCGCCACCGCCCGCCGGATCGGGAAGCTGCCCCCGGTGGAGCGGGTGACGGTGACCCGGGACTGGCCGGACACCCTGGTGGTGACCCTGGTGGAGCGGACGCCGGTGGCGGTGGTCCCGCAGGGCGACCGGTTCGTGGTGGTGGACCGGTCCGGGGTGGCGTTCCGGACCGAACCCAGCCGGCCGGCGGACCTGCCGCTGGCCCGGGTGGCCCGGCCCGGCCCGGCCGATCCGGAGACCCGGGCCGCGTTGCAGGTGCTGGCCGCGTTGACCCCGCAGTTGCGGGCGGCCCTGGTGGACGTGACCGTGGAGGGGCTGGCCCGGATCAAGGTGCGGCTGACCGGGGAGCGGACCGTCGTCTGGGGGGACGCGACCCGGGGGGCGGACAAGGCCCGGGTGGCGACCAGTCTGCTCGGTCGGGATGTCGACACCATCGACGTGAGCGCGCCCGACGTGGTCACCTTCCGGTGACCGGGACGGGGGGGAGAGGTGAGGCATTCCCCTCTCCGGGACGACACGCCGGCCAGGTCCTTGGCTCATCGCGCGGTGGCGCTTACCTTGCCCCGAAGAGGATCAATAGTTGACATAACTGTAAGCCTCTAGTAGAGGGTAAGGGTTAGCCCTTCTCCTCGCGGGTGATAGTTGACGTCGGCGGCGATCCGGGGCGGCCGCCGGTCGACGTGGCCAATCTCGAAGGGAAAGGACCGGAGATGACACCTCCGCACAACTACCTGGCGGTCATCAAGGTCGTCGGCATCGGTGGCGGCGGCGTCAACGCCGTCAACCGCATGATCGAGGTTGGGCTCAAGGGCGTCGAGTTCATCGCGATCAACACCGATGCGCAGGCGTTGCTGATGAGCGACGCCGACGTCAAGCTCGACGTCGGCCGCGAGCTGACCCGGGGTCTCGGCGCGGGCGCCAACCCGGACGTGGGCAAGAACGCCGCCGAGGACCACCGCGACGAGATCGAGGAGGTGCTCAAGGGCGCCGACATGGTCTTCGTGACCTGCGGCGAGGGCGGCGGCACCGGCACCGGCGGCGCGCCCGTGGTGGCCAACATCGCCCGCAAGCTCGGCGCGCTGACCATCGGTGTGGTCACCCGGCCGTTCTCCTTCGAGGGCAAGCGCCGCCAGGTGCAGGCCGAGGCCGGGATAGACGAGCTGCGCAACCAGTGCGACACGCTCATCGTCATCCCGAACGACCGGCTGCTGGCCCTCGGCGACCGGGGCATCAGCATGATGGACGCGTTCCGTACCGCCGACCAGGTGCTGCTCTCCGGTGTGCAGGGCATCACCGACCTGATCACCACCCCGGGTCTGATCAACCTGGACTTCGCCGACGTCAAGAGCGTGATGAGCGGCGCGGGCAGCGCGCTGATGGGCATCGGCAGCGCCCGGGGCGAGAACCGCGCGGTCGAGGCGGCCGAGGCGGCCATCTCCAGCCCGCTGCTGGAGCAGAGCATGGACGGCGCGCGGGGCGTGCTGCTCTCCATCGCCGGCGGCTCCGACCTGGGCCTGTTCGAGATCAACGACGCGGCCCAGCTGGTCACCGACGCGGCCCACCCGGACGCCAACATCATCTTCGGCGCGGTCATCGACGACGCGCTCGGCGACGAGGTGCGGGTCACCGTGATCGCCGCCGGGTTCGACGGGGGCACCCCGGCGTACAAGTCGGTCGAGCCGGCGCGCAAGAGCAACCAGAACCAGCCGACCACCCCGCCGGCTCCGGCGCCCCCGCAGACCATGCCCCCGCCCACCCAGTCGCCGCGCCGCGTCCTCTTCGACGACGTGGACGTGCCCGACTTCCTCAAGAACGGGTCCTGAGCCGTGCCCGACGTCCGCACGAACGGGTCCTGAGCCGCGCCGATGACCGACCGAGCCACCCCGGTACCACCCGACCGCCGTGCCGAACTCGCCGCCGGGCTGGCCCGGGTGCGGGCCAGGATCGCCGACGCGTGCGCCGCCGCCGGGCGGGACCACACCGAGGTGACCATGATCGCGGTGACCAAGACGTACCCGGCCAGCGACGTGGTCGCGCTGGCCGGTCTCGGCGTACCCGACATGGGGGAGAACCGCGACCAGGAGGCCGCCCCCAAGGCCGCCGAGGTGGCCGCGGCCGGGGCGCACCCCCGGTGGCACTTCATCGGCCAGCTCCAGCGCAACAAGTGCCGGTCGGTGGTCCGTTACGCCGACGTGGTCCACTCGGTGGACAGTGTCCGGCTGGCCGGGGCGCTCGGCGTGGCGGCGGAACGGGGCCGGGACCGTCCGTTGGAGGTGCTGGTCCAGGTCAGCATCGACGGCGACCCGGCCCGGGGTGGGGCGCTGCCGGGTTCGGCCGACCCGGAGCGAGGGCTGGACCGGGTGGCCGAGGCGGTCGCCGCCGCCGGTCCGCTCCGGCTGGCCGGCCTGATGGCGGTGGCCCCGCTGGGCTGGGAGCCGGAGCGCGCCTTCGCCACCCTCGCCGGGGTGGCGGAGGGCTTCCGGGCGGCCCACCCGCAGGCCGTCGCGCTCTCCGCCGGGATGAGTGGCGACCTGGAAGCCGCCATCGCGTACGGCGCGACACATGTCCGTGTCGGCAGCGCGTTGCTCGGAATGCGTCCCACGCTGCGGTAGCCTGGCCCGGGAAAGAGCAAATTACATCAGTGTTGTTTGGGCCGGCGTCCCCACGTCGGGGGTCGGGCGGGCGACCGCGAATCGCGCGCCGGGGTTGCCGGTCCGGTCCGGTGGGCACGGAATGTCCCACCCGCGACACGCGACACGGGCACGGGGGCGCGTGCCGCACGGCGGACGGGAAGGGCGCGGCGATGGGTGCACTGCGCAAGGCGGGGGTCTGGCTCGGTCTCGTCGAGGAGGACGACGAGCGGGGCTACGACGACGGTGGCTACGACAAGGGCGGCTACCGCGAGTCGCGGTACCGGCAGAGCCGGTACGCCGAGGAGTTCGCCGACGACTCCGACGACGAGGACGACGAGCCGCCGGCACCTCGGCCCCGCGCCTCGGAGCGGAGCCGGCTCTCCGAGCGGGCCACCTCGCGGGCGGAGAGCGACCGGGCCGACACCGACCGTCCGGAGCGTGCCGACCGGGCGGAGCGGGTGGAGCGGGCCAGCGTCCGGTCCATCACCCGGTCCGGCGGGGACGGCTCCGGCGCGTTGAGCTACCACACCCGGGACAATCTCGCCCTCGCACCGCAGGCGCAGCCCCGGGAGCGGGAGCGGGCCGTGGTCGCCGAGGAGGAGCAGCGGTACCAGATCACCACGCTGCACCCGACCACCTACCGGGAGGCCCGGACGATCGGCGAGCACTTCCGCGACGGCGTGCCGGTGATCATCAACCTCACCGAGATGGACGAGGCGGACGCCCGCCGTCTGGTCGACTTCGCCGCCGGACTGGCGTTCGGGCTGCGGGGTACGATCGAGCGCGTGACCAACCGGGTGTTCCTGCTCTCGCCGGCCAATGTCCAGGTCACCGCGGAGGACAAGGCCAAGATCGCCGAGGGCGGCTTTTTCAGCCTGGGTTAACACCCCCGGACCGAGGGACGTCGCCTGTCGTGTTGTCGATCCTGCTGCAAGTGCTGTACCTGATCCTCTACGTCTTCCTGCTCCTCCTGCTGTCCAGGTTCGTGCTCAGCGCCGTCCTCCAGTACGGTCGTCGCTGGCAGCCGGGACGGGGGGCGTCGGTGGGACTGGAGTCCGTGTGGAGCGTCACTGATCCGCCTCTCAAGGCGTTGAGGCGAGTGATCCCTCCGCTGCGAATTGGTACCGTGAGCATCGACCTGGCTTCCCTTGTGCTCCTGGTTATCCTGTTCGTGCTGATGGAGTTCGTGTTAAGGCGGCTGATCCTCGGGTGAGAACCCGGTGACCCAGCCCGCTACGCGGCCGCAACTGACCCGAGGAGTTTCGATGCCGCTGACCCCGGCCGACGTCCACAACGTCGCCTTCAAAAAGCCGCCGATCGGCAAGCGGGGGTATGACGAGGAGGAGGTTGACGCCTTCCTGGACGAGGTCGAGCGCGAGCTGGCCCGTCTGATAGAGGAGAACAACGAGCTCCGCGCCCAGGTGGAGCGTGGCGGCCGCGGCGGCGCTCCGGCCGGCCCCGGCGGCGACGCCCGCCTCGCCGCCGAGCTGAACGACGTCAAAGCCCAGCTCGACCGGGTGCAGCGCGACAAGGCCGCCGCCGAGCAGGCCGCCCGCGCGATGCAGGCCGAGCTGGAGCAGGTCCGTTCGCAGGGCGGCCCGGCCGCCGCCGGTGACGGTGAGCAGCAGGCGCTGCGGGTGCTGATGATGGCGCAGCGGACCGCCGACGACCACCTCTCCGACGCCCGTCGCGAGGCCGACCAGCTGCTCTCCGAGGCCCGTTCGAAGGCCGAGGAGGTCACCCGCGAGGCCCGCGCCAAGGCGGACGCGCTGGAGCGGGACGCCCGCCAGCGGCACCAGGAGGCCATGGGCGGCCTGGACGCCAAGCGCACCGCGCTCTCGAAGCACATCGAGGAGCTGAAGCAGTTCGAGCGGGAGTACCGTACCCGCCTCAAGGCGTACCTGGAGAGCCAGCTCCGTGACCTCGGTGCCCGGGGTCAGGAGATCGAGGCCGACACCAGCCGCGGCGAGGGCGGGCGCAGCGTGGGCAGTGGTGGCCTGGCCACCGCGGGCCTCGGTGGCTCGTTCGGTGGGGCCGGTCGCTCCAACGCCCTGGAAGCCGGGCACTGAGTCCGGTCAGCACTGGAACCGGTCCGTCAACGACGCGTCGGGGGTGAGCCGTGATAGTCGGAAGTCTGCTGCTCATCCTCGTCGCCGTTGTGCTTCTGGTGGCCGGTCTGGTCGGCGGTTCCAGCTTCCTGCTGATCGCCTCCATCGCGGCCAGTCTGCTGGCCGCCGTGGCCCTCGTGGTGGGTGCCCGCCAGGCAGCCACCGCCCGGGCGGCGGCGGACCAGACCACCGGTCCGGCGGGGTGGCGTGCCCGCGACCGGGCGCCGGCGACCGGCACCCGGGTGACCCGGGACCGGCAGCCGGTCGGACCGGAAGGTCCGGAGCCGGCCGAGCCGACCATCCCGGTCCAGTTCGTTCCCACGACGGTCGACGCCGACGACAGCGGATGGCGGCAACCATCCGGGCCGTCGGCGACCGTGCCCGATCCGCCGGCCACCCCCAACGCCGGGACGACCCCGTCCACCCCGGGGGCGGCGACCTCCCCGGGTGGGTCGCCGGGCGCTGACGCCGGGCCGGTGGACGACGAGCCGGGCGTGCAGCACGTCGCCCCGGACGACGCCGCCCGGGTGGCCCGGCTCGGCAGCGAGGTGCTGGTGATCGACGGCCGCCCCCGCTACCACCTCGCCGACTGCGTCCACCTGCTCGGCCGGAACCCCGAGCCACTGCCCGTGTCGGAGGCGGTGGAACTCGGCTTCACCCCCTGCGCGGACTGCGCGCCCGACACCGCCCTGCTCGCCGACGCGCGTCCGTCGTACTGACCGCGGCGCCGTGGCCGGGGACGACACGCTGACCGTCGCGGTCCGGGTCAAACCGGGGGCGTCCCGGGCCCGGGTCGGCGGCCGGTTCGACGGTCCGCACGGGCCGGCCCTGGTCATCGCGGTGAACGCGCCCGCGGTGGACGGGCGGGCCACCGAGGCGGCCCGCCGGGCGCTGGCCCAGGCGCTCGGGGTACGCCCGGCCGTGGTGTCGCTGCGGGCCGGAGCGGCCAGCCGCGACAAGTTGTTCCTGGTGGCGCGGGCCGAACCGGCGGTGGTCGCGCTGCTGTCCCGGCTGCGCGACGGACCGGCCGGGTGACCGACGCGCACGGGCGGCGTCCGTGACGCCCGAACTGGACGTGGCGCTGCTGGTCGGGGCGGCGGTGCTGCTGGTGGCGGTCGGCGCGGTCCGGTTCTCCAGCCGGCTGGGGCTGCCGAGCCTGCTGGTCTACCTGGCGCTGGGCATGGCGATCGGCCGGTCCGGTCTGGGCATCGACTTCGACGACGCCGAGCTGACCCGTACCCTCGGCTTCTGCGCGCTCATCGTGATCATCGCGGAGGGCGGGCTGACCGCCCGGTGGAGCACGCTGCGGCCGGTGCTCGGCCTGGCCACCGCGCTGTCCACGGCGGGTGTGCTGGTGAGCATCCTGGTGGTCGGGCTGGCGGTGCACCTGCTGCTCGGGTTGGACTGGCGGCTGGCCCTGCTGTACGGCGCGGTGCTCTCCTCCACCGACGCCGCCGCGGTCTTCGCCACCCTGCGCCGGCTGCGGCTGCCACCCCGGCTGGTGGCGACCCTGGAGGCCGAGTCGGGGATGAACGACGCCCCGGTGGTGCTGCTGGTGGTGCTGCTGTCCCGTGGCTTCCCGCTGCCGCACCCGTGGTGGTACGAGCTGCTGCTGGTCGGGTACGAACTGGTGGTCGGGGCCCTGGTGGGTTTCGCCGCCGGGTACCTCGGGCGGTTGGCGTTGCGCCGGGCCGCGTTGCCGTCGGCGGGGCTGTACCCGATCGCGGTGGTCGGGTTCACCGTGCTGGCGTACGCGGCCGGGGCGGTCGTGCACGCCTCCGGGTTCCTGGCCGTGTACGTGACCGGGGTGCTGCTCGGTAACGCCCGGCTGCCGCACCGCCAGGCCATCCTGGGTTTCGCCGACGGGCTGGCCTGGCTGGCCCAGATCGGGCTGTTCGTGCTGCTCGGCCTGCTGGTCACCCCGGCCCGGCTGGGCGAGGCGATCCTGCCGGCCCTGGTGGCGGGGTCGGCGCTGCTCTTCCTGGCTCGGCCGGTGAGCGTGGCCGCGTCGGCGCTGCCGTTCCGGTTCGGCCTGCGGGAGCAGGCGTTCCTGTCCTGGGCGGGGCTGCGCGGCGCGGTGCCGATCGTGCTCGCCACCATCCCGCTCTCCGAACGGGTGCCCGGCGCGGACCGGCTCTTCGACTCGGTCTTCGTGCTGGTGGTGATCTTCACGGTGGTGCAGGCCGGGACGTTGGCGCCGGCGGCCCGCTGGCTGCGGGTGACCGCGCCGGCGGAGGCGGCGGAGATCCGGGTGGAGACCGCGCCGCTGGACCGGATGCGGGCGGACCTGCTGCAACTGGAGGTGCCGGCGGGATCGCGGCTGGCCGGGGTGCACGTCGATGAGTTGCGCCTGCCGCTGGGCGCGTCGGTGACCCTGGTGCTGCGGGACGGCAGCGGTTTCGTGCCGGGGCCGGACACCCGGCTGAAGGTCGGGGACAGCCTGTTGATCGTGGCGACGGCCGAGGTGCGGGACGAGGCTGAGCGTCGCCTGCGGGCGGTCAGCCGGCGTGGTCGGCTGGCCCGCTGGTTCGGGGAAAACGGCGGCGATAGCGGCGGTTGACAGGCTATTGTCCCTTTACTCCGATTGGTCATTGTTCGGGGCTGAAATACGGGATCCCGGTGCGGCACGTTGTCGGACGCCTGTACGTTCCGTATTCTTGCGATTCTCCGGAGTGCGCGGCGGCTGCCGCGCGCCCCTTTTGTTCGTGGGGGGACGCCCTGCCGGGCGGACCCCGTCCAGGCACCGGCGACCGGCGCGGGTGCCGCGGTTGAGGGAGGCACCATGGCGAAGCCAGCCGAGACCAGGACCGCCGGCCGCAAGCCGGCGGCGAAGGCCACCCGCAGCACCGCGGAGACCGACAAGATCCGGGCCGCCCTGGCGGCGCGGCGGGACGAGTTGCGTGCCGAGTACGATCAGACCCTGAGCGAGATCACCGAGCTTCAGCGCGACCGGTTGACCGACTCGGCCGGCGACGACCCGGCCGACACCGGTTCCCGGACCTTCGAGCGGGAGCAGGAGATCTCCCTCGCCAACAGCATCCTGGAGCGGATCACGCAGGTCGAGCGGGCCCTGGAACGGCTCGACGAGGGTGGCTACGGCTGGTGCGAGCGGTGCGGCAACCCCATCCCGGTGGAGCGGCTCGCCGCCTTCCCGTCGGCCACCCTCTGCGTGACCTGCAAGCAGTTGGAGGAGCGACGCTGAGGAGTCGCTCCCCCGCTCCGGGATCGGAGGCCGGTGAGTGATCACCGCGGAGCGTCGATGGGGAGCACATGACGGCAGCAGGGCCGACCGGGCCCGGAACCGCTGAGCCGGGCGGCGTCAAGCCCCGGCGCCGCGCGATCGTGGTCCTCGCCCTCACCGGCGCGCTCGCCTTCCTGGCCGACCTCTCCACCAAGCATCTCGCGCTGGCCACGCTCGACGACCGCGAGCCGGTCCGGCTGCTCGGTGGGGCGGTCTACCTCACCCTGACCCGCAACAGCGGGGCCGCCTTCAGCCTCGGCTCCGACCACACCTGGGTCTTCTCGGTGATCACCTTCGGGGTGATCGGGTGGATCGGCTGGATGGCGCTGCGGCTGCGCTCGGTGCCCTGGGGGGTCTCGCTCGGGCTGGTGCTCGGGGGCGCGCTGGGCAACCTCGCGGACCGGATCTTCCGGGCCCCCGGGCACTTCGTCGGGCACGTGGTCGACATGGTCAGCCTGTTCGACGCGTACGGCCGGGTCTGGCCGGTGTTCAACCTCGCCGACAGCGCCCTGGTCTCCGGGGTGACCCTGGCCATCGTCCTGGAACTCACCGGCCGGCAGCGCGACGGCAGCCGGCTCCGGTCCGCCGACCGGGAGCCGACCGGGGACCGGCAGCCGACCGACGCCGGGACCGGGCGGTCCGACGCCGGGCCGGCCGACGCCGGGCGGTCCGACGCCGGGACCGGGCAGAGCGACGTCGGTACCGGTCAGGCTGACGCCCCGGCCGGGACCGAGCAGAAGGAGCGGGCATGAGCGGCGACAACCGGTCCCTACCGGTCCCCGACGGCCTCGACGGGATGCGGCTCGACCAGGCCGTGGCCCGGCTCTTCGGGCTCTCCCGCACCACCGCCGCGGCCCTGGTCGACGCAGGTGACGCGCTGGTCGACGGGGTGGTCCGGGCCAACTCGTACAAGGTGAAGGCCGGCTCGTGGCTGGAGGTCACCCTGCCCGCGCCGGCCGCCCCGCCCACCGTGGTGCCGCAGGCGGTACCCGGGCTGCGGGTCGTCTACGCCGACGACGACATCGTGGTGGTGGACAAGCCGGTCGGGGTGGCGGCCCACCCCAGCCCCGGCTGGACCGGCCCCACCGTGATCGGTGGGCTGGCCGCGATCGGGCACCGGATCTCCACCAGCGGCGCCGCCGAGCGGCAGGGGGTGGTGCACCGGCTCGACGTCGGCACCACCGGGATCATGGCGGTCGCCAAGAGCGAGCAGGCGTACACCGCGCTGAAGCGGGCGTTCAAGTACCGGGAGGTCGACAAGCAGTACCACGCCGTCGTCCAGGGGCACCTGGATCCGCTGCGCGGCACCGTCGACGCCCCGATCGACCGGCACCCCAACCACGACTACCGCTGGGCGGTGGTCTCCGGCGGGAAGCCGAGCATCACCCACTACGACACCCTGGAGGCGTTCCCGGCGGCGAGCCTGGTCGACGTCCGGCTGGAGACCGGCCGGACCCACCAGATCCGGGTGCACTTCTCCACGCTGCGCCACCCGTGCGTCGGTGACCTCACCTACGGTGCCGACCCCACCCTGTCGGCCCGGCTCGGCCTGTCCAGACAGTGGCTGCACGCCCGCGCGTTGAGCTTCCTGCACCCCCGAACGGGGGACGAGGTCCGCTTCGTCAGCGACTACCCTGACGACCTGGATCGCGCGCTGCAACGCCTGCGTGACTGAACCGACGACCGCCGGCGGCGATCCACCGATCACCGAACCGACGCAAGGGAGACGGTCGCGTGCGTACCGGTGAACTGTTGCGCCGGCTGGACCAGCGGCTCCTGCCGCCGCTGGTCCGCGCCCTGGCCGGGCGGTCCGATCCCCGGCCCGGCCTGCTGGCCTGGGTCGCGCTCGCCTCGGTGGGCGCGGTCCTGCTCACCGCCGTCTGGGCCACCGGTCGACCGCCCGCCGGCGACCGGACCGTGGGCGAGGTCACCCGGGTCGGGGTGGCCGAGGGTGACTCCATCCCCGGCTACCTCCGCTCCGCCGACGACGAACTCGCGGCCCTGCCCGACCCGGCCGCGTCCGGCGGGTCGACCTGGGCCCTGGTCTCGCTGACCGAGTACCTGCCACCGGCCCGGCTCGCGCCGGTGCTGGGCGACGTCGGGGTGTCCGCGGTCTTCGGCCGGGTGCCGCTGCCCGGCCGGCAGACCGAGATCGTCCGGATCCCGGCGTTGCGCGTGCCGGACGACGTGCTCGCCGGCATGGCCGGCCTGGCCGACCGGAAGGACCGCGAGGCGGCCGACTACCGGGCCCGCGCCGCGGAACTGTCCGGCGGCGACCCCCAGCAGCGGGAACTGCGCCAGTGGTACGACAGCAGCGCCCAGGTGGCCGCGGCCGAGGCGGCGGCGTACCGGTCCGGGTGTTCCTGCGTGTACGCGGCGGTGGTCCGGGCCGAACCGGCCACCCTGCGGACGGTGGCGAACCGGCCCGGGGTCCGGGCGGTGGACCCGGCACCCGAGGTCGACCGGTTGGACCGGACGGTCTTCACCCCACCGCTGCCGGAGCAGCGGGACACCGTCCGTCCGCCGGCCGACGAGGAGCCGCCGAGCCCGTCGAGCACACCGGGCACGTCGGCCCCGGCCCGGCCCAGCTCGGCCCCGACGGTGACCGGCTCGCCGAGCGCTCCCGTGACGAGCACCACGCCACCTGCCACGCCGTCGACCCCGGCCCCCGTGCCGTCGGCCACCACCGGTCCCGGGGACGCGTCGACGGCCCCACCACCTCCGACCGGCGCGGCCTCGTCCGCGCCGATCGAGGGAAGCGAGTCCGAACCGTCGCCGTGAGACCGGCGGCGGGAGGTGCGCGTACCGGTGTGCTCCGAATAGGGTTGACTTCGTAGCCTGTCGGGCGGAGATCGATGGCGCTGGGAGGGCGAGCCTTGGACGGCACCGAGACCGGTTGGGGTCGGTCGGCCGAACCAGCACCGCGTTGGCGTGCGCTGCTCGACCGGGCCCGGCTCGGTGGCCGCGGCGGCGGGGAGCAGCTGGAGGCCGACCGGCGGGGGGACGAACCGTTCCTGCCGGTGGCCCCGGACCCGCTGCCCCGACGGGGCGGTGGCAACGGGTACGCCGGGCGGGCGCGGGCGATCGAGCCGGCGTACGGCGCGGATTCCGGTTACCGGACGGAGCCGGGGTATCCGGCTGAGCCCGGCTATCCGGCTGAGCCCGGCTATCCGGCTGAGCCCGGTTATCCGGCCGAACCGGTGCACCGGTCGGACGCCGGTTACCGCGCCGACCCGGGTTACCGGGGTGACACCGGCTACCGGGCAGAGGAATCCGGTTATCGCGCGGACCCGGCCTACCCGAGCGGGGACACCTATCCGGCGGAGCCGGCCTACCGCGCCGAGCCCGGCTACCGGGCCGGTGCCGGAGCCGGGTACCGGTCGGAACCCGGCTACCCGCGCGAGCCCGCGTACCAACCCGACCCGGCGTACCAACCCGAGCCGAGCTACCAGCCGGAGCGGGCGTACCAGCCCGAGCCGAGCTACCAGCCGGAGCGGGCGTACCAGCCTGAGCCGAGCTATCAGCCTGAGCCGGCCTACCAGCCCGAGCCGGGCTACCAGGTCGAGCGGGCCTACCAGCCCGAGCCCAGCTACCAGCCCGAGCGGGCGTACCAGGTCGAGCCGGCGTACCGGACCGAGCCGGACCCGCCGCCGGTGCCGTCCCGGTACGCGCTGCTGGAGCAGTACCGGCACAACCCGGCCGGTGGCTACCCCGCCGAGGGCCGCTACCCGGCGGTGGAGGAGGGCTACCGCCCGGAGCAGAACTATCCGCCGCCGCCACCGGTGGCGGCGCGGGCGGCGGTGCCGGCCGTCGTCGACCGGAGCTACCCGGCCCGGTTGGAGTGGCGTCCGCAGGCCGCCGCCGAGTCCGAGCAGGACCGGGCGGCGGCGATCCTGCGCCGCGACTTCGGCACCCCCCGGGTGCTGGCCTTCGCCAACCCCAAGGGCGGGGTGCACAAGACCACCGCCACCGTGCTGGCTGCCGCGACCGTCGGCAGCGTCCGGGGGCGGGGCGTGCTGGCCTGGGACGACAACGAGCTGCGCGGCACCCTCGGGTTGCGGGCGGGCAGCGCCCGGCACGCCCGGACCATCCGGCACCTGATCAACGACCTGGCCACCATCGAGATCGCCCAGGGCGCCGACCTGACCGAGGTGCTCGACGACTACCTGCGGCACGCCTCGGACGGCTCGTACGACGTGCTGGCCGGCGAGGAGAGCCCCCGCTTCGCCCAGAAGCTCGACAAGTACACCGTCCAGCGGGTGCTCGACCTGCTCCGCCGCACCCACGACGTGATCTGCGTGGACACCGGCAACAACGTGGAGAGCGCCAACTGGCGGACCGTCATGCAGGCCGCCGACCAGCTCGTGCTCACCACCGTGCCCCGGGAGGACGCGGCGTTCAGCGCGGACTGGATGCTCGACTGGCTGCACGAGGTCGGCATGGGTGAGCTGGCCGACAACGCGGTCACCCTGCTGTCCTGCCCCAATCCGGAGCGCTCGTCGCTGCTGGACGACTTCCAACGGCACTTCGCCACCCGGACCCGGGCGGTCACCGTGGTGCCCTACGACCCGGCCCTGGAGACCGGCTCGTCCATCGAGTACCACCAGCTTCAACCGGAGACCCGGCAGGCGTGGCTGCGGGCCGCCGGGGTGATGCTGGAACCGTTCGGTCGCTGACCGGCGGTCGGCGACCACTCCGCCACCCGTGCGGCTGCGGGCCACCGCCGGCCCGCGTCGACGTGCCGCCTGAGAGGATCACCCGGTGAGCCCGGCAATCCCCGATCCCGACCGCGCCGACCGTCCCGCTGACCGGCCCGGTCCGCCGCTCCCCGGCCCCCGGCCGGCGGCGCGCCCCGGTCACCCCACCGACGTACCGGCGGCCGTACCGGTGGACCCGGGACCCGGCGACCCGGACCCGGCGGGTGCGGCGGCGGACCCGGCGGCCGGGCCGGCGTACCCCGCCGACCAGGACCCGGCATCCGTCGACCCCAGCGCGCTCACCACGTCCCCGGACGACGAACCGGCCGGGCCGGTACGCCGTCGGATGGCCCTGGCCGCCGGTGTGGTGCTCACCCTGACCGCGTCGGGGATCCTGCTCGGGCTGCTCTGGGTGGCGCTGGCCCCCGGTACCCCGGTGGTCCGGACCGCCGACGGGGCGGTCTACGCCGAGCCGCAACCCGAACAGCCGATCGCCGCCGACGGCTGGTTCAGCCTGCTCGGGCTCGGCTTCGGGGCACTGGCCGCGCTCGGGCTGTGGTTCCTGCTCCGCCGGCACCGGGGGCCGCTCGGCCTGTTCGCCGCCACCGTCGGCTGCCTCGGCGCGGCGGTGGTGGCGTGGCGGCTGGGCCGCACCATCGGCCTGGGCACGTACGAGCGGCTGCTGACCAGCGCCCCCGTCGGGGAGCGGTTCGACAAGCCGGTCGACCTGCGCGCCGGCGGCGTGGACGTGTACTTCGGTCTGTTGCCCGTGCCGTACGGCGACCTGCTCCTGCCGGCGTTCGCCGCCGCCGTCACGTACACCCTGCTGGCCGGCTGGTCCCGCTGGCCGTCGCTGCGGCCCGAGCCGGTCGAGGTCAGTTGGGTGCCGGCGGTCCCGTCAGCTCCCGCAACGGCACCGGAACCGCCCGGACCTGACGCAGCAGCGCCGCCTCGCGGTTGAGCAGCCGCAGCTCGGCGCGGAGCCGACCGGCGGTGTCGTCCACGGCGAGCAGCCGCTGCCGGTCGGCGACGGTCAGCGCGGCGGTCGCCGCGACCAGGTGCGACAGCACGGTCGGGTCCTCCGGCAACTGCTCGGCGATCGCCTCCGGGTCGGGCCGGATCAGGCCCAGGTACTGCCGGAACACCGCGATCACCCGGGCGGCGAGCAGGCCGGTGATCTCGTCCGGCTCGTCCGGTTCGGGCAGCCACTCCACCTCGGCGGTCAGGTACGGCGCGGACCGCTCGTCGACCCCGGTGAGCCGGAACCGGCGTCGACCCACCGTCACCACGTCGAAGCCGCCGTCGGCCAGCTCGGTGACCTGCCGGAGCTCCGCCGTGCAGCCCACCTCGTACAGGGTCACCCCGGCCAGGCCGACCGGTGACCCGTCGGCCGGAGCGGGCGGGGACACCTCCGAGCCCCGCCGGATCGCCACCACCCCGAACTCCCGGGGGGCACCCTCGGGCAGCCCGACCAGGTGCCGGACCAGCGCCCGGTAGCGCTCCTCGAAGATGTGCAGGGGCAGCACCAACCCGGGGAAGAGGACTGTTCCGAGCGGAAACACCGGCAGCCGCGCAGTCACGCCGTCGAGGGTAGCCCGATCGGGCCCGGCGTGGCTGGCCCGCGAAGCCCCACCGGACGGCGTGGCCGGGCTCACCGTCCCGCCGTGCGGACGGTCCCGGGGGGTCCGCGGCCGGGCCGCCTAGACTCGCGGGTGTGCTGAATCGGATCGACCTGCGCGGGAGCACCCGGGACCCGCGCCGCCTGCTGCCCCGTGCCCAACTCGACGTCTCCGTGGCGGTCGAGCGGATCCGTCCGCTCGTGGAGGCGGTCCGGGAGCATGGGTACCACGCGATCCGGGAGGCCAGCGAACGCTTCGACGGGGTGGCCCCGGCCCGGCTCCGGGTGCCCGCCGAGACGATCGCCGCCGCCGAGGGCACGCTCGATCCGGCGGT
The DNA here is from genome assembly GCF_028993575.1 of Micromonospora cathayae. Classification (NCBI taxonomy): domain Bacteria; kingdom Bacillati; phylum Actinomycetota; class Actinomycetes; order Micromonosporales; family Micromonosporaceae; genus Micromonospora; species Micromonospora cathayae. The sequence goes on along the minus strand of NZ_CP118615.1, from coordinate 6,463,643 downwards.
ACGCGCCGCGCTGCTGGAGTCGATCGCCCGGGCCCGCCGGGTGCACGACGACCAGCGCCGTACCGACCACACCACCCGGGTGGTGCCCGGCGGTACGGTCACCGAACGCTGGCTGCCGGTCGACCGGGTCGGCCTGTACGTCCCCGGTGGGCTGGCCATGTACCCGTCGACCGTGGTGATGAACGTGGTGCCGGCCCAGGCGGCCGGGGTCCGCTCGCTGGTCGTGGCGAGCCCGCCGCAGCGGGACAACGACGGCCTGCCCGACGCCCGGGTGCTGGCCGCGTGCGCGCTGCTCGGCGTGGACGAGGTGTACGCCGTCGGTGGCGCGCAGGCGGTGGCGATGCTGGCGTACGGCTCCACCACCGACGCCGACGGCACCACCGCCTGCGACCCGGTCGACATGATCACCGGGCCGGGCAACATCTGGGTGACCGCCGCGAAGCGGCTGCTGCGCGGGGTGGTCGGCATCGACGCCGAGGCCGGGCCGACCGAGATCGCCATTCTCGCCGACCACACCGCCGACCCGGCGCACGTCGCCGCCGACCTGATCAGCCAGGCCGAACACGACCCGCTGGCGGCGAGCGTGCTGGTCACCCCGTCGGTGGCACTGGCCGACGCGGTCGACGCGGAACTGGCCCGGCAGGTGCCCGCCGCCAAGCACGTCGAGCGGATCGGCACGGCGCTGCGCGGCGAGCAGAGCGGCACCGTGCTGGTCGACGACCTGGAGGCCGGACTACGGGTGGTCGACGCGTACGCCGCCGAGCACCTGGAGATCCAGACCGAGAACGCCCGCGAGTGGGCGCTACGGGTCCGCAACGCCGGGGCGGTCTTCGTCGGCCCGTGGTCGCCGGTGTCGCTCGGCGACTACTGCGCCGGCTCCAACCACGTGCTGCCCACCGGCGGCTGCGCCCGGCACTCCTCCGGGCTGTCCGTGCAGTCCTTCCTGCGCGGCGTGCACCTGGTGGAGTACACCGAGGCGGCGCTGCGCGAGGTGGCCCCGCACGTGGTGACCCTGGCCGGGGTGGAGGACCTGCCCGCGCACGGTCAGGCGGTCACCGCCCGCTTCCCGGGCGGGCTGTCGTGACCACCCTCGACGACCTGCCCATCCGCGACGACCTGCGCGGACTGTCGCCGTACGGGGCACCGCAACTGGACGTCCCGGTGCGGCTGAACACCAACGAGAACTCGTACCCGGTACCCGAGCCGGTGGTCGAGGCGATCGGCAAGGCGCTCGCCGCCGAGCTGCGCGACCTCAACCGGTACCCGGACCGGGACGCGGTGGCGCTCCGCACCGACCTGGCCGGGTACCTGGGCCACGGGTTGACCGCCGACCAGGTGTGGGCGGCCAACGGCTCCAACGAGATCCAGCAGCAGCTCCTGCAGGCGTTCGGTGGCCCCGGGCGGTTGGCGCTGGGCTTCACCCCGGCGTACTCGATGTACCCGCTGCTGGCGCTGGGCACCGGCACCGGCTGGCAGCCGGCCCGGCGTGACGCGGACTTCGGGCTGACCGTCGACGACGCGGTCGCCCAGGTCCGCGAGCACCGGCCGGACGTGGTCTTCCTCTGCTCCCCGAACAACCCGACCGGCACCGCCCTCGATCCCGAGGTGGTGGCCGCCGTCGCCGAGGTGGCCCCCGGCATGGTGGTGGTCGACGAGGCGTACGCCGAGTTCGCCCGGCCCGGCACGGCCAACGCCCTCGCGGTGCTGCCCGGCCACCCCCGGCTGGTGGTGACCCGGACGATGAGCAAGGCGTTCGGCTTCGCCGGCGGCCGGCTGGGCTACCTGGCCGCCGACCCGGCGGTGGTGGCGGCGGTGCAGCTCGTCCGGCTGCCGTACCATCTCTCGGCGCTGACCCAGGCCGCCGCCCGCGCGGCCCTGGCGCACCGGGACGCGCTGCTCGGCACGGTGACCGCGATCATGGAACAGCGGGACCGGATCGTCACCACCCTGCGCGGGCGGGGTTTCCGGGTCGCCGACAGCGACGCCAACTTCGTGCTGTTCGCCGTCGGCGGGGACCAGACGGCGGCCTGGCGCACCCTGCTCGACGCCGGGGTGCTGGTCCGCGACGTCGGCCTGCCCGGCTGGCTGCGGGTCACCGCCGGCACCCCCGCCGAGACGGACGCCTTCCTCACCGCGATGGAGAATGTCCGTGAGCGCGAGGAGTGAGCCGGTCCTGCGAGCCCCGCAGCCGCGAACGAAAGGTTATCCAGCATGAGTCGGACCGCCCGGGTGGAGCGGATCACCAAGGAGACCAAGGTCCTGGTCGAGATCGACCTGGACGGCACCGGCGCGGCGGAGATCAGCACCGGCGTCGGCTTCTACGACCACATGCTGCACCAGATCGCCCGGCACGGCGGCTTCGACCTGACCGTACGGACCGTCGGTGACCTGGAGATCGACGCCCATCACACCATGGAGGACACCGCGCTGGCCCTGGGCGCGGCGTTCGACCAGGCGCTGGGGGACAAGGCCGGCATCCGGCGGTACGGTTCGGCGACCGTCCCGATGGACGAGGTCCTGGTCCGCGCCGCCGTCGACCTGTCCGGCCGCCCGTACGTGGTGCACGACGAGCCGGTGCTCGCCCCGTACATCGGGCCGGTCTACCCGACCAGCATGACCCGGCACATCTGGGAGTCGTTCGGTCAGGCGGCCCGGATCACCCTGCACGTGGACGTGCTGCGGGCGGCCCGGCCGGGCGGTCACCCGGACGCGCACCACGTGGTGGAGGCGCAGTTCAAGGCGGTCTCCCGGGCGCTGCGCGAGGCCACCGCCGTCGACCCCCGCTCGGCGGGTGTGGTGCCCAGCACCAAGGGCGCCCTGTGACCGCCGGCGCGGGCGTCGCCCGCGGGCGGCCCGGTCGCGTACCGGCCCGGACGGTGGGCCGCTGATGTCGGGCGTGCTGCCGTCGCTGCTGCTGATCCTCGGCGGCGTCCTGATCGGCGGGGTGTGGTCGCTGCACCGGCAGGGCGCGCCGAAGGGCGCGGTCGTGGTGACCGCCCTGCTGGCCGTGCTCGCCACCGCCGCCGGTGTGCTGTGGCTGCTGCCGGAGGTGTCGTCGTGAGCCGGGTGGTGGTGCTCGACTACGGCTCGGGGAACCTGCGGTCGGCCGAGCGGGCGCTGGAGCGGGCCGGGGCCGACGTGACGGTCACCGCCGACCTGGCCGCCGCGTCCGCCGCCGACGGGCTGGTGGTGCCTGGGGTGGGTGCCTTCGCCGCCTGCATGGCCGGCATCGAGGCGCTCGGTGCGGGTCCGGTCATCGCCGACCGGGTCGCCGCCGGCCGTCCGGTGCTCGGTATCTGCGTCGGCATGCAGGTGCTGTTCGGGTACGGCGAGGAGCACGGGGTGGTGACCAAGGGCCTCGGGCTGCTGCCCGGCGGGGTGACCCGGTTGGCCGCCACCCGGCTGCCGCACATGGGCTGGAACACGGTCCGTCCGCCGGCCGGCTCCACGCTCTTCGCCGGTCTGCCCGGGGCCAGCCGGTTCTACTTCGTCCACTCGTACGGGGTGGCCGACGTGGCCGCGCTGACCGCCGCCGGTGCGCTGGTGACGACCGCCGACCACGGCGGGGACTTCGTGGCCGCCGTGGAGCGGGGGGCGTTGTCGGCCGCCCAGTTCCACCCGGAGAAGTCCGCCGACACCGGGGCGGCCCTGCTGCGCAACTGGTTGGCCACGCTGTGACCGCCGCGCCACCCACCGACGGCCGGGCGACCGGCTGGCCGTCGACCGGCCTGGCCCTCGGCGCGCGGAGCGGCCGGTCGTCCGCCGGTGACCAGGGCGGCTGGTCGGCCGCCGGTGACCGGAGCGGCCGGTGAGCAAGGAACGCGCCCGGCTCCGTGCCGCCCGGGAGGCGGAACGCGAGCGCCAGCAGGCCGTCCGGGCCCGCCGGGTGGCCCGCCGGGACCGTCGCCGGGCGCTGGTACGCCGGCTGACGCCGCGCCGACGGCGTACCGGCCGGCTGCTGGCCCGCCGTAGCCGGGGTGAACGCGCCGGCATCGTGGTGCTGACCCTGGCCGTGCTGGCCCTGATCTGGACGCTGGTGCCGGACCCCGCCCTGCGGGTGCTGCTGATCGTCCTGCTGTTGCTCGTCCTCCCGGCGATCGTGGTGATCGCCCTGGACCGTCGTACCTGATCCACCGTCGTACCTGATTCGAGGAGAACACGTTGAGTCTGACCCTGCTGCCCGCCGTGGACGTCGCCGACGGTCAGGCCGTCCGCCTCGTGCAGGGCGCCGCCGGTAGCGAGACCGCCTACGGCGACCCGCTGGAGGCCGCGCTGGCCTGGCAGCGCGACGGCGCGGAGTGGATCCACCTGGTCGACCTCGACGCGGCCTTCGGTCGGGGCAGCAACGCCGGGCTGCTCGCCGAGGTGGTACGCCGGCTGGACGTGCGGGTGGAACTGTCCGGCGGCATCCGGGACGACGCGTCGCTGCGCGCCGCGCTGGCCACCGGAGCGGCCCGGGTGAACATCGGCACCGCCGCACTGGAGGACCCGGAGTGGTGTGACCGGATCTGCGGCGAGTACGGCGACCGGGTCGCGATCGGGTTGGACGTCCGGGGCCGTACCCTCGCCGCGCGCGGCTGGACCCGCGACGGCGGCGACCTGTACGAGGTGCTGGAGCGGCTGGACGCGGCCGGGGCGTCGCGGTACGTGGTGACCGACATCACCAAGGACGGCACCATGCGCGGGCCGAACCTGGACCTGCTCCGCGAGGTCTGCGCCCGCACCAAGGCCCCGGTGATCGCCTCCGGTGGCGTCTCCACCCTGGACGACCTCCGTGCCCTGGCCACCCTGGAGCCGCTCGGCGTGGAGGGTGTGATCGCCGGCAAGGCGCTGTACGCGGGCGCGTTCACCGTCGCCGAGGCGCTGCGGGTGCTCGCCGGTTCCTGACCGGCCGGTTGCCGGACGGGCCCTTCCCGACGCCTCGGGCGTAGGAGGGGCCCGGATCGGATCGGGGGCGGGGACCAGCCGGGCGGCCAGGCCGGCCGTGGGGCACCCGCACCCGTTCAGGCCGTGGTGTTCCCGCACCCATTCAAGTTGTGCACAACTAAATTGCGCGCTATGTTTTACCGGTGAGTGATGACCTGGAGCTGCGTCGGCAGGTGTGCTTCGCGCTCTACGCCGCGTCCCGGGCGGTCACCGACGTCTACCGGCCGATCCTCGACGAGCTGGGGCTGACCTACCCGCAGTACCTGGTCCTGCTGGTGCTCTGGGAGCACGACGCGGACGCCCCCACCGTCTCCGCGCTCGGTGCCGAGCTGCGGCTCGACTCCGGCACCCTCTCCCCGCTGCTGAAGCGGCTGGAGGCGGCCGGGCTGGTGGCCCGGCACCGGGCGGTCGACGACGAACGGCGGGTCCGGATCGTGCTGACCGACGCCGGTCGGGCGCTGCGCGAGCGGGCCTGCGAGGTGCCGCACCGGGTGGCCGCCGCCACCGGTCTCACCCTCGACGAACTGGTGACGCTCCGCGACACCCTCACCCGGGTCACCGAGACCATCCACCGAGCCAAGGAGAAGTGATCCCCATGCAGGTGCTCTACACCGCCTCGGCCCACGCCACCGGCGACGGCCGCGACGGGCGCGTCCGCACCTCCGACGGCACCCTCGACCTCGACCTGGCCATTCCCAAGGAGATGGGTGGCGCCGGCGGCGCGGCCAACCCCGAGCAGCTCTTCGCCGCCGGGTACGCCGCCTGCTTCCACTCCGCGCTGCGCCTGGTCGCCCGACAGGCCAAGGCCGACACCACCGGCTCCACGGTCGACGCCGAGGTCGGCATCGGCCCGAACGGCAGCGGCGGCTTCGGTCTCGCCGTCACCCTGCGCGTCGACCTGCCCGCGGTGGACCGGGCCGCCGCCGAGGACCTGGTCGCCCGCGCCCACCAGGTCTGCCCGTACTCCAACGCCACCCGGGGCAACGTCGACGTCACCCTCACCGTCCGGGACGCCCGGTGAGCGGCAACCGGGAGATCCACCTCGCCTCCCGGCCGCAGGGCTGGCCGACCGCGGAGAACTTCCGCCTGGTCACCACGGACGTCCCCACCGCCGCCGACGGGCAACTGGTGGTCCGCAACCTGGTCATGTCCGTCGACCCGTACATGCGCGGCCGGATGAACGACGTGAAGTCCTACGTCCCGCCGTTCCGGCTGGACGCCCCGCTCGACGGTGGCGCGGTCGGAGAGGTCGTCGAGAGCCGGGCGGACGGGTTCGCCCCCGGTGACGTCGTCCTGCACGGTCTCGGCTGGCGGGAGTACGCGTTGCTGGACGCGAAGGCCGCCCGGAAGGTCGACCCCACGCTCGCCCCGGTGGGCGCGTACCTGGGCGTGCTCGGGTTGACCGGGCTCACCGCGTACGCCGGGCTGCTGGAGGTCGGCGGGATGCGCGCGGGCGAGACGGTCTTCGTCTCCGCCGCCGCCGGCTCGGTCGGCAGCCTGGTCGGGCAGATCGCCAAGCTCAAGGGGGCGGCCCGGGTGGTCGGCAGCGCCGGCTCGCCGGCCAAGGTCGAGCGGCTCCGGGAGTTGGGCTTCGACGCCGCGTTCGACTACCACGACGCCCCGGTCCGCGACTCGCTGCGGGCCGCCGCCCCGGACGGCATCGACGTGTACTTCGACAACGTCGGCGGCGACCACCTGGAGGCGGCCATCGGCGCGCTGCGCCCGCACGGCCGGGCGGCGATCTGCGGCATGATCGCCCAGTACAACGACAGCGAACCGCCGGCCGCGCCGCGCAACCTCGCCCTGGTCATCGGTAAGCAGCTCACCCTGCGCGGGTTCCTGGTCAACTCGCACAACCACCTACGCGACCAGTTCGTCACCGAGATGTCCGGCTGGCTGCGCGACGGTCGGCTGCACCACGACGAGACGGTGGTCGACGGCATCGAGAACGCCCCCGAGGCGTTCCTCGGCCTGCTGCGCGGCCAGAACCTGGGCAAGATGCTCGTCCGCCTCTGAGGCGTGCTCCGGGGCACCGGTCACCCGCGCCGGTGCCCCGGATCCCGCCGGTCGCCCCGGCGGACACCTGGAGCCCGCCGCCCGCCCCGGCGGACACCCGGGACGGACCGGTCCCCGTCCCGACGCCGGACCGGTCCGGTCGGCCCGGCCCCGCCGGCCGGTAGGCTCGCGGCATGACGGTGGCGGTACGGGTGATTCCCTGTCTGGACGTGGACGCCGGACGGGTGGTCAAGGGGGTCAACTTCGTCGACCTGCGGGACGCCGGTGACCCGGTGGAACTGGCCTCGGCGTACGACCGGGCCGGCGCGGACGAGCTGACCTTCCTCGACGTGACCGCCTCCTCGGACGACCGGGGCACCATGCTCGACGTGGTCCGCCGGACCGCCGAGACGGTCTTCATCCCGCTGACCGTCGGCGGCGGTGTGCGCAGTGTCAGCGACGTGGACGTGCTGCTGCGGGCCGGGGCGGACAAGGTCGGGGTGAACACCGCCGCGATCGCCCGGCCGGAGCTGATCGCCGAGATCGCCGAGCGGTTCGGCCGGCAGGTGCTGGTGCTCTCGCTGGACGTGCGGCGCGCCCCGGCGGGTGCCACCGGCAGCGGGTTCGAGGTGACCACGCACGGCGGCCGGCGGGGCACCGGCCTGGACGCGGTGGAGTGGGCGCACCGGGTGGCGCAGCTCGGCGCGGGGGAGATCCTGCTCAACTCGATGGACGCCGACGGCACCAAGGCCGGCTTCGACCTGGAGCTGATCACGCAGGTCCGGGCGGTGGTCGACGTACCGGTGATCGCCTCCGGCGGCGCGGGCGCGGTGGCGCACTTCCCGCCGGCCGTCGCGGCGGGGGCCGACGCGGTCCTCGCGGCCAGTGTCTTCCACTTCGGGGAGCTGAGCATCGGCGAGGTCAAGGACGCGCTGCACGCCGCCGGGCACCCGGTCCGCCGGGTCGCCGCTCCGGCGGCCTGACCCGGGAGCAGCCGACGCCACGGTGCCGGGCCGGGCGGTGTGTCAGTGCCGGTCGTGCCCCGGGCCGCCACCCTCCGGCGAGCGACGCGGCGTCGGGATGGACCGCTTGACGTACTCGTGGACGGCGGCGGCGTGCTCGTCCTCGGCCAGCTCCCAGTCGGCCTGGCCGGGGGCGTGCCGCCGGCCGAGCGCGGTCTGCACGGTGTCCACGGCGGTGGAGAGGCCGGCGTTCGGCCGGGTCCGCCAGAGCTGCTCGCCGGCCGGCGTGATCCGGAACCAGCCGTCGGTGACGCTGACCAGACCGGCCCCGGCCAGCCGCCGGACCGCCGACTCCACCTCGTGCCGTTCGGGAATCGCCTGGTTGAGGTGGTTGGCGGTGGAGAGCACGTCGGTGAGGCGTACCCCTTCGGGACGCCGGCTCGACGCGGCCCGCCGGTGCCGCCCGGCACCGCTGGCGATGACCAGTGACACGAAGATCCAGGCGTCCGACCAACGCCATCCCTCAGCCCCCATGGGGAAATGATGCCGGCTGAGCGGCCCGGAGTAAAACATCCGGTTTCCGGCTCCCGGGCGGCCCAGCTCAGACGGGTCCGGTCCGTGGTCGGGCCGGCGCGTCGGCCGGGGCCACGGTGAGGGCCGGCAGGAACGCCTGGGTCAGCGGGCCGATCGCGAGGGCGTAGGCCACCGTGCCGATCCCGACCGTGCCGCCCAGTACCCAGCCCAGGGCCAGCACGACCACCTCGATGACGGTCCGGACCAGCCGGACCGACCGGCCCGGATGCCGGGCGACGTACCCGGTCATCAGCCCGTCGCGCGGCCCCGGACCGAGCCGGGCACCGAGGTAGCAGGCGGTGGCCAGGCCGTTGAGCACGATGCCGGCGACCAGCAGTACGCCCCGGACGGCCAGTGGACGCGCCTCGGGCAGCACCGCGAGGGTGGCGTCCACCACCAGGCCGATGACCACGACGTTGCTCACCGTGCCGAGACCGGGGCGCTGTCGCAGCGGGATCCAGAGCAGCAGCACCAGCGCGCCGACGGCGATGGTGACCGTGCCGAACGACAGCCCGGTACGTCGGGACAGGCCCTGGTGGAAGACGTCCCACGGGTCCAGGCCCAGCTCCGAGGTGATCATCAGGGCCATGCTGACGCCGTAGAGGACCAGTCCGGCGTAGAGCTGGGTCAGCCGGCGTGCCGGACGGTCGATCAGGTTGCCAATCAGAGCCATGCATGCCAACCTAGATGCCAATTCTGCCGGTGGGAGAGGGCCAATCGGGGAGGAGTGGCTATGACGAGCCAGGTCCGTGGCGGGCAACTGGCCCGTCTGCTCGGGCAGTGGCATGCCCTGCCGGGCCGTCGCCGCCACCCCGACTACGCCGCGCTCGCCGCCGCCGTCCGCGGGCTGCTCGCCGACGGCCGGCTGCCGCTGGGGGTCCGGCTGCCCGCCGAGCGGGAACTCGCCGAGGCGCTGCGGATCAGCCGTACCACGGTCACCGCCGCGTACCGGGAACTGCGCGAGAGCGGGCACCTGACCAGCCGGCGCGGGGCGGGGAGCTGGACCGTGCTGCCCGGCGGGCACCGGGTGGCCAGCTCGGGCCTGTGGACCCCGCAGGACGACCTGGACATGATCGATCTGGGCATCGCCGCGCTGGCCGCCCCACCGGAGCTGGTCCCGGCGACCCGGGCCGCCGCCGAGGACCTGCCCCGCTACCTCGGCAGCGCCGGGTACCACCCGACCGGCATCATCGAGCTGCGCGAGGCGATCGCGCACGCCTACGGCGCCCGGGGCCTGCCCACCAGCCCCGAGCAGATCATGGTCACCAACGGCACCCAGCACGCGCTGGACCTGGTGTTACGGCTGGCGCTGCCACCCGGGGGCAGCGTGCTCGTGGAGTCGCCGACGTACCCGAACGCGCTGGCCGCGCTCGCCGCGCGGCGGGCCCGGATCGCCACCCACGGACTCGCCGTCGACGACGGGTGGGACGCCGAGCTGCTGCTGGGCAGCCTCCGCCAGTCCCGGCCGAAGCTGGCGTACCTGATCCCGGACTTCCAGAACCCGACGGGTCACCTGATGCCGGTCGGGCTGCGGGAGCGGGTGGTCGCCGCGGCCCACGCCGCCGGCACCGACCTGGTCGTCGACGAGTCCTTCGTCGACCTGCCGCTGGACGGCACGCCGCTGCCCCCGCCGACCGCGACCTTCGACCGGCACTCCCGGGTGGTCACCATCGGCGGGATGAGCAAGCCGTACTGGGGTGGCCTGCGCATCGGCTGGGTACGGGCCTCGGCCCCGCAGGTGCAGCGCCTCGCCGCGGCCCGGATCGGGGTGGACATGGCCAGCCCGGTGCTCGAACAGCTCGTCGCGGTGCACCTGCTCGCCGACGCGTCGACCATCGTGGCGGCCCGCCGGGCCCTGCTCGCCGTCCAGCGGGACGCGCTGCTGGCCGCGTTGGCCGACCGGCTGCCGCAGTGGCGGGTGACCGTGCCGCGCGGCGGGGTGACGCTCTGGGCCGAGCTGGACGGCCCGGTCTCCAGCGCCCTGGCCCGCGCCGCCGAGGAGGTCGGGGTACGCCTCGCCCCCGGGCCCCGGTTCGGGCTGGACGGCACCCTGGAGCGTTTCCTCCGGCTGCCGTTCACGCTGCCCGTCGCCGACCTGGTCGAGGCGGTGCAGCGGATCGCCGCGGTCCGCTACGACCTGGACCGGGTCGGCCGGCAGCAGTGGCCGGAACCGTCCGTCATCGCCTGACCGGGCGGGACGGTACGGCCGGCGGACACCGGCCGTCCATGGGGAAAGCGGCAAGCGCCGGTCCCGCGCCGGTCCGGCTGGGAGACTGCCCAGGTGGCTGTGCGTCGACTCCTCGTCCGGGGCGGACCCGGCACGCGGGTCACCCGCCTCGAACTCTTCTACGACCTCGTCTTCGTCTTCGCGTTCGTGAACGTGACCACGTTGGCCGCCGCCGATCTCACCGTCCGGACGCTGGTGGAGGCGCTGCTCGTGCTGGCCCTGCTCTGGTGGTGCTGGACCGGCTTCGCGGTGCTCGGCAACGTGCTCCGGGCCGACCAGGGGGTGCTGCCGCTGGTCGGGTTCCTGGTCATGTCGGCGGTCCTGGTGCTCACCCTGACCACCGCCACCGCGTTCGTCGACGAGCCGGGCGGCCTGTTCGGTCCGTTGGTCTTCGCCACCGCGTACCTGCTCACCTGGCTGGTCCAGGCCCCGCTGGCGTGGCGGGTCCTGGCCGGGGTGGTGCCGGTGCGCCGGATGCTGTCGCTGGTCGTCCCCACCGTGCTCGGGTCGGTGCTGATCCTGGCTGCCGGTCTGTTGCCGGCCACCCGGGTCCTCGCCCCGGAGGCGGTGCCGCACTGGCAGCTCGGGCTCTGGGTCCTGGCCCTGCTGGTCCAGTACGCCACCGGCTTCCTGGTCGGGCGGACCGGGTTCCGGCTGGGCTCGCCCGGGCACTGGGCGGAACGGCACGCGCTGATCGTGCTGGTGGCGCTGGGCGAGTCGATGATCTCCCTGGGTACCAGCACCAGCGAGCGGGTCGGGCGGCCGATCACCTGGACCATCATCTCGGCGGCGGTGCTCGGGCTGGCCAGCATCGCGATGCTCTGGTGGCTGTACTTCGACACCCTGGCCTACGTGCTCGAGCAGGTGCTGCACGGCCCCGGGGACGGGGTGCCCGCGCCCCTGGCCCGGGACGCCTACACGTACCTGCACCTGCCCCTGATCGTGGCCGTCATCGCGTTCGCCCTGGGGCTCAAGCGGCTGCTCGCCGACGTGACCGGCCCGGCCGCGGCTCGTCCGGACGTCCTGGGCGGGCTGGACCTGCTGATGCTCTTCGGTGGCGTGGCGCTGTTCCTGCTGGCGCTGGCCGTGATCGAGTTCCGCGCGCTGGGCCGGCTCCGGTACGGGTACCTGCTCGCCGCCGCCGGGCTGGCCGCGGTGTCACCGCTGGCCGACCGGGCGATGGTGGCGCTGACCGTGGTGTCCGTCTGCTGTACCGCGCTGGTGGTGGTGGAACTGGCCACCAACCGGGCGTTGCGGAGCCGTGCCCGTGGCCTGGCCATGCTGGAGCAGCAGGTGGTGGAGGAGGCGGCCGTCACCTTCCGGCACGGCCGCCGCTGACCGGGTGGGTGGACGGGTGGGCGCTGGCCGGCCAGCGCCCACCTCCGGGTGCCGCCGGTCAGATCTTCTCGAGCGCGCCGTCGTACATCTTGTCGATCTCGGCGGCGAAGTTGGCCTCCACCCCGCGTCGCTTGATCTTCAACGACGGGGTGATCTCCCCGTCCTCGATGGTGAGGTCGCGCGGCAGGATGGTGACCTTCTTGATGGTCTCCCAGCGGTTGAGCCGGCCGTTGAGCTCGGCGACGTACCCCTCGACCATCTCCTGCGCCTGCGGCGAGGTGACGATGGCGGTGTAGTCGCGTCCCTCCAGCGGGCCACCGGAGGCCCAGGTCCGGACCGCGTCCGGGTCCAGGGTGACCAGCATGGTGCAGTAGTTGCGGGCCTGCCCGATCACCACCACCTGCGAGGTGTACGGGCAGATCGCCTTGAACATGCCCTCGATGTGCGACGGCGCGACGTACTTGCCGCCGGAGGTCTTGACCAGGTCCTTCTTCCGGTCGGTGATGCGCAGGTAGCCGTCGGCGTCGAGGGTGCCGATGTCCCCGGTCCGGAAGAATCCGTCCTCGGTGAACGCGGCGGCGGTCTCCTCCGGCAGGTTGTGGTAGCCGCGCATCACCGGCCGGCCGCGCAGCAGGATCTCCCCGTCCGTGTCGATCGTGCACTCCAGGTCGCCCATCGCCTGCCCGACGGTGCCGATGCGCAGCCCGCCCGGCCGGTTGACGAAGTTCCCGGCGCTGGTCTCGGTGAGGCCGTACCCCTCGGAGATCGGCAGGTTCGCGGCGGCGAAGAAGGTGGCGATCTCGGCGCTGAGCGGCGCGGCCCCGGAGACCAGCACCCGGATCCGGCCACCGAGCCGGGCCTGGATCTTGCTGAAGACCAGCTTCTCGGCGATCCGGTGACGCAGCTTCAGCCCGGCCGGGACGGGCTTGCCGGCCTGTTCCAGCGCGACCTTCTCCTTGCCGGTCCGCACCGCCCAGGCGAAGATCTTCGCCTTCGCGCCGCCGGCGTCCTGCGCGGTGGTGACCGACTTGTTGTAGACCTTCTCGAACACCCGGGGCGCGCCGCACATCAGCGTCGGGCGGACCACCGACAGCAGGTCGACCAGCTTGTCCACCCGGCCGTCGACGTAGGTCGGCAGGCCGACGTGGGTCGCCCCGCAGAGCAGGGTCTTGCCGAACGAGTGGGACAGCGGCAGCCAGAGGTACTGGAGGTCGTCGGCGCGCAGCAGCCCGACGTCGGCCTGGGCGACGCCCTCCCAGCACCAGCCGCCGTGCAGCAGCTCGACGCCCTTCGGTCGCCCGGTGGTGCCCGAGGTGTAGATCAGCGTGGCCAGGTGGTCCGGTTCCAGGCCGGCGACGATCCCGTCGACCAGGCCCGGTTCGGCGGCCAGTGCCCGTGCGCCCTGCTCCTCCAGCTCGGCGAGGGTGAGCTGGGGAACGGCGGCGGCCGGGTCGGCGGCACCGTCGAAGAGGACCACGTGGGTCAGTGCGGGCAGGTCCGCGCCGGCGATCTTGGCGGCCTGGGCCGGGTTCTCGGCGAACAGCACCCGGGAGCCGGAGTCGGCGACGATGTAGCAGGTGTCCTCCGGCTCGGTGGTCGGGTAGACGGTGGTGGTGGCCCCGCCGGCGCACATGATCCCGAGGTCGGCGATCACCCAGTCCAGTCGGGTGTTCGCCAGGATCGCCACCCGGTCCTCGTGGCCGACGCCCAGCCCGTGCAGCCCGGCGGCGACCGCCTTGGCCCGGTGCCCCACCTGTTCCCAGGTCAGCCAGACCGGTCCCGAGTCGTCGGGGGCGGGATGGGCGAAGGCGTGGCGGTCCGGGGTGGCGGCCACACGCTTGAGGAACATGTCGGGAATGGAACGGTACGGTACATCGAGAGCCATCGTTGTAGCCGCCTTCAGGGGGTGGAGAAGTGACCGGGGTCACGGGATCTGCGGTTACCAGAGGGTATTGCGTCCACCCGACGATCGGCTAGCCCCGGGGCCGACACACCGGTCCAACCGGCATGGTCAGGCGTACCGGGCCGCGCTGACCGACCAGTCGTAGGTGGCCCGGATCCAGCGGCGGCGGGACGTGGCGAACCGCCGGGTCGCCGGGTCCGCCGTCCGCAGCAGCGCCGTCTCCCGCTCGGTGTACGCGGCCAGGGACCGGTTGAACAGGTCGGCCGCCGCCAGCAGGGCGGCCTGCTCGGGGCGGCCCTGCTCGCCGGCGATAGCGGTGACCAGGTTGTGCCCGTCACCGGTCAGCCGGCCCTCCTTGCGGTAGGAGAAGACGTCGTTGCACCAGCAGACCAGGTCTGCGGCGAGGGTCTCCAACGCGGCCAGCGCCGGGTCCGTCCGGTCGGCCGTCCCCGGCCCGTCGTACGCCAGGTCGGTGAGCGTGAAGCTCGGGTGCACCCCGCCGGTGTGCCGGCGCATCTGCACGTACTCGGCCACCCCCGGCACCCGCCGGTGCTCCCGGTTGGCCGCCTCCCACAGCAACGCCAGCAGGTACTCCCGCAGCTGCCCGCAGAACACCAGCAGCGCCGTCGGCGGCGCCTGCGCGCGGACCCGGCGGCACAGGTCGTGCAGCGCGACCCCGCGCGGCCCGGTCGTGCCGAGCAGGGCCGACGGCACCGGCTCGCCGCGCAGGTCGAGCACGTCGAGCAGGCCCGCCACGGTGGGCGCCAACCGGGTCGGCGCGGTGCCCAACCCGTCCTCGTCGCAGGCGTCGTCCACCGCGAACAGCCAGGTGATCAGATCGGTCAGCAGCCGGAGCCGGTCGACCGGGGCCTCCGGGCAGGCCCGCCCGGCCAGGTCGGCGACGGCCGCCCCGGCGAGCCGGTGCCGGCTCTCGGCGCAACCGGTCAGACCGATCCCGGCCGCCCACTCGGCGCTGGCCCGGGCCACCTCGTCCACCCGGGGGTGCCGCTGGCCCGGAAAAGGCGGCTCCCGCAGCGCTGAAACGGCGAAGCTCCGCATGGCATGCCCCCCTGCGACGCCGTCCCGGGTGGGGCGGACCGACGATCAATACCGGGCAAGATATCGGACCTGATCTTTGGGTTTCGTCCCGGGTCGGTCAGCGGTCGGACGGTCCGGTCGGACGGTCCGGTCGGACGGTCCCGGGCCGGCGGGACGGTCAGAGGGCCAGCGGGGCGGTCCGCAACCGCTCGGCCAGGGCGGCCGGCCCGTCGAGCTGTACCCGGGCCGCCCGCTGCCGCCCGGACAGGAAGAGGGTCAGCTCGCCCGGCACACCGACCACCCGCAGCGCCTCGCCGCCCCGCCCGCACCGGAACTCCCCGTGCCCGGGAGCCTGCACGAGCAGGCTCGCCGGAAACCGGCGCAACGCGAACCGACCCAGCGGGGCGACCCGCCGCCACAGCGCCGCGGGCAGCCCGGCCGGCAGCTCCCGGGGCTGCCAGTCCGGGGCGGCACGCCGGACGTCCTCGTGGTGGATGAAGAACTCCATGGTGTTGACCAGCTCGTCGGTCAGCGGGTTGCTCAGCGGGCTCCAGACCGGCGGCCGACGCACCTGCGCCACCAGGTCCGCCCACGGCCGGGCGGCGAGCCGCAGCCGGACCCGTTCGGCGTAACCGCGCAGCGGCGGCAGCAGGATGCCGCCCGCCGCGTCCGGTCGGCGCTCGCGGACCACCAGGTGGGCGGCGAGGTCCCGGGTCGTCCAACCCTCGTTGAGCGTCGGGGCGTCCGGACCGAGGGTCAGCATGAGGTCGGCGAGCGCCTGGCGCTCCGTGAGGGCGTACCGCGACATGTTCCCGATGGTAGGCCGCCCCGCCCGACCCGGCCCGTTTCGCCGACGGCGTACCGGCGAACGTGCGCGATTCCGCACCCCGGTCGGCGCGGCCGCCGGCGAGCGGTAAGGATGAAGGGAGATAATGGCGGCTTACGGCGGGGGATGTTGAGTTGTCGAGCAAGACGAGTACGGAGGTGCTCGCCCGAGGGCTGCGGGTCCTCGGTCGGGCCATCCGGGAACAACCACGGATCTTCGCGGTGGCGGTCACCGGCAGCGTGCTCTTCGGGGCGATGGTGATCGGCAGCGCGTACGTGGTCGGTGCGGTGGTCGGCGACGTGGTGGTGCCGTCGGTCGCCAGTGGGTCGGTGGAGGTCGGCGTGCTGGCGCTGGCCGCGGTGGCCCTGTTCGGGATCAGCCTGCTGCGGGTGGTCGGCATCTTCGGCCGGCGGCTCGGGGCCGGCTACATGCAGTACCGTCTCCAGGCCGCCTACCGCCGCCGGGTCACCCGGCGCTACCTGGACCTGCCGCTGTCCTGGCACCAGCGGCACGCCACCGGCACCCTGCTGTCCAACGCCAACTCCGACGTCGAGGCGGCCTGGTACCCGATCGCGCCGCTGCCGTTCGCGGTCGGCACGTTGGTGATGGTGGTCGGCGCGGTGGGCGCGCTCTTCGTCACCGACTGGGCGCTCGCCCTGGTCGGCGTGGCCGTCTTCCCGGCCCTGTTCACCCTCAACGTGGTCTACTCCCGCCGGATGGCCCCCCGGCAGGCCCGCGCCCAGCGGCTCCGGGCCGAGGTCAGCGGGATCGCCCACGAGAGCTTCGACGGCGCGCTGGTGGTCAAGACCATGGGCCGGGAGGCGGAGGAGACCCGCCGGTTCGCCGCCCGCGCCGGTGAGCTGCGTGACGCGTTGATCTCCGTCGGCCGGCTGCGCGGTCTGTTCGACCCGCTGCTGGAGACCCTGCCCAGCCTGGGCACCCTGGCCGTGCTGGTGGTCGGCGCGATCCGGCTCAACCAGCAGGCGATCACCGTCGCCGAACTGGTCAGCGTGGCGTTCCTGTTCACCGTGCTGGCGGTGCCGGTGCGGGCGATCGGCTGGGTCCTGGCCGAGCTGCCGCGCAGCGTCGCCGGCTGGGACCGGGTGCGGCAGGTGCTCGACGCGACCGGCGAGATGGCGTACGGCGACCAGGTGCTCGACCGGGCCGGCGGCGGGGCCGCCACGCTCGCCTTCGCCGACGTGTCGTTCCACTACGAGCCGGCCGAGGCGCACCTGCCCGGCACCCAGGTGCTCGGCGAGGTCACCTTCACCGTGCCGGCCGGGCGGACGGTCGCCCTGGTCGGGCCGACCGGGTCCGGCAAGTCCACCATCACCGCCCTGGCGGTGCGGCTGGTCGACCCGGACTCCGGCACCGTCACGCTCGACGGTGTCGACCTGCGCCGGCTGACCGCCGCGTCACTGGCCGACACGATCGCGCTGGTCGCCCAGGTGCCGTTCGTCTTCGACGACACGGTACGCGCCAACATCACCCTGGACCGGCCCGGCATCGGCGACGACGACGTCTGGGCGGCGCTGCGGCTGGCCGAGGCGGACGGGTTCGTCGCCGCCCTGCCCGACGGGCTGGACACCATGGTGGGGGAGCGGGGCACCTCGCTGTCGGGCGGCCAACGGCAGCGCCTCACGCTGGCCCGCGCGCTCGCCGGCCGGCCCCGGCTGCTGGTGCTCGACGACGCGACGAGCGCGGTCGACCCCCGGGTGGAGGCGGCCATCCTGGCCGGTCTGCGGTCGGCGCCGGCCGACGGTACCGGCGCCGGGACCTCGATCCTGGTGGTGGCGTACCGGCGGGCCACCATCGCCCTCGCCGACGAGGTGATCTACGTGGAGCAGGGGCGGGTGGTGGCCCGGGGCACGCACACCGAGCTGCTCGCCACCGTGCCCGGCTACGTGGACCTGGTCACCGCGTACGAGCAGGCCGAGAACGACCGTGAGGAGCCCCGGACGTACCAGGATCCGCCGGTGGTCCCGGTGGCCACCGGCCTCGAAGTGGAGTTGGACAGGTGAGCGCGAGGAGCGCAGCGCAGCGGAGCCCCGCAGTCGCGAACGGAAGGTGGGCCCGGTGAGCGCGAGGAGCGCAGCGCAGCGGAGCCCCGCAGTCGTGGACGAGAGGTCGGTCCGGTGACGGTGACCACGGATGAGCGGAAGTCGTCGGGTAGCCCGGGCCGGCCGGTGACCGAGCCGGACGAGACGGCCTGGCGGACGCTGCGTCGGGGGTTGGCGCTCTCCCCGGAGCTGCGGGTCGGCCTGGCGGCGACGATGGCCCTGGCGCTGGTCTACATGGTGGGGCGGGCGGCCGTGCCGGTCGCCGTGCAGCAGGGCATCGACCGGGGCCTGGTGGGCGGCATCGACCTGGGGGTGGTCGGCACGGTGGTGGTGGTGACCGCGGCGACCCTGGTGGTCACCACGTTCTGCGGTTACCTGATGATGCGCCGGCTGTTCACGGTCAGTGAGACGGCTCTGGCGAACGTCCGGACCCGGGCGTTCCGGCACGTGCACGACCTGTCCATGCTGCACCAGCAGTCCGAGCGGCGGGGTTCCCTGGTGTCCCGGGTGACCAGCGACGTGGACCAGATCACCCAGTTCCTGCAGTGGGGCGGTGTGATCCTGCTGATCAACCTGGGTCAGCTCCTGGTCACCACCGTGGTGATGTTCGTGTACTCCTGGCAGTTGACGCTGGTGGTGTTCGTCGCCTTCCTGCCGGCCGTGCTGCTGATCCGGACGTTGCAGCGGCATCTCGGTCGGGCGTACGGGGTGGTCCGGCAGCGGATGGGGGCGCTGCTCGCGGCGATCGCGGAGAGCGTGGTCGGCGCGCCGGTGATCCGGGCGTACGGGGTGTCGGCCCGGACCGCCCGCCGGCTGGACGAGGCGATCGACAGCCACCGGCGGGCGCAGCAGCGGGCCATCCGGTTCAGCATCCTGGGCAGTTCGGTCGGGGAGATCGCGGCCGGGCTGGCGCTGGCCGGGGTGGTGGTGGTCGGGGTGACGCTCGGCGCGGACCGGACCCTGTCGGTCGGCCAGATCACCGCCTTCCTGTTCCTGGTGACCCTGTTCATCCAGCCGGTGCAGATCGCCACCGAGGTGCTCAACGAGGCGCAGAACGCGATCGCCGGGTGGCGGCGGGTGCTGGACGTGCTGGACATGAAGCCGGACGTCGCCGACCCGGGGGAGCAGGGCCGGGAGCTGCCGCCGGGGCCGTTGGACGTGCGGTTCGCCGGGGTGGGGTTCGCGTATCCGGGCGGTCCGCCGGTGCTGCACGACATCGATCTGGAGATCGCGGCGAAGACCCGGGTGGCGGTGGTGGGCGAGACCGGCAGCGGCAAGACCACCTTCGCCAAGCTGCTCACCCGGTTGATGGACCCGACCACCGGTACGGTCCTGCTGTCCGGCGTGCCGTTGGAGCGGGTGCGGTTCGACTCGCTGCGGTCGCGGGTGGTGATGGTCCCGCAGGACGGTTTCCTCTTCGACGCCACGGTGGGGGAGAATGTCCGTTTCGCCCGTCCGGAGTTGACCGACGGGCAGCTCGTCGCGGCCTTCACCGAGTTGGGGCTGGTCGACTGGCTGGAGGGGCTGCCGTCCGGGCTGGACACTCCGGTCGGTGAGCGGGGCGAGGCGCTCAGCGTGGGGGAGCGGCAGCTCGTCGCGTTGGCCCGGGCGTACGTGGCCGACCCGGACCTGTTGGTGCTGGACGAGGCGACCAGCGCGGTCGACCCGGCCACCGAGGTGCGGCTGCAGAGGACCCTGGACGCGGTGACCCGGGGCCGGACCACCCTGGCCATCGCGCACCGGCTCTCCACCGCCCAGTCGGCCGACGAGGTGATCGTGGTGGACCGGGGCCGGGTGGTGCAGCGGGGCCCGCACGACGAGCTGGTCCGCGATCCGGGCTCGGTGTACGGGCTGCTCTACGCGTCCTGGCTGGAGCAGACCCGGTGACGTGTCCCGGCGTGCCGCTGGACGGCAGGGGACCGGTGCTCTAACCTCCTGGTTAGGTTAGCCTAACCTTTCTCAAGGAGGAGGCGGCGATGCGGCCGAGCAGTGCCGAGACCGTCCGGACCCTGGTCGCCGGTTGCCTTCCCGGGCTGGTGCACCTGGCGCACCGGCCCGGGCCGTACCAGGTCCGGCACGTCACCGACCCGGACGGTCGGGTGCTGATGCTGGTGCCGGTGGTCAGCGACCTGGCCGCCGTGCTCCCCCCGGCCGGCACGGACCGGGCCGTCGCGGTGGTGCTCGACGTGCTCGACCTGCCACCGGCGGCCGGCGCGCCCCCGCTCGGGCGGGCCTGGGTCTCCGGCTGGGCGACTCCGCTGGCCGGGGAGGCGGCACGCCACGCCGCGGTGGACTTCGCGGCGGTCGAACCGACCGGTGACCTGCTCGACGTCGGCACCCGGTTCCGGTTGTACCGGTTCGAGGTGGCCGAGGCCCGGCTGGAGACCGCCGGGGACGTCCACCGGATCGCGGGCGACGACTACGCGGCGGCCGAGCCGGACCCGCTGCACCCGGTGGAGGGCGCCCTCCTGGCCGACCTCGCCCTGCACCACGCCGAGCAGGTGGCCGGTTACCTGCGTCGGCAGTTGGGGCCGCTCGCGGACCGGCCCGACGAGGCGGCTCCCCGGGTGGTCCGGCTCGACCGGTACGGCCTGGTGGTGGCGTTCGGCGGGCCGGGCACGCGACGGCGGGCCCGGCTGGCGTTCCCCCGGCCGGTGACCGACCACCGCGACCTGGCCCGGCTGCTGCACCCGCTGCTCTGCCGGCACGAACGTCCGGCCTGCCCCGCCGACCGCCGCCGGTAGCCGTCCCCGGCCCGCCACCCCCGGCGGGGCACCTACGGAGAGCCGGCCGGCGGATGCGGAAACACACCGGCCAGGGGCCCGGTGAGGTAGCGCTGCACGGCCGGCCCGACCGCCGCCACCACGGTCTCGGGCGGCGCGGAGGCCAGCGGTTCGAGCTTGATGACGTACCGCATCAGCACCAACCCGGCCATCTGGGCGGCGGC
Organism: Micromonospora cathayae; assembly: GCF_028993575.1. Lineage (NCBI taxonomy): Bacteria > Bacillati > Actinomycetota > Actinomycetes > Micromonosporales > Micromonosporaceae > Micromonospora > Micromonospora cathayae. Next base: position 6,442,848 of record NZ_CP118615.1, on the reverse strand, counting down.
CAGCGAACCACGCAGCGGCAACTCGGCCGGGTCGGCCCCCAGATGCTGGAGCACCCGGCGCAGCACCTGGGTGACCAGGAACTCCCGCAGCAGCCGGGCGGTCCACTCGGTGGTCACCGCCGAGCGCAGCAGGGCCACCCCGGCCACCCCGGCGGGGGAGTCCCACACCCCGAGGAACATCCGGACCAGCCGCTCCCCGATGTGGTCCGGGTCGCCGTCGAGCACACCGGGCAGCAGCGCCGCCGGGTCGACCGGCGCGTTCATCGCCGCCAGGAACAGCTTGTCCTTGCTGCCGAAGTAGTGGTGCACGAGGGCCGGGTCCACGCCCGCCGCGGTGGCGATGGCCCGGATGGAGGCCGCGTCGAAGCCGCGCTCGGCGAACGCCGTCCGCGCCGCCCGGAGGATCGCCTCCCGGGTGTCCGGGTTGCCGGGTCGCCGTCCGGTCCGTGCCCTCATCGCCGCCCTTCGCCTGTCGCTCGCCGGCCGTCCGCCGTCAGTCGGTGCGGCGGCGCAGCGTGGCCGCCGCGAGCACCAGCGCCAGCAGCGCCGACCCGGCCACCACGGCCAGGTCCCGCCACATCGTCGCGGTGGGCTCGGCGTACGCGCCGACCTGCTGCAACGCCTCGACCGCGTACGACAGCGGCAGCGCGTCGCTGACCGCCTGGAGCCACCCGGCCATCTGGTCACGGGCCACGAAGAGCCCGCAGAGCAGCAACTGGGGGATCACCACGACCGGCATGAACTGTACGGCCTGGAACTCGGTACGGGCGAAGGCGCTGCCCAGCAGCCCCAGCGCCATCCCGAGCAGCGCGGTGACCACGGCGATGGTGATCACCAGCCCGGCGCTGCCCGCGGTGTCCAGACCGAGTAGCCCGTACGCGACCACCGAGGCCACCACGGCCTGCGCCGCGGCGGCCAGCCCGAACGCGATGCCGTACCCGAGGAGCAGGTCGAGCTTGGCCAGCGGGGTGGTGAGCAGCCGCTCCAGCGTCCCGGAGGTGCGTTCGCGCAGCATCGCGATGCTGGTCACCAGGAACATGATGGTGAACGGGAAGAACCCGAGCATGACCAGGGCGACCTGGTCGAAGGTGGACGGCTGGCCGGGCGGGGTGGGCTGCTCGGCGTACATGAAGTGCACCAGCGCCAGCAGCACGCCGGGCACCACCAGCAGCAGCGCGATGGTCCGCCGGTCGTGGCGGAGCTGACGCAGCACCCGCCCGGCGGTGGCCGCGACGATCCGGGGGTTCACCGGGTCTCCTCTCCGCCTGCGGCGGCCCGGATCAGGCGCAGGAACGCCTCGTCCAGGTCGGCCACCCCGGCCCGGGCGCGTACCCCGTCGGGGGTGTCGTCGGCGAGCAGCCGGCCCGCCCGGATCAGCAGCAGCCGGTCGCAGCGGGCGGCCTCGTCCATCACGTGGCTGGAGACCAGCAGGGTGGTGCCACCGGCGGCCAGGTCGTGGAACCGGGCCCACAGGTCGGCGCGGAGCACCGGGTCCTGCCCGACGGTCGGCTCGTCGAGCACCACCAGCTCCGGGCGGCCGACCAGGACGCAGGCCAGCGAGGCCCGGCTGCGCTGGCCGCCGGAGAGGGTGCCGACCACCTGTCCGGCAGCGTCGGCGAGCCCGACGTCGGCGACCGCCCGGTCGGCGTCGGCGCGGCCCCGGCCGTGCACGGCGGCGAAGTAGCGGGCGTTCTCCCGGACGGTCAGGTCGGCGTAGACGCTCGGCGCCTGGGTGAGGTAGCCGACCCGGTGCCGCAGGGCGGGCGTGCCGGCCGGCCGGCCGAGCACGGTCACCGTGCCGCCGGTGAGGGTCTGCACCCCGACGACGGCCCGCATCAGTGTGGTCTTGCCGCTGCCGCTGGGGCCGAGCAGCCCGGTCACCGAGCCCCGGGGCACCGCACAGCTGACCCCGTCCAGCACCCGACGCCGGCCCCGGTCCACCACCAGGTCGCGCAGGGCGATCGCGTGTTCCATCGCGCCCTCCAAATTCATCACCCGATGAACTCAACGCTAGATGACATCCTCGCCGGGCACAACGAGGGATACGTGGGCTCGGCCTCGGCGACCGGTTCCGATCAGCGCGCCGGGTCAGCCGGCCCGACGCGCCGGGTCAGCAAGCCCGACGTGCCGGGTGGGTCGGCGCGACGTGCCGGGGCCGTCGACCGGTCGGGACCGGCCGGCCTGACCCTCGGCCTGACCCTCGGCCGGGCCAGCGGCCGGGCCATCGGGCGGGACGCGACTGGGGGCTCCGCGCCGGGTGCGGAACAATGGGTCACTGTGCCCGTACCTGACGCGCCGGTGACCGGCGCCACCGCCCCTCCGCACCGCCCGACGCCGGTCCGTCCGTCCCGGCTCGACCCGGCCATCGCGGCCCGGCTGCGCCGCTCGGCCGACGGCCTGGTCGCCGCCGTGGTCCGTCAGCACGACTCCGGCGAGGTGCTGATGGTCGCCTGGATGGACGACGAGGCGCTGCACCGCACCCTGACCACCGGACGGGCCACCTACTGGTCCCGCAGCCGCCAGGAGTACTGGGTCAAGGGCGCCACCTCCGGCCACCACCAGTACGTCCGCGCGGTGGCCCTGGACTGCGACGGCGACGCGCTGCTGGTCAGCGTCGACCAGGTCGGCCCGGCCTGCCACACCGGCCAGCGGAGCTGCTTCTTCGACGAGCTCCCGGTCTCCGGGGACGGGGTGGAGGTCCGATGACCGACGGCGTGGTGAGCCCGGACCAGGCCGCCTTCACCGACCTGGCGTCCCGCTGGCGGGTCGTCCCGGTCACCCGTCGGCTGCTGGCCGACGCCGAGACCCCGGTCGGGGTGTACCGCAAGCTCGCCGGTGGGCCGGGCACCTTCCTGCTGGAGTCCGCCGAACAGGGCGTCGGGTCGGCCGGGCTGGCCTGGTCCCGGTACTCCTTCATCGGAGTGCGCAGCAGCGCCACCCTGGTCGAGCGGGACGGCGTCGCCACCTGGCTCGGGCAGCCGCCGGCCGGCCTGCCCACCACCGGCGACCCGGCGCGGGTGCTGCGCGACACGGTCGCCGCGCTGGCCGGGCCGGCGTTCGACCCGGCCAGCGGCATGCCTCCGCTGACCGGGGGCATGGTCGGCTACCTCGGGTACGACCTGATCCGCCGCTTCGAGAAGCTGCCCACCCGCACCGAGGACGACCTCCGGGTGCCCGAGTTGGGCCTGATGCTCGCCACCGACCTGGTGGTCCTGGACCACTACGAGGGCTCGGCGATCCTCATCGCCAACGCGGTGCTGCCCCCGTTCGACGAGCCGGACCGGGCGGACCGGGTGGCCGAGGCGTACCACCACGCGATCGGTCGGCTCGACGCGATGACCTCGGCGCTGTCCCGGCCGATCCCGCCGATGATCTCCACGGTCGACCGGCCGCCGGTCGGCGAGGTGGGCTGCCGTACCCCGGAGGGGAGCTACCAGAAGGCCGTCGAGGAGGCCAAGGAGGCGATCCGGGCCGGGGAGTGCTTCCAGATCGTCCTCGCCCAACGGTTCGAACGGCGGACCGACGCCGACCCGCTGGACGTCTACCGGGTGCTGCGCACCACCAACCCCAGCCCGTACATGTACCTGCTGCGCTTCGACGGGTTCGACATCGTCGGCTCGTCGCCGGAGGTGCACCTCAAGGTCACCGGCACCGAGGACGGGCAGCGGCGGGCCCTGCTGCACCCGATCGCCGGCACCCGGCCGCGTGGCGTCGACCCCGAGCACGACGCCCGGCTGGCCGCCGAACTGCTGGCCGACCCGAAGGAGCGGGCCGAGCACGTCATGCTGGTCGACCTGGGCCGTAACGACCTGGGTCGGGTCTGCCGGCCGGGCACGGTCGAGGTGCCCGAGTTCGCCACGGTCGAGCGGTACAGCCACGTCATGCACATCGTCTCGACCGTGGTCGGCACGCTGCGGGAGGACCGCACCGCCTTCGACGCGCTCGCCGCGACCTTCCCGGCCGGTACCCTCTCCGGCGCGCCGAAGGTCCGGGCCATGGAGATCATCGAGGAGTTGGAGCCGGTCCGCCGGGGCCTCTACGGCGGCACGGTCGGCTACTTCGGGTTCGGTGGCGACCTGGACATGGCGATCGCGATCCGGACCGCGCTGATCCGGGACGGCTGGGCGTACGTCCAGGCCGGTGCCGGGATCGTGGCCGATTCTGATCCCGCCGCCGAGGACCGGGAGACCCGCGACAAGGCGGCGGCGGTGCTCGCCGCGATCGCCGCCGCCGAAACCCTCCGGGCGGCCCGGTGAGCGCGAGGAGTGCAGCGCAGCGGAGCCCCGCAGTCGGGAACGGAGGGCAGAACCGATGACCGGTTCCTTCCCGCCGTCGCCGTCGCCGTCGCCGTCGCCGTCGCCGTCGGCCGGGCGGCGCGAGCTGACGTACGCGACGCTGCTCTGCCTGGCCGGGGCGGGCCTGGCGCTGTGGGCGGCGACCCGGACCTGGGCGGTCGAGCTGACCGCCCGGCCGGTGCCGCTGCCGGCGCTACGGGAGGACCGCTCCGGGGCGGCCCTGCTGCCCTGGTTGCCGGCGGTCGCGGTGGTCGCGTTGGCCGGCGCGGGCGCGGTGCTCGCCACCCGGGGGCGGCTGCGGCAGCTCGTCGGCGGGCTGATCGCGGCTCTCGGCGTGGCCGTGGCGGCCGGCGGCGGGTACGGCCTGCTGGCCGACCTCGACGGTGCGGTCCACCGACAGTGGCCGGCGTTGTGCCTGGTCGGCGGGGTGCTGGCGGCAGCCGGCGGGGTGTGGACCGGCTGGTGTGGCCGGCGCTGGCCGGCGATGGGCGCCCGTTACGAGCGGTCGGCCCGGGACACCGCCCCGAGCGGCCCGACCGCGCCGGTCGGGAGCCGGGGGACCACCGACACCTGGGACGCGCTGGACCGGGGCGAGGACCCGACGGTCAGCTGACCGGTTGCCGGCCGGTGGCCGGGTGCGGGGCGGTCACCGTGGCGTGGGCGGACCGGGGCCGGTCCGGCCGCGTCGTGCCGGCCCGCGTCGCGTCCGGGCGCGCGGTCTCCGGTCGGGTCGTCGCCGGCCGGGTGGCGGCGAGTTCCGCGGCCAACCGGTCCAGTTCGGCCCGCCGGGCGGCGCGGGCGCGGTCCGCGCAGACGGCTTCCCAGGCGTTGCCCCGGGCGGTCCGCATCCGCTCCTCGCCGACCACGGCCCGCTCCAGGGTGTGCACCACCCCGACGGCGAGCGAGGCGACCGTTCGGGAGATCGTGGTGAGTCCGATGGTCGACGTCGGTTGGCCAGTACTCATGATCACTCCGCAACGAGGGTCGTGGCGTCGGTGGGGCGGGCCCGGATCCGAGTCTGCCCGACACCGATGCTCCCGGTTTCACGTTTCGCCGTGATAACCGCCGCATCAACACTGCGTGGGGGTGAACGCCGTGCTCAGGGCCGTTCGTCCTTGATCTGGATCACACCCGCGACGGCCCGGGGCACAGCCCGTACCGGAGGTGGAGCACACCCGCGCCGGGATCCGGATCGCACCGGCGGCCGGCGTCGCCGTCCCACGGGCCCGGCGGTCGGCCTTACTTCGGCAACCTGCCCGACAAGATGTCATGATGATGAGGGCGATCGATGGCTTGGGTGGGGGTGAGCGGTGGCGTGGTCGCGGTGCTCTACTGGGCCGATCGCGTGGGGTGATTTTCCGCTCACCGGAGGTCGGTCATTATGCCCCAGCCCATCTCGTGAGGCGCGCCATACCCCCCCACCTGGGGTCGAGCGGCGCCACCTAGCATCGGCCCATGACACCCGGAGAGGGGAGTCCGTTGGTGACTGCTGAGCATGCGCACGCGGAGGGGGACGAAGCCGGTCCGGCGGCGCCCGCCAGCGTGCTCGACGAGATTCTGGCTGGCGTACGCGAGGACGTCGCCCGACGGCAGGAGCAGATCCCGCTGGAGCGGATCCGCGAACTGGCCGCCGCGGCCCCGCCCCCGCTGGACGCGTACGCCGCCCTGCGGCGACCCGGCGTGGCGGTGATCGCCGAGGTGAAACGCTCCTCCCCGTCGCGGGGGCAGCTCGCCGAGATCGCCGACCCCGCCGACCTGGCCGGGGAGTACGCGGCCGGTGGGGCCCGGGCGATCAGCGTGCTGACCGAGGGCCGCTACTTCGGCGGTTCCCTCGACGACCTGGCCGCCGTACGCGCGGCGGTGCAGATCCCGGTCCTGCGCAAGGACTTCGTGGTCTCCAGCTACCAGGTGCACGAGGCCCGCGCGCACGGGGCCGACCTGGTCCTGCTGATCGTCGCGGCCCTGGAGCAGAACGCCCTGGTCGGGCTGCTCGAGCGGATCGAGTCGCTCGGGATGACCGCGCTGGTCGAGGTGCACGACGAGGAGGAGGCCGACCGGGCCCTGGAGGCCGGCGCCCAGGTGATCGGGGTCAACGCCCGTGACCTGCGCACCCTCGAGGTCGACCGGTCGGTGTTCGAGCGGATCGCGCCGGGGCTGCCGAGCAGCGTCGTCAAGATCGCCGAGTCCGGCGTGCGCGGGCCGCACGACCTCATCCGGTACGCCTCCGCCGGCGCGGACGCCGTCCTGGTCGGCGAAGGGCTGGTCACCCAGAAGAGCCCCCGCGAGGCGGTGTCGGAGCTGGTCAACGCCGGCAACCACCCGGCCACCCCGCGACCGGTGCGCTGACCCGTACCGGCTGACCCGAGCAGCGAGAGGACCCGCATGAGCGGCAACGCGCCGGCCGGCACCGCCGGTCCCGTCCCCGACAGCGCCGGCCACTACGGCCGCTTCGGCGGCCGGTTCGTCCCGGAGGCCCTGGTGGCCGCGCTGGACGAGCTGGACGCGGCGTGGCGCAAGGCGATGGGCGACGAGGAGTTCCTGGCCGAGTTCGACGCGTTGCTGCGCGAGTACGCCGGCACCCCGTCACGGCTGTACGTCGCCGAGCGGTTCTCCGCGAAGGTGGGCGCGCGGGTGCTGCTCAAGCGGGAGGACCTCAACCACACCGGGGCGCACAAGGTCCGTAACGTGCTCGGTCAGGCGCTGCTCACCCGGCGGATGGGCAAGACCCGGGTGATCGCCGAGACCGGGGCCGGGCAGCACGGGGTCGCCACCGCCACCGCCGCCGCCCTGTTCGACCTGGAGTGCGTGGTCTACATGGGCCAGGTCGACACCGAGCGGCAGGCGCTCAACGTGGCCCGGATGCGGATGCTCGGGGCCACCGTCGTGCCGGTCACCAACGGGTCGCGCACCCTCAAGGACGCGATGAACGAGGCGATGCGCGACTGGGTCGCCAACGTCGACGACACCCACTACCTGATCGGTACCGCCGCCGGCCCGCACCCGTTCCCGGCGATGGTCCGGGACTTCGTCCGGGGCATCGGCGACGAGGCGCGCCAGCAGTGCCTGGACCGTACCGGCGCGCTGCCGGACGCGGTCGCTGCCTGCGTCGGCGGCGGTTCGAACGCGCTCGGCATCTTCCACGCCTTCGTCGGGGACGCCGACGTCCGGCTGTACGGCTTCGAGGCCGGCGGGGACGGCGTCGACACCGGCCGGCACGCCGCCAGCATCACCGGCGGTACGTCGGGCGTGCTGCACGGCACCCGCACGTACGTCCTTCAGGACGCCGACGGGCAGACCGTGGAGTCGCACTCGATCTCCGCCGGGCTGGACTACCCGGGCGTCGGCCCGGAGCACGCCTGGTTGCACGACACCGGCCGGGCCAGGTACGAGCCGGTCACCGACGACGAGGCGATGGCCGCGTTCGAGCTGCTCTGCCGGACCGAGGGGATCATCCCGGCGATCGAGAGCGCGCACGCCCTGGCCGGCGCGATGAAGATCGCCCCCCGGCTCGCCGCCGAACTGGGCCGGGAACCGGTCATCGTGGTCAACCTCTCCGGTCGGGGCGACAAGGACGTCCACACCGCCGGTGGCTACTTCGGCATCCTCGACAAGGAGTGACAGCGTGAGTCGGATCGGGGTCGCCTTCGACAAGGCGCGGGCCGACGGGCGGGCCCTGCTGATCGGCTGCATGCCGGCCGGCTTCCCGACGGTCGAGGGCAGCATCGCCGCGATGACCGCCATGGTCGAGGCCGGCGTCGACGTGATCGAGGTGGAGATCCCGTACTCCGACCCGGTGATGGACGGCCCGGTCATCCAGAAGGCCAGCGACATCGCTCTCGCCGGCGGGGTCCGGGTCGCCGACACGCTGCGCATCGTCGAGGCGGTCGCGGCCACCGGCGCTCCGGTGGTGACGATGACCTACTGGAACCCGGTCGAGCAGTACGGCGTGGACGCGTTCGCCCGGGACCTCGCCGCCGCCGGGGGCACCGGCCTGATCACCCCGGACCTGATCCCGGACGAGGCCGACGAGTGGCTGGCCGCCTCGGACGCGCACGGGCTGGACCGGACGTTCCTGGTGTCGCCGTCGTCCACCGACGCCCGGTTGGCGATGACCGTGGCGCACTGCCGGGGCTTCGTCTACGCCACCGCCGTGATGGGGGTGACCGGGGCGCGGGCACAGACCTCGGACGCCGCCCCGACCCTGGTCGCCCGGGTGCGGGCGGTCACCGACCTGCCGGTCGGGGTCGGGCTCGGCGTCGGCACCGGGGCGCAGGCCGGCACCGTGGGCGGGTACGCCGACGGGGTGATCGTGGGCAGCGCGCTGATCCGTTGCCTGCTCGACGCGTCCGATCAGGCCGCCGGCCTGACCGCGTTGCGTACCCTCTCCGCCGAACTCGCCGAGGGCGTCCGTACCGGCCGTAGCTGACTCCCGTCGGCGTCCGGCACCGGACCGGGGTGCCGCCGATGCCGGGCGCAGCGGTAGCGTGTGCACCCGTGACCTACGCCTCGCTGACTCCCCAGGCGGCCCTACCCAGTCCCAGCACCGCCGTCTGGCAGCTCGGCCCGGTGCCGATCCGGGCGTACGCGTTGTGCATCGTCGCCGGGATCGTGGTGGCCTGTCTGGTCACCGAGTACCGGCTGCGCCGCCGGGGGGTGGCCCCGGGCGCGGTGCTGGACATCGCCGTGTGGGCGGTGCCGTTCGGCATCGTCGGGGCCCGGATCTACCACGTGATCACCTCCCCCGGGAACTACTTCGGCACCGGCGGTGACCCGCTCAAGGCGTTCGCCATCTGGAACGGCGGTCTCGGCATCTGGGGGGCCGTCGCCGGTGGCGCGGTCGGTGCCTGGATCGCCGCCCGCCAGCTCGGCATCCCGCTCACCGTGGTGGCCGACGCGCTCGCCCCGGGGCTGCCGCTGGCCCAGGCCGTGGGCCGGCTCGGCAACTGGTTCAACAACGAGCTGTACGGCGGGCGGACCACCCTGCCGTGGGGGTTGGAGATCCACCGGATGGACCCGCAGAACCCGGGTCAGGCGGTGCGGGACGAGGCCGGGCAACCGATCCTCGAACCGGGTCTCTACCACCCGACCTTCGCCTACGAGGCACTCTGGAACGTCGGGGTGGCCCTGCTGGTGTTCGCCGTCGACCGACGGTTCCGGCTGGGGCGCGGCCGGGCCTTCGCGCTGTACGTGATGGGCTACACCGCCGGCCGGTTCTGGATCGAGCTGATGCGTACCGACGACGCCACCCAGATTCTCGGCGTACGCATCAACGTCTGGACCTCGGTGCTGGTCTTCCTCGGCGCGCTGGCCTACTTCCTCCAGGCGCGGGGCCCGCGCGAGTACCTGGTCCCGATCCCGGCCGCCGCCCCGGCCCCGGCCGTCGGTGGCGGGGACGTCTCCCAGGTCGACCTCTCCCGTACCGGCTCCGCCCCCGACCCGGCGGCCCCGCAGGGGTACCGGGTGGTCGACGAGGAGCGGTTCCGGAGGTACCGGGAGACCGGCACGCTGCCCGACGAACCCGCCACGGAACCGGACGCGTCCGGCCCGGCCGGGCCCGAGCCGGACGAACCGGAGCGTGAGTCGGCCCCGGTCAGCGGGGAGGACGCCGCCGACCGGTCGGGTCCACCGGAGGCCGGTGCCCGTCCCGCCGACCGCGACCGCTGACGGTCATGGCCGTGCGTACCGCCGTGGTGGTGGGGGCCGGGGTCGGCGGCCTGGCGGCCGCCGGCGCGCTGGCCCGTTCCGGCTGGCAGGTCACCCTCCTCGAACGTGCCGACCGGGTCCGCCCCGAGCCGACCGCCGTGGTGCTGTGGCCCAACGGGGTCCGGGCGCTGCGCGCGTTGGGGCTCGGGGCCGGGCTGGAGGCGATCGCCACCCCGCTGCCCGACGGTGGCATCCGTCGCCCGGACGGGCACTGGCTGGTGCAGCCGCGTCCCACGCCACCCGAGCGGATGCCGGTCGTGGTGCACCGCGAGGACCTGCACGACGCCCTGGTCGCCGGCCTCGGTGACCGGGTCGACCTGCGTACCGGGGTGACGGTACGGACGGTGCGGGCCGGTGGCGACGATCGTCCGTCGGTCGGGGACGGCCACCGGCACTACGAGGCGGACCTGGTGGTCGCGGCGGACGGGGTGGACAGCGAGATCCGTCGGCGGCTCGCCCCCGAGGCCGGGGTGGTGGCCTCCGGCAGCGCCACCTGGCGGGCGGTGATCCCCTGGTACCGCGCACCCCGGCTGCCCGCCGACCGGCCGGTCGGCGGGGAGACCCTGGGGGCCGGCTACCGGTTCGTGTCGGCGTCGCTGGGTGAGCGCGGCTCCGCCGGGGGGACCAGCCGGGGCGGCATCTACTGGATGGCGACCGCGGCGGGCGCGTCCCGGCCGGAGCCACCGGAGACCCAGCTCGCCCTGCTGCGCCGTTGGTTCGCCGGCTGGCCGGCCCCGGTCGGCGAGTTGCTGGCCGCCACCGAGCCCGCCGACCTGGTCCAGCAGGAGGTCCGGGAGCTGCGCCCGCTGCCCCGCCAGTACGCCTTCCGGTCCGGCCCGGGTGGGGTGGTGCTGCTCGGCGACGCCGCGCACGCGATGCCCCCGCACCTGGGGCAGGGCACCTGCCTGGCGTTCGAGGACGCGGCGACCCTGGCGTCCCTGCTGCGGGAGACCCGGCTGCCGGACGCCGTCGCCGGCTACGACCGGACGCGTCGTCCGAGGGCGGCCAGCGTGGTCCGGCAGACCCGGCGGATGTCGGCGGTGCTGCAGACCCGGGGCCGGCTGGCGCTGCGGGCCCGGGACGCGGCGCTCGGCCCGATCACCACCCGGCTGCTCGGGCACGCCGCCTCGACGGCCGCCCAGTGGCGGCCCCCGTCCTCGTCGAGCTGATCGTCCAGTCCCGGCCGACCGGCCCGCCGGTCGGCGGTCAGGGGAGCAGGGCGGCGGGTTCGGCGATGCAGGCGGTGCCGATCCGGCGGAAGCCGACCCGCACGTAGACCCGGGCGATGTCCTCGCTGCCGGCGGAGAGGAAGACCAGGTCGGTGCCGGCGTCCAGCAGGGCGCGGGCGAGGGTGGCGGTGACCGCCGCGCCGAGCCCCCGGCGGCGGGCCACCGGCAGGGTCGCCACCCCGGCGATCTCGGCGACGTCGTCGACCCGCATGGCCATGCCGCTGGCCAGGGCGCCGTCGGTGGGGGTGGCGGCGATGGCGGAGAGCCGCCGGCCGTCCGCGATCCGGGAGCCCTCCTCCTCCACGGCGGCGAGATCCAGCTCACTGATGGCGGCGTCCCGCTCGGCCGGGCCGGCGTCGCCGGGGGCGGTGCCGGCCGCGCCGAACCCGACCGCCGCCACGGCCCGCCGTACCGCCACCTGCGCGGCGAAGTCCGGCTCGGCCGGGTCCAGCAGCCGCACCGGCACGTCGGTGAGGCCGGCCGGGTCCGGCAGGGCCGCCGGGTCCAGCACCAGTAGCGGGGCCTCCAGCACGCTCAGCCCGGCCGAGCGGGCCACGGCCAGCAGGTCGGGGCTGTTCTCGTGCACCCACTCGAACGCCTCGGGCAGGCCCAGTTCGCGTTGCCGGGCCCGGACGTCGTTGATGTCGGCGAGGGACGGCGTCCGGTCGGAGTCGAGCCGGGGGCGCGCATAGAACGGCCATCCGGCACCATCCCGGACAAAGAGCACCAGTGCGCCGATGGTCTCCGGGTGGGCCCCGTCCCGGGGTACCGCGTCGTAGAAGCGTTCCAACCGGTCGAACGTCTCAGCGGGTACGTGATCCACCGCGCGAGACTACACGTCTCAGATGTTGGAAGTGTGATCAATCCTTCCTGGCCTTGCGTGTCGCGACCTAACGTAGACTCAATAGACCCTCGAGGGCCGACGTCGTCCCCACCGTGTTCACGCCTGAGCGACGACAGGAGGCCCGGTGGCCTTTCCGTACCCTCCCCACCCGCAGACCGCCCCGCCCGCCGGCGCGCGCCCGCACACCGGTCCGGGTGCCCCCGCCGAGGGGCTGTACGACCCGGCGCAGGAGCACGACGCCTGCGGCGTGGCCTTCGTGGCGGATCTGCACGGCCGGCGCTCCCACCAGGTCGTCGCCAACGGTCTCGGCGCGCTCTGCCGGCTCGACCACCGGGGCGCCCGGGGCGCGGAACCGAACACCGGCGACGGCGCCGGCATCATGATCCAGGTCCCGGACGCGTTCTTCCGGGCCGTGGTCGACTTCCCGCTCCCGCCCGCCGGCCAGTACGCCACCGGCCTGGTCTTCCTTCCCGACGACGACGCCGGTGAGGCCCGCGCCCGCCAGGTGCTGGAGAAGTACGCCCTGGTCGAGGGGGCCGACGTGCTCGGCTGGCGGGACGTGCCGGTCGACTCGGCCGACCTGGGCGAGACCGCCCTGGCGGCGATGCCCCGGGTCCGGCAGATCTTCCTCGCCGCGCACCGGCTCACCGACTCGCCGGACGGCCCGGCCGGCTCCCCGCTGAGCGGGCTCGACCTGGACCGGGTGGTGTTCTGCGTCCGTAAGCAGACCGAGCGGGAGACCGCCGAGCGGGGCGTGCCGGCGTACTTCCCGTCGCTGTCCGGGCGCACCATGGTCTACAAGGGCATGCTCACCCCCGACCAGCTTCCGGCCTACTACCCGGACCTGCGGGACGAGCGGGTCACCAGCGCCATCGCCCTGGTGCACTCCCGGTTCTCCACGAACACCTTCCCGTCCTGGCCGCTGGCCCACCCGTACCGGCTGATCGCGCACAACGGCGAGATCAACACGATCCGCGGCAACCGGAACTGGATGCAGGCCCGCGAGGCCCTCCTGCGCACCCCGAACCTGCCCGGCAACATTCGCCGGTTGTTCCCGGTCTGCACCCCGGCCGCCTCCGACTCGGCGAACTTCGACGAGGTGCTGGAGCTGCTGCACCTGGCCGGGCGGAGCCTGCCGCACGCGGTGCTGATGATGATCCCCGAGGCGTGGGAGAACGACCCGGACATGGCCGCCGACAAGCGGGCCTTCTACCGGTTCCACGCCAGCCTGATGGAGCCCTGGGACGGCCCGGCCTCGGTCGCCTTCACCGACGGGTCGGTCGTCGGCGCGGTGCTGGACCGCAACGGCCTGCGTCCGGGACGCTGGTGGCGGACCGCCGACGGGCTGGTGGTGCTGGGCAGCGAGGCGGGCGTACTCGACCTGGACCCGGCCCGGGTGGTCGCCAAGGGGCGGCTCCAGCCGGGCAGGATGTTCCTGGTCGACACGGTCGCCGGCCGGATCGTGCACGACGACGAGATCAAGGCCGAGCTGGCCGCGGAGAACCCGTACGGCGACTGGCTGCACGCCGGGCTGATCGACCTGGCCGACCTGCCGGCCCGCGAGCACATCGTCTACACCCACGACTCGGTGCGTCGCCGGCAGCAGACCTTCGGCTACACCGAGGAGGAGCTGAAGATCCTGCTCGCGCCGATGGCGCGGACCGGCGCGGAGCCGCTCGGCTCGATGGGCACGGACACCCCGATCTCCCCGCTGTCCACCCGGCCGCGGCTGCTCTACGACTACTTCCACCAGCTTTTCGCCCAGGTCACCAACCCGCCGCTGGACGCCATCCGGGAGGAACTGGTCACCAGCCTCCAGATGACCATCGGCCCGGAGGGCAACCTGCTCGACCCGGGGCCGGCGAGCTGCCGGCAGATCGTGCTGCCGTACCCGGTGATCGACAACGACGAGCTGGCCAAGCTGCTCTCCGTGGACGAGGACGGCGACCTGCCCGGCTTCAAGGCGGTCCGGGTCTCCGGCCTCTACAAGATCCGCGACGGCGGGGCCGGCATCAAGGCCCGGCTGACCGAGATCTGCCGGCACGTCTCCGAGGCGATCGAGGACGGCGTCCGGATCCTGGTGCTCTCCGACCGGGACTCCAACGCCGACCTGGCCCCGATCCCGTCGCTGCTGCTCACCGCCGCCGTGCACCAGCACCTCGTCCGCGAGCAGACCCGTACCCAGGTCGCGCTGGTGGTGGAGTCCGGTGACTGCCGGGAGGTGCACCACGCGGCGGTGCTGATCGGGTACGGCGCGGCGGCGGTCAACCCGTACCTGGCCTTCGAGTCCGTCGAAGACATGATCAACACGGGGGCGCTGCCCGGCGTCGAGCCGGCCAAGGCGGTCCGCAACTACGTCAAGGCGCTCGGCAAGGGCGTCCTGAAGATCATGTCGAAGATGGGCATCTCCACCGTCTCGTCGTACTGCGGGGCGCAGGTGTTCGAGGCCGTCGGCCTGGACTCCCGCCTGGTCGAGCGGTACTTCCGGGGCACCCCGAGCACCATCGGCGGGGTCGACCTGGACGGCGTCCACACCGAGATCGCCGCCCGGCACGCGCTGGCCTGGCCCACGCCGGGCACCCCGGCCTCGGCCCGGCTGGAGGTGGGCGGCGAGTACCAGTGGCGGCGCGAGGGCGAGCTGCACCTGTTCAACCCGGAGACGGTCTTCCTGCTCCAGCACGCCACCCGCAGCCGGCAGTACGACGTGTTCCGCGAGTACACCGCCAAGGTCGACGAGCTGGCCGCCCGGGCCGGCTCACTGCGCGGCCTGTTCACCCTGCGCACCGGCGTCCGGCCCCCGGTGCCGATCGACGAGGTCGAACCGGCCAGCGAGATCGTCAAGCGGTTCGCCACCGGCGCCATGTCGTACGGCTCGATCTCCGCCGAGGCGCACGAGACCCTCGCGGTGGCGATGAACCGCCTCGGCGGCAAGTCCAACACCGGCGAGGGCGGCGAGGACCCGGAACGCCTCTACGACCCGGTCCGCCGCTCCGCCGTCAAGCAGATCGCCAGCGGCCGGTTCGGCGTGACCAGCGAGTACCTGGTCAACGCCGACGACCTCCAGATCAAGATGGCCCAGGGCGCGAAGCCCGGCGAGGGCGGTCAGCTCCCCGGCAACAAGGTCTGGCCGTGGATCGCCCGGACCCGGCACGCCACCCCCGGCGTCGGCCTGATCTCCCCGCCGCCGCACCACGACATCTACTCCATCGAGGACCTCGCCCAGCTCGTCCACGACCTGAAGTGCGTCAACCCGGCCGCCCGGGTACACGTCAAGCTGGTCAGCGAGGTCGGCGTGGGCACCGTCGCGGCCGGCGTCGCCAAGCTCAAGGCCGACGTCATCCTGATCTCCGGCCACGACGGCGGCACCGGCGCGTCCCCGCTCAACTCGCTCAAGCACGCCGGCACCCCCTGGGAGCTGGGCCTGGCCGAGGCGCAGCAGACCCTGCTGATCAACAAGCTCCGCGACCGGGTCACCGTGCAGGTCGACGGGCAGCTCAAGACCGGCCGGGACGTGCTGGTCGCGGCGCTGCTCGGCGCGGAGGAGTTCGGCTTCGCCACCGCCCCGCTGATCGTCGAGGGCTGCGTGATGATGCGGGTCTGCCACCTGGACACCTGTCCGGTCGGCATCGCCACCCAGAACCCGGTGCTGCGCGAACGGTTCACCGGCCGACCCGAGTTCGTGGAGAACTTCTTCCTGTTCCTCGCCGAGGAGGTCCGCGGCTACCTGGCCGAACTGGGCCTGCGCAGCATCGAGGAGGCGATCGGGCAGGTGGAACTGCTCGACGTCACCCCGGCCGTCACGCACTGGAAGGCCCACGGGCTCGACCTGGGCCGGGTGCTGCACCTGCCGGAGCTGCCGGCGGACGCGGTCCGGCGCGGCGTCCGCGCCCAGGACCACGGCCTCGAACACGCCCTGGACAACGAGCTGATCCGGCTCGCCCAGCCGGCGCTGCGCGACGGCACCCCGGTCCGGGTGGAGGTGGCGGTGCGCAACGAGCACCGCAGCGTCGGCGCGATGCTCGGCGGCGAGGTGACCCGTCGGCACGGCGGTCGGGGCCTGCCCGACGACACCGTCGAGTTCGTGCTGCGCGGCACCGCCGGCCAGTCGTTCGGCGCGTTCCTGCCGTCCGGGGTCACCCTGCGGCTGCACGGCGACGCCAACGACTACGTGGCCAAGGGGCTCTCCGGTGGGCGGATCGTCGTCGCCCCGGACGCCGCCGCCCCGTTCGTCGCCGCCGACGCCCGGCCCGGCGAGCGCGCCGAGGACCAGATCATCGCCGGAAACACCATCCTGTACGGGGCCACCGGCGGTGAGGTGTTCCTGCGCGGCCGGGTGGGGGAGCGGTTCGCGGTCCGCAACTCCGGCGCGACCGCGGTCGTCGAGGGCGTCGGCGACCACGGCTGCGAGTACATGACCGGCGGCACGGTGGTCGTGCTGGGCCGGACCGGACGCAACTTCGCCGCCGGCATGTCCGGCGGTACCGCCTTCGTGCACCAGCTCGACCGGCGCCGGGTCAACACCGAGCTGGTGGACCTCGCCCCGCTGCGCGAGGAGGAGCGCGAGCTGCTGCACGACCTGCTCCGCCGGCACGTCGCCGAGACCGGCTCGACGGTCGCCGAGGACCTGCTCAAGCGGTGGCCGGAGGCGGTGGCGGAGTTCACCGCGGTGGTCCCCCGGGACTACCGGCGGGTGCTGGACATCATGCGGGCCGCCGAAGCCGCCGGCCGCGACGTCGACGATGCGGTGATGACCGCGCTGTCCGCGCCGGCGGTGTCGGCGAGCCGGACGGCGGCGGCCCAGGAGGTGGCTCGTGCCTGACCCGAACGGTTTCCTGCGCTACCCGAGGCGGATGCCCGACCGCCGTCCGGTGCCGGTGCGGATCAGCGACTGGCGGGAGGTGTACCCGCCGGCCGAGGAGGGCCTGGTCCGTGAGCAGGCCACCCGGTGCATGGACTGCGGCATCCCGTTCTGCCACGACGGCTGTCCGCTGGGCAACCGCATCCCGGACTGGAACGACCTGGTCCGGACCGGGGAGTGGCCGGCGGCGGTGGCGTCGCTGCACGCCACCAACAACTTCCCCGAGTTCACCGGGCGGCTCTGCCCGGCCCCCTGCGAGGCGGCCTGCGTGCTCGGCATCGCCGACGACCCGGTGACCATCAAGCAGGTCGAGGTGGAGATCGCCAACGCCGCCTTCGACCGGGGCCTGGTCACCCCGGCGGCACTGCCCGCGCCGACCGGGCGGCGGGTCGCGGTGGTCGGTTCCGGCCCGGCCGGCCTGGCCGCCGCGCAGCAACTGGCCCGCGCCGGGCACGCGGTCACCGTGTACGAGCGGGACGACCGCATCGGCGGCCTGCTCCGGTACGGCATCCCCGACTTCAAGCTGGAGAAGGAGCACATCGACCGGCGGCTGGCCCAGCTGACCGCCGAGGGGGTGGTGTTCCGTACCGGCGTGAACGTCGGGGTGGACGTCACCGCCGAGCAGCTCCGGTCCGAGTACGACGCGGTGCTGCTGGCCTGCGGCGCGCTCGCCGGCCGGGACACCCCGGATACCCCGGGGCGCGGCCTGCGCGGCGTGCACCAGGCGATGGAGCACCTGGTGGCGGCGAACCGGGTGGTCGCCGGGCTGGCCGAGGCGGCCCCGGTCGACGCGGCCGGCAGGCACGTCGTGATCATCGGTGGTGGGGACACCGCCGCGGACTGCCTCGGCGTGGCCCACCGGCAGGGCGCGGCCGGCATCCACCAGCTCGACCTGTACCCGGAGCCGCCGCACAGCCGGGACGCCGCCCGTGACCCGTGGCCGACCTGGCCGTGGCTGCTGCGCAACTACCCGGCGCACGAGGAGGGCGGCGAGCGGGTCTTCGCGGTCGCCGTGCAGGAGTTCGTCGACGACGGCACCGGGCAGGTCAAGGGCGTCCGGATCGCCGAGGTGACCGTGGAGAAGCGCGACGGCCGGCGGATCGTCACCCCGCTGCCCGGCTCCGAGCGGGAACTCCCGGCGGACCTGGTGCTGCTGGCGATCGGCTTCGAGGGCACCGAGGTGCAGCCGCTGCTCGACCAGTTCGGGGTGACCCGCAACGGTCGGGGCGCGGTGGACGCCCGCCCCGACTGGCAGACCGACGCCGACGGGGTCTTCGTCGCCGGTGACATGCACCGGGGCGCGTCCCTGATCGTCTGGGCGATCGCCGAGGGCCGGGCCGCCGCTGCCGCGATCCACGCGTACCTGGGCGGGGTGACCCCGCTGCCCACCCCGGTCACCCCCGCCACCCGCCCGCTCGCCGCCCGCTGACCCCGGCCCCACCCCGCCCTCCGGGGCGGGGTGGGGCAGCCGGGGTTGCTCCGGCAGACGACACTGTGTGCGCGACCGGTCACAGTGGCGACGGCTGGAGGTGCCCCGTGCGGAAGGCGGCGACCCGGGAGCAGACACCCGCGGGCCGGGTCCGGCTCCCCGACGGGGGAGTGGAGTTCCTCAGACTGGTGGCCCGGCTGCTGCGCCGCCCCCGGCGCACCGATCGGCGACTGCCGGTGTTCTGGCTGGTGGCCGGCCCGGAGGGCGACGGCCTGCTGGCCCTGCTGCGGCGGTTCCTCGGCCAGGACCGGCAGCGCCGGGTGCCGTACGCCGTCATCGAAGCCCGGAGTCTGCCGGACGGTACCGACTTCCCGGCGGTGCTGCGGGAACTGCACCGGCAGCTCGCCGTCGAGGCGTTCGGGGCGGCCCGGTTCCGGTTCCGGCACTACCTGCTCGCCGACTGGCTGACGCACCAGAGCCTGAGTTTCGGCGTGGACGCCGGCGACAGCCGCGCCGGCCTGGTCCAGCGGCTCCGGGAACGGCGCGGCACGGGCGCCACCGGTGAGCCCGTGGCTGCCGGCGGGGACGCCACCACCCTCGTCTCGCAGGCGGTGTTCTGGCTGGTCCGGTTCGCGGTACCGAACGTGGTGTTCCGGGTGGCGGTCTCCGGCCTGCTACCGGTGCTGGGCCGACCCTATTCGTGGTTCATGCGGCAGCAGTACCTCGCCCCCCGGCAGTCGGTCACCTTCCTCGGGTTCGCCGAGCGGCTCAACGCCGGCTGGCGCGACAGCGAGCAGCCCGACCAGGTCGACAAGCTGCTCCTGCACGCCTTCCTCGAGGACCTGCGCCGGGCGTACCGGCGGCGACCCTGGCGGCCGTCCGACTGGCGGCGGACCGCCTCGCCGGTGCTGCTGCTGGAACACGCCGACGCCGGCACCCCCACGCACACCCTGGTCCGGCTGCTCAACGACGTCCGCAACGAGACCGGCCGCAACGACCCGCTGCTGGTGGTCGCCACCGGCACGCAACCGCCACCGGGTACGGACACCACCTACCCGCTCACCGGGGCCGAGGAGGCGTACGAGGAGTGGGCCGGGACGGTGCCGGAGGCCCGGCGGATGCGCCGACCTGCGGCCTGGCTGCTCCCCGTCCAGGTGGGCGCGGAGGCCGGCGAGTACCAGCTGCGGGATGCGCCGGGTGGCTTCGCCGCCCCGGCCCCGCCCTGGTGGGCCCGCCGGTTCCTGCCCGCCGCGCTGTGCCTGCTGCTGCTGGTCGGGGCGGGCTTCTGGGTGACCGGCCGGTGGGGGCCGGGCTGCCTGCCCGCGCCCGCAGGCGGGGTGTCGGTGCGTCTGGTCGGCGACGAGTGCATCGGGTACAGCGACAGCGGGCGGCAGGTGTTCAACGCCGACCGGGGGCAGGACCGGCTGCGGGCCGTCCAGCGGCGGATCTTCGAGCAGAACCGGCGTGCCGAGGAAGCCTGGGCCGACAGCGACCGTCGCCGCCCCTTCCTCACCCTGGTGTACCTGGGTGCCCTCACCGGCAACCGGACCGGTTTCGACGAGGAGTCGTACGTCTCCGAACGGGAGGAACTGGAGGGGATGGCGACCGCCCAGTACGCGCTCCTCCAGGCGACGGCCGGGGTGGACGGCGCGCCCCTGCTGCGGGTGGTCGTCGCCAACGGCGGTGCGCAGATGGCCCACGCCGACCTGGCCGTACGGATGCTGGCCGAGCTGGCCCACGACGACCGGACGGTGCTCGGCGTGGTCGGTCTGGTGGACAGCCGCACCAACACCGCCGAGGCGATCGGCGAACTCAACCGGGTCGGCCTGCCGGTGATCGCGCCGACCCTGTCCGGGGACGGCATCGGCAGCCGGTCGCGCCTCTACATCCAGGTGTCCGCGCCGAACACCGAGCAGGTGCGACTGTTCGAGGAGTACGCGCGGTACCGCCGGCTCACCGACGTCCACGTGTACTACACGACGGGGGAGGGCAGCTCGCTGGACGAGGACGTCTACGTGAGCACCCTGGTGCGGGGCCTGGAGAAGAGCTTCGGCGACCGGCTGCGTACCCCGGCTAAGTGGACCACCGGCACCGCGATGGGTACGGAGTGCGGCTACGCCGGCATGCTGGTCTTCGCCGGCCGCTGGTCGGAGTTCCCGGAGTTCCTCCGGGCCCTGAACCGGGACTGCCCGAACAACCCGCCCCGCAACCTGGTCGGCAACGACTCGGTCAACCGGTACATGGCGAACCCCCGGCTGCGCCGGGACGCGCCGGGCAACATTCCCGTGACGTACGTGTCGAAGGCGTCCCTGGCGACCTGCGCGCGGCTGCGGGCCGCCGCGGCGAGCGGCCGGGACGACGCCCGGGCCACCTTCCTGCGCTGGATCTCCAGCGACGACCTGCTGGAACGCCCGCGTTGCACGACGGACGGCGGCGAGCCGGCCGGCGAACGGGTCAGCCTCGCCTACGACGCCGCGATGATGATGGTCCGCGCGGTGGAAAGCCTGGCCACCCGACTGCACCACGCCGACGCCGAGCCCCGCTGGGACCCGGCGCGGATCAACCCGGTCGGGGTGCACGCCGAGGTGCTGCGCCAGATCGACGGGGAGGGCTACCAGGGCATCTCCGGTCTGATCCGGGTGGACGTGACGACCGGGGTGCCGGAGCGCAAGCGGCTGGCGTTGATGCGGGTGGAGCGGCTGCCCGACGTGTCCGTCCCGCCGGCGGAGGTGTTCCACTGCGGGGTGGCCGACACCTGGCAGGAGGACGCGAAATGCGCCCCGACGCGGTGAATTCCCTTGTGGTGAGCTTTCGCACATGCGCATGTTTCGATAGCATTACCGCCTGGTAACCGCCCCCGGACCCTGGCCACGCGCGCGGCTGAAGGAATCCACCACACCCCCGTCCCGTGGAGGACCGTCCATGCCTCACCGTGCGCCCACCCGCGCCCGCATCCTGCTGGCCGCCCTGCTCGCGGCCGTGCTCGGGGTCGTGCTCGTCCCGGCCGCCGCTGCCTCCGCCGCCACCCGGGCCGCCCCCGGCGCCACCGCCGTGCACTATGTCGCCCTCGGTGACTCGTACTCCTCCGGCGTCGGTGCCGGCGACTACGACCTGTCCACCTGCCTGCGCAGCGACCGTTCGTACGCCCCGCTGTGGGCCGCCCAGCACCAGGTGACCAGCTTCGCGTTCCCGGCCTGCGGTGGCGCGGTCACCGCCGACGTGCTCAACAACCAGCTCGGTCCGTTGAGCACCAGCACCACCCTGGTCACCATCACCATCGGCGGCAACGACGCCGGCTTCGCCGACATCATGTCCACCTGCCGGTTCAGCAGCGAGTCGGACTGCGTGCGGCGGGTCGACGAGGCCAGGACGTTCACCACCACCGTACTGCCCGGCCGGCTCGACGCCACCTACGCGGCGATCCGCAGCCGGGCCCCGAACGCCCGGCTGATCGTGCTCGGCTACCCCCGCCTGTTCGAGACCGGCTGGTGCGGCGCGCTCGCCATGAGCAGCACCAAGCGTACGAAGATCAACGAGGCGGCCGACCTGCTCGCCTCGGTCACCGCCGGCCGGGCCGCCGCGGCCGGCGCCACCTTCGCCGACACCCGGTCCTACTTCGCCGGCCACGGCGTCTGCGCCAGCAGCCCGTGGATCAAGGACGTGACCGGGCTGATCGAGGCGTACCACCCGAACGCCGACGGCTACCGCTACGGCTACCTGCCCGCCCTGAACGCCGTCACCGGCTGACTCTGGAGCCGCCACCCCCTCGAACCTCCTACCACCACCCCCGGGCCCGGCGGCCGACCGTTCCATCAGGGACGCTCGGCCGCCGGGCCGTCTTCCGTCGCCGCTTCAGCGGTGGTCGGGGCTGCGCCGCCGGTGGTGGTCGGGGCACCTTCGGCGGTGGTCCAGGCCGAGGTAAGCAGGTCGTCGAGGGCGTCGGCCGGCATCCCCTCGTCCTCCAGCAGCCCGAGCAGCAGCAGGGTCCGGGCGGTCAACGTGGCGGCGTCCTCGGGCGGGCCCGGCCCCTCCCCGATCGCCGCCAGCAGGATCGCCTCGGCCCGGGTCGGGTCCACCTCCAGGCCGGTGGTGTCGTACCGCTCCCGGGCCGAGGCCACGAACCGGATCAGCGGCCCCCGGTCCGGTTCCGGCCCGAACCGCCGCCGCGCGGACACCAGCAACGCCCCGGCCAGCAGGTCCGCGTACCGCCGCCACTCGTCGTCGGCGAAGCCGCGTACCCGCCGGTCGTGCCGGTCCACCCGACCGTGGGCCAGACTGCGCAGGGCCGCCTCGGCACTCTTCATGATCGTTCCTCCATCGCGATGGTTCGTCTCCACCAGCCGGGCCGTTCCCGACGGCGACGGGCCCGCACCAGGCGGGTCGCCGCCCGTACTCCGGCCGCGATCTCCTCCGGCAGGGCCGGGGCCACCCTCGGCACCGGCCGGGCCGGCTCCGGTGTGCCGGCCAGTCCCGCTGTGTACCGGTCGATGTGTCGCGCGCCCACCGCGAGCCGCGCGGCGACCAGGTCCAACCGCCGGCCCGCCGCCGCGAACCGCCGGGCCGCGATCAGGGCGTCCGTTCGTCCGGTACGCCGCAGCAGGTCCTCGGCCGCGCCGAGCCGCCGCCGCACCCGCGCGGCCAACGCGGCGGCCCGGTCCGCGTCGGCGCGGGCCAGCCCCAGCCCGGCCAGCACACTGGTCGGGCCACCCGGGGTGGCCGGGTCGGCACGCGCCTCGGCCAGCCCGGCGTGGACCGCCCCGAGCGCCCGCCAACACTCGGTCACCGCGTCCTGCCAGGGCAGCCGTCGCCCCGGCCAGCGGCTGGCCCCGTGCAGATACGCGCCGGCCCGGTCGTTCGCCGCGATCAGCGCCAGCCAGGCGGTGCGCAACTCGTCGACCGTCTCGTCCGGCAACCGGGTGGTGTAGTACACGAGCCGCTGTCGCGCGGCGCGCTGCTCGTCGCAGGGACCGGGCCGCCCGCACTGCCGGCAGACCCCGGTGTACCGGACGGTCCGGTGCGCGGCCAGGTCGCGCCGCGCGTCGTCGATCCGCTGCTGCGCGTACGAGGTGAAGTGGCCCCGGTTCACGCGGCGTCTTTCCTGGTGGTCCCCTTGACCAGCAGCGCGAAGCGCACCTCGGGGCAGGGGTACTCCTCGCCGCAGCCGCAGACCCAGCGGGCCACCCGACGGGCGGGATGGGCGAACAGGATGTCCTCGGCGTCTTCGACGTCCTGCGCGGACGCGAAGTCGGACAGGTGTTCCATGGGTACGTCTCCCGTCTGCTCCTTGCTGCGCTCGTGGACAGGGATCGGGCTGGGCCGCGTGCGGGCAGGCTCCGGCACGCCCGGCCGACCAGGGGGAAGCGGGTCGACCGGGCGCTCATTGCGGGGAACTGACCAACTCCACGGCGCTGACCAGGGAGCCGGCCGATTTCGGACCCTACGATAACAAGCTATCGCAGTCAAGCTATCACTTGCGATAACAAGGTGAGAGATGGTCGAATGGCGGTGCTGACCAGGGAGTATCGCCATGCCACCAAGCCCGAAGTGGGCCGAGCTTGCCGACCACATTCGCAAGCAGATTGCCTCAGGTGAGCTGTCGCCCGGTGAGAAGCTGCCGAGCACGGCTCAGCTCTGCCAGATCCACGGCGTGTCGTCGATCGTCGTGCGCAACGCCATGTTGACCTTGAAAGCGGAAGGTCTCGTTGTCGGCGTGCCTGGTGTAGGCGTGTACGTGGCTGAGCGTTAGCCGGGCTGCGCGTCGTTTGCTCGCTGCCCCTCGCCTCCTCGTTCAGCCCGGGGAGGATGGGTTCTTGGTGCCCGGCGCAGTTGCGGCCAGGTCGGCCTATCCGTGCGGGGCGGATGCCCCGAGATACCCGCACCTCGTGTTGATCACACCGGCTGGAGTGCCTTCGCCGGTCGCGTTCGGCGTCTGAATGGGCAGGATGCGGGCTGATCTTGGTGGCCAATGGCCCTCCCCTTGAGGCAGTTCACCACCACGATCGGCTGACGTTGGCGCCTGAAGTCGTGCTTCCATCACCGGGCGGCCTGTTGATGATCGATCCCATACGCTGCGTGGTGGTCAAGGTGGTGGGTGGGCCTGGCTGGATTTCGGCTGAACCAGGGGAGGGCGTCTGAGCAGCGCGGCGGAGATGATCGCGAGACTGTCGACCGCCTCGCAGAAGTTGGACGAGGCGCGCGCCAAGACGGCGGCTGCCGCCCAGGACGTCACCGAGGCTCGGACTCTTGTCGCCGGTGCACGGGAGGGCGCGGGTGCCGGCGCGTTGGTCGGAGCGATTGACGCCTAACGCCAGGCGTTGGCGGAGGCCGTCCAGGGTGCCGACCCGGCAAAGCAGCACGTTCAGGAAGTCGCGGACGAGATCGTCGCTGACGAGGGCTGGGCCGAATCGACTCTGGCAGAAGTGACAACCTTCCTGTCGCGCCTGGTGCGTGGTGAGCCGTTCGTGGGTGCGGTGCCGGCCGAGAACATCATCATTCTCGCGTTCGTCTGCGCGGCTGATTTGCTGTCATCCAACCGGCGTGACGACGAGAAGTGGTGGAACTACCTTGATCGGGCCGAGGCGGCGGGCTGAACTGAGGCAGCCGCAGATCGTGGACTGTTCCCGTCCCATCTGGACGGTCAGTACCTAAGGTCTACAGTGGTGGCTTGAGCCGATCGTGGCGGTCGGGCGAGCTGCGGGGAGAGTGGCGTGGTGGAGCGGTCGGGTGGGGAGCTGGACGGGTTCCGGGTCGGGTACGTGCCGGCCGGCGTCGGTGACCTGGTGACGGACTTCGCCACCGAGTGGGACGACGTCCGCTTCGCGTCCCGGATGTGGGAGCGGGAGACCGCCGAGGGCGCCAGCGTCGACCTGCGGGTGCACGTGCTGCGCGGTGACCGTCTCGCCACCCTCGCCGACCTGGGCGATTTCCTGGCCGGATACCACGAGCGGGCCGCCGACGACCCGACGCTGACCGAGTTCCGGCACGGTGACCTGTCCGGCCTGATCGGGGCGACCGAGGCGTACTGGCTGGTCGAACCGGGTGTCGGGGTGAACGTCCTCGCCGCCCCCGAGGCGGTCGACGCGCAGGAGCTTGCCGCCGTGGTGCAGGCGGTGCGCCCCGTGGCGGGATGACTGTCACGGGTGGTGGCACGGTTCTGACCCCCATTCGGGGGACAGCGGATCCGAGATCAACTCTCTAGTCTGGACTGTTCATCGTTCACAGTGGACGTGGAGAGTCGTGGATCCTCGGCAGGTCAGGCGTCTGGCGGAACAGTCCGCCAACTTCGGTTTCTTGGCGGATCATCCGCTGCTGGTCTGGTACGGAGCAGGTGCTGAGCTGCTCGTCTACCTGGACGCGCAGTCGGCGATGTTCAAGGCGCGGGCGTTCGGTGACGTGCTCGCCCGTGACCTGGTGCACCGCACATCCGCCAAGCCCCAGAGCAGCAGCTTCTACCACCGGGTGGAGGCGCTGTACGCCGACGGCACGCTCACCCCGAACGTCTACGCCGCCTTCGACCGGCTCCGCGACACCGGCAACCAGGCCGTCCACGACCACCTCAGTGAGGTACGTCAGGCGCTGGAACTGCTGCGTACCTGCTTCGATCTGGGCGTCTGGTTCCACCGCGCGCTGACCGGTGACCGTACCCCGATCGGTTTCGTCCCGCCCACGCCGCAGCCCCGGCAGGTGCCGGCGAGCGTCGCGGAGGGCCTCCAGGCGGAGCTCGACCGCTACCAGCGCGAACTGGCCGAGACGAAGCTGCTGCTGGCCGACAAGCCGTCGCTGGCGCAGGCCCGTGCCGACGCGACGGCGGACGCGCAGCGGGCGGTCCGCGAGGCGGACGCCCGTCGGGGTGCGGCGGCCGAGCTGGTGGCGAAGCTGGAGCCGGCCGCCCAGGCGGCGGAACGGGCGTTCGAGGACCGGCCGGCGGCGAAGGTGTCGGCGGCCCGACGGGAGGAGTTCATCGCCCGCGCCCGCCGGGCGTCCCGGGAGCCGTTGAACGAGGCGCAGACCCGCGAGGAGATCGACCGTCAGCTCCGCGCCGCCGGCTGGGAGGTGCAGGACGAGCGTGACCTCAACCTGTTTGCGGACAGTGGGGGCGTCGCCGTCCGGGAGGTGACCCTGGCGACCGGCCGGGCCGACTACCTGCTCTACGTCGACCAGCGCCTGGTCGGAGTGATCGAGGCCAAGCGGGAGGGCACCGCGCCGCGCGGCGCGGAAGCGCAGCTCGACCGGTACCAGAAGGGGCTCACCCGCGAGCAGAAGCTCAACGCCTGGCTGCGGGACAGGCCGCTGCCGTTCGGGTACGTCGCCACCGGCACCGAGACCACCTTCGTCAACGGGCTCGACCCGTTCCCGCGTACCCGGGAGGTCTTCGCCTTCCACCAGCCGGAGACCCTCAAGCGCTGGATGCGGGAGGCGGAGGGCGACCCGGACGCGCCGACGTTGCGGGCCCGGCTGCGGCGGATGCCGGCGCTGGACCGGCTCGGCCTGCGCCCGGCCCAGGCCGACGCGGTCGATGGACTGGAACGGGCGCTCGCCGACGACCGGCCGCGTGCGCTGGTGCAGATGGCCACCGGGGCGGGGAAGACCTTCACCGCCGTGACCGCCAGTTACCGGCTGCTCCGGCACGCCCGCGCCGGCCGGATCCTGTTCCTGGTCGACCGGAACAACCTCGGCCGGCAGACCCTGCGGGAGTACGCGGGCTACCAGACCCCGGACGACGGGCGGAAGTTCACCGAACTGTTCCCCGTCGACCGGCTCACCGGGGCCGGCCTGGTCGACTCCTCCACGGTGGTGATCTCCACGATCCAGCGCCTGTACGGGGCGCTGCGCGGCGTCGAGCTGCCGGAAGCGGACACCGACGACGCCGCGTACGACAGCTACGACCTGGACGCACCGGCCGAGGTCGCCTACAACCCGCGCATCCCGCCGGAGACGTTCGACCTGATCGTGGTGGACGAGTGCCACCGCTCGATCTACGGCAAGTGGCGGGCGGTGATCGAGTACTTCGACGCCTTCGTGGTCGGGCTGACCGCCACGCCGGTCAAGCAGACCCTCGGCTTCTTCCAGCAGAACCTGGTGTCGCAGTACAGCTACGAGGAGGCGGTCGCCGACGGGGTCAACGTCGGCTTCGACGTGTACCGGATCAAGACCGCGATCACCGAGGGCGGGGAGAAGATCGAGGCCGGCACGGTGGTACCGATGCGGGACCGGCGCACCCGGGCCGAGCGCTACCAGGAGCTGGAGGACGACTTCACCTACGGCGGGGAGCAGGTCGGTAAGTCGGTCATCTCGAAAGGGCAGCTCAAGCTGGTGCTGGAGACCTTCCGGGACAAGCTGTTCACCGAGATCTTCCCCGGTCGGAACACGGTGCCGAAGACCCTGATCTTCGCCCGGGACGACAACCACGCCGAGGAGATCGTGCAGATGGTCCGGCTGCTCTTCGGCCGGGGCAACGACTTCGCACAGAAGATCACCTACTCCGCGCGGTACCCGGAGATGCTGCTCCAGGCGTTCCGTAACAGCCCCGAACTGCGGATCGCGGTCACCGTCGACATGATCGCCACCGGCACCGACGTGAAGCCGCTGGAGTGCGTGTTCTTCCTCCGGCCGGTGCGTACCGCCACCTACTTCGAGCAGATGAAAGGCCGGGGCGCGCGGACCATCGACCCCGCCGACTTCCAGGCGGTCACCCCGGACGCCCAGGTCAAGGACCGCTTCGTCATCGTCGACGCGGTCGGCGTGACCGAGGCCGACCTGGACGAGGCGGTGCCCCTGCAACGGCACACCGAACAGCAGATCTCGCTGCGGGACCTGCTCCGCAAGGCCGGCACGCTCACCGCCGAC
This sequence comes from Micromonospora cathayae, assembly GCF_028993575.1. Classification (NCBI taxonomy): domain Bacteria; kingdom Bacillati; phylum Actinomycetota; class Actinomycetes; order Micromonosporales; family Micromonosporaceae; genus Micromonospora; species Micromonospora cathayae. Next base: position 6,414,644 of record NZ_CP118615.1, on the reverse strand, counting down.
GCCAACGAGGTGGCCACCCTCGCCGCCCGGCTGGCCCGGCTCAACCAGCAGCTCACCGACGACGAACGGCAGGAACTCGCCGACCTGGGCGGGCAGCCGCTGACCGGGATCGTGCGCGGCCTGGTCGACGCGGTCGCCCCGGAACAGTTGAACCCGGCGAAGGCGGCCGGGCCGGAAGCCGTACGTGACCTGCTGGCCGGGGCGCTGCGCCCGCTGGCCGCGAACCCCCGGCTGCGGGACCGCATCCTGGAGATCCGGCGCTCGCACGACATCACCTACGACGAGGTGAACCAGGACCGGCTGATCTCGGCGGCCGGCGTGCCCGCCGAGGAACGCGCCAGGATGACCCGGAGCAGCTTCCGGGAGTACCTGGAACAGCACCGCGACGAGATCACCGCCCTCCAGGTCTTCTACGAGGGCAAGGGCCGGATCGGCTACCAGCAGATCAAGGAACTGGCTGCCCGGATCGCCCGACCCCCGCAGGTGTGGACCCCGGATTCGCTGTGGCAGGCTTACGTCCAGCTTGGACGGACGGCGGAGGCACCCGGGCCGCGCGGTGTGACCGACCTGGTCTCCCTGGTGCGGTACGAGTTGGGACTCGACCAGGAGCTCCGTCCATACCGGAGCCAGGTCGAGGAACGTTTCCGGGGCTGGCTGCTGCGACAGGAACAGTCAGGGGCCACCTTCACCGCCGACCAGGTGTGGTGGCTGGAAAGGATCAAGAACGTGATAGCGGTCAGCGTGGAGATCACGCCGGACGACCTGGACGGCGCACCGTTCACCGAACGCGGCGGCATCGACGGGTACGCCCACACCTTCGGTGATCGCGCCGAGCCGTTGCTGGACGAACTCAACCAGGAGCTGACCGCGTGACCGACCTTCCAACCGGCTGGGAGTGGGCGCGGCTTGATGAGGTAGCCGAAGTCCGCCTCGGTCGTCAGCGCTCGCCAAAGAACCATACGGGCACCCAAATGCGGCCCTACCTTAGAGCGGCGAATGTGGGCTGGAACGGGCTCAAGCTGGATGATGTCAAGGAGATGAACTTCACCGATGAAGAGGTTGAAGTCTATCGCCTGCGTCCAGGGGATATCGTCTTGAGTGAGGCGTCTGGAAGTCCTGGCGAGGTGGGAAAGCCTGCGCTCTGGAACGATGAGATAGAAGGCTGCTGCTTTCAGAATACTTTATTGCGGGTTCGAAGTTGGGGGCCGGATCCGAAGTATCTTCTTAATCTTCTCCGGTTCGAGGCCATGAGGGGTGCCTTCGTCGAGCATTCTCGCGGAGTTGGAATCCACCACATTGGGGCAGGTCGCTTGTCCTCCTGGAGGATACCGCTTCCGTCCCTCGCCGAGCAGCGCCGGGTAGTCGCCCTTCTCGACGGACAGCTTTCTGGCCTCGAATCCGGCCTTGATGCGCTGTTGCTTTCGGGGCGGCGGTTGAGAACTTTGACGAAGGCGATTCTGGCCGAAGCGATCCCGCTTAACCTGCCGGGGAACTGGCGATGTGTTTCCGTGGGTGAGGCCGGGGCCGTGGATCTGGGGCGGCAGCGCCACCCTGACTGGCACACCGGCCCGCACATGCGGCCGTATCTGCGGGTCGCCAACGTCTTCGAGGGCCGGATCGACGTCTCGGACGTCATGGAGATGGACTTTCCGCCGGAGGTCTTCGAGAAGTTTCGCCTGCGTGAGGGGGACATCCTCCTCAACGAGGGGCAGAGTCCCGAATACCTCGGCCGTCCGGCGATCTACAGGGGGGCGCCCGAAGAAGTTGCCTTCACTAACAGTCTTCTTCGTTTCCGAGCTGGTCCCGGCGTGGATCCCGAGTGGGCGTTACTGGTGTTCCGTCGCCACATGCACACCGGGCGCTACATCCGTGAGCTTCGCATCACCACGAACATCGCGCACCTGTCTGCCGGACGGTTCAAGGCCGTCGAGTTTCCGGTGCCTCCCCTCGATGAACAGAGGGAAATTGTTGCGCGGGTGAACGAGCAGCTTGCTGGCGTCGAGCGGCTTCGCAAGGAAATCGAAGACGGGGAAAGGCGCATTGCCGCACTGCGGAAATCTTTGCTGGCCGAGGCGTTCTCTGGGCGGTTGGTGCCGCAGGATCCGGACGACGAGCCGGCGTCGGAGTTGTTGGCGCGGATCAGGGCTGAGCGGGCTGTCAGGATACCGAAGCAGCGGAACCGCGCCCCGCGTAGGAAGAAAGAGTTGCCGGCACCACCGACCAGGGTGACCGGCGACGACTACCAGCAGGAGACCTTGCCGCTGTGAGCACTGTGGATTCGCGCCGCTTGGTGCAGAAGCTCTGGAACTACTGCGACGTGCTGCGCGACGACGGCGTCTCGACCATCGACTACGTCGAGCAGTTGACGTTTCTGTTGTTCCTAAAGATGGCCGACGAGCGGGCCAACCGGAAGTTCCGCCCCGAGCAGATCGTGCCGGACGAGCTGAGCTGGCAGACGCTGCTTGACGCCGAGGGCGTCAACCTGGAGGCGCAGTACCGGCACATCCTCACCGAGCTAGGCAAGCAGAGCGGCACGCTCGGCACGATCTTCCGGAAGGCACAGAACAGGATCCAGGACCCGGCCAAGCTCAAGCGGCTGATCGTGGACCTGATCGACAAGGAGAACTGGTCGCAGGCCGGGGTCGACGTCAAGGGCGACGCCTACGAGGAACTGCTCGCCAAAGGCGCGGAGGACGCGAAGTCCGGCGCGGGGCAGTACTTCACTCCGCGCGCGCTGACCACCGCGATGGTCGACTGCGTGCTGCCCACCCCGGACGACACCATCACCGACCCGGCCTGCGGAACCGGCGGGTTCCTGCTGGCCGCGTTCGACCACATCCAGAGCCAGCACGGCAGCGCGCTCACCCCCGACCAGCGGCGGAAGCTCGCCCGCGACGCGATCACCGGCACCGAGCTGGTCGAGGGGACGGCCCGGCTGGCGGCGATGAACATGCTGCTGCACGGCATCGGTACGCCCGGCGGCGACTCGCTGATCACGGTGGGGGACGCGCTCGGCCGGGAGCCGAGCCGTCGGTACACCCTGGTGTTGGCGAACCCGCCGTTCGGTCGTAGCTCCTCGATCCGGATGGTCGGGCAGGATGGTCGGGCCGCCGACCGGGGCGACGGCGCGGTCGAGCGCCCCGACTTCTGGACCACCACCGCCAACAAGCAGCTCAACTTCGTCCAGCACATCGCGTCGCTGCTGGAGATCAACGGACGGGCGGCGGTCGTCCTGCCGGACAACGTGCTCTTCGAGGGCGGCGCGGGGGAGACCATCCGTCGCCGGCTGCTCAAACAGTACGACCTGCACACCATGCTGCGGCTGCCCACCGGGATCTTCTACGCCGGTGGGGTCAAGGCCAACGTGCTGTTCTTCGAGCGCAAACGCGCCCGCGAGGAACCCTGGACGAGCGTGCTCTGGGTGTACGACTTCCGCACCAACCAGCACTTCACCCTCAAGCAGAACCCGCTGCGCCGGGAACATCTCCAGGACTTCGTGGACTGCTACCTGCCCGGCAAAGACCGGGCCGAGCGGGTGGAGACCGAGCGCTTCAAGCCCTTCACGTACGACGAGCTGATCGCCCGGGACAAGGTCAACCTGGACATCACCTGGCTCAAGGACGCCTCCCTGGAGGACGCCGACGCGCTGCTGCCGCCCGAGGTGATCGCCCAGGAGATCGTGGAGGACCTCCAGGCCGCCCTACGCGAGTTCGCCGCCATCGCCGAGGCGCTCGCCGGCACCACCGGCAAAGACACGACAAGTTCCTGATCAATGACCTGGACGTCTAGAGCGCTCTGTCGACCTTGGAAGGCATCGAGGTGAACCCCCTTCAGGTACGTCATGTTCGAGAAGCACTCGTGCGTCAGTTCGAGCAGCACATCGATCTGAGCGATCTCGATGAGAAGGCCCCCGAACGGCATCGGGAACAGTCGTTCCTGTCGCGTGCCCTGGCCGCGATGGCGGTGCACAACCTGACTGGCATGGGACTCGCGGAGGCTGCCGAGTCGGTGATCGACGGCTTCGACGACTGGGGAATCGACGCTGTCGCGGTCAGCGAGGATGTGCCGCACGTCTGGCTGGTCCAGGCCAAGTGGAGTGACGGCGGGAACGCCTCGTTGGACCAGGGCAGCGCTCTTAAGTTCAAGCAGGGGTTCGACCTGCTGCTGAGGGAGGACTACGCGCGGTTCAACAAGCGGTTCCAGGCTCTGGCGGACCGGGTGGACAAGGTCTTCAGCAAGGGGGACGTCAAGATCACCCTGGTGGTCGCACTGCTCGGTCGTCCCGTACTGGCCGATGTCGTCAACCTGGTCTTCGAGCAGGCGTGCGAGGAAACTAAGCCGATGACCGACCTGAAGGTGCTCGGTCTGGGTGACTTCCACGATTTCGTCCGGGCCGGCATCGGGGAGCCGAAGATCAACCTCACGGCCCGGGTCGACGGCTGCGCCTCGGTACCTGAACCCTTCAAGGCGTACTACGGGACGATGTACGTCGGCGAGGTGGCCGCCTGGTACGACAAACACGGTGACCGTCTGTTCGGCAAGAACCTCCGGACGTCTCTCGGCCTGACCACCGTCAACCGGAGCATCGTCGAGACCCTGGTGAAGCAACCTCAGAACTTCTGGTATTTCAACAACGGCATCACCGTACTGTGTGACGCGGTGCGCAGGACGGCCAAGTTCGCCAACACCGTCGGTGGTCCCGGAGACTTCGAGCTGGACGGCGTCAGCGTGGTGAACGGGGCGCAGACGGTCGCCGCGATCCATGCGGGCGTCCAGCAGACCCCCGAGGTCTCCGGTGTCGGCCGGGTGTGGGTGCGCGTCATCTCGCTGGAGGACTGCCCACCCGGCTTCGCCACCGAGGTGACGCAAGCGACCAACACCCAGAACCAGGTGCAGGCGCGGGACTACGCGGCCCTCGACGAGCGGCAGGCCAGACTGCGGGACGACTTCTCGCTCTCCCTGCACAAGACGTACGTCTACAAGCGCGGCGAAGGCGACCCCCTGCCGGAAGCTGGATGCTCCGTGCTGGAGGCCGCCATCGCCATGTCCTGCGCTCACCGCAATCCGGAACTGGCCATGCGGGCCAAGCAGAACCAGGAGCTGCTCTGGGAGTTCGGGGCGCACGGCAGCTATCACCTGATCTTCAACCCGCAGCCCAGCGCTTACCGGGTCTGGCGGTTGGTTCTCATGCTCCGTACGGTGCAGGCTCACCTGGCCGAGGGGAACCGGGGCCGGGAGGGACGGGCGGCGCAGGTCGCCGAGCATGGCGACCTGCTCGTCGCCCATTTAGTGATGCAACGTCTCGTGACCCCGTCCATCGACGAACGGGATGTCAACTGGGAGCGGGTGCTGGAGCAGGTGTCTGAACTGGCGGACGCGGCCCTCGCCTGGCTCATCCACCACTTTGACGAACAGTATCCGAGCAGCTCCGCTTTGGTCACCTTCCGGCATCCGCAGAAGTGTCGGGAGTTGGTCGCCTTGGCGCTTCGGTCCCTCGCCGGCGACGAACCGCGGCCCAGCCTGCCCCCGGAGTACAGCTCGTCGCCCAAGGAGGGCGAACGGAAGGCGGCGGCGGTGACCGTCATCGTCAACTCCGGCCTTCTTGCCGAGGGGGCGCCGGTGGAGTTCCGGCCGGTGACGGGTCCTGAGCGGAAGACGCTGCTGCCATGGATCGCCGAGAATCCCCGCCGGGGTCAGGCGACCTGGGTCAATGACCGTCGTCGTCCCCTCCTGTGGGCCGCAGACGGCAAGCAGTACACGCCGACCGGGCTGACCATGCAGATGCTGAGGTCTGCACCGGGAGACCCGCCGAGAGCTGTTCAGGGTACGACGCGGTGGTTTGTTCCCGGGCGGGGTTCACTGGCGGCAATCGCGGACGAGATCCGTTCCGCAGAGGGCGAGTAGCGGCTGGCTCGTCTGGTGGGTGAGCTGCCGTGTGGGGCGGGCCCACGGTGGGTCGTGTTCTGAAACCTCCGGTTACCCGGGCGTAACTTGCCATTGACGTGCGCGAATTATGACGGGCATCATGTTGTCCACGATCGATCGGATGTCCCCCGTCACCTCCCGCCACCACCGGGACCACCCCCACCGGAGGGTGCAGCCATGCTGCTCCGAAAGATCCTCGTCACCGCCACGACCGCCGCCGCGTTGCTGGTCGCCGCCACTGCCACCGCCGCCAGCGCCGCCCCCGCACCTGCACCTGAGCGGGCCGCGACAGCCGACAAGGCCGGGCCAGCCGAGCAGGCCGCCCCGGCCGACCGGGCCGCCGCCGGCGTCGGCACGTACGCCACCAACCCGGTCATCGTGGTCGGCGGGCTGTCCGGCGTCGCGGTCGCGTACGAACCGCTCGCCGCCCGGCTGCGCGGCGACGGCCACCGGGTCAGCATCTACCAGCTGCCGAACCTCGGCCTCGGCGACATCGCCGCCTCGGCCCGCGCGTTCAGCGGGTACGTCGCCCAGGTGCGGGCGAACACCGGCGCGGCCAAAGTGGACCTGGTCGCCCACTCCGAGGGCGGTCTGGTCTCCCGGTACTACCTGAAGAACCTCGGCGGCACCGGCTCGGTCGGCCGGCTGATCACCCTCGGCAGCCCGCACTACGGCACGTACGTCGCCGACATCGCCAAGTTCCTCGGCCTCGGCAACTGCGTCGGCATCGTGGCCTGCCAGCAGATGACCATCGGCTCGGCGTTCCTCAACGACCTGAACGCCGGGGACGACACGCCGGGCAGCGTCCGCTACACCACGATCCGGACCCTCCAGGACGAGCTGGTGCGCCCCACCCAGAACGCCACCCTGGCCGACGGGGCGGTCAACGCGCTGGTGCAGACCTGGTGCCCGCTGCGCATCGTCGGACACCTCGGGCTGGTGCTCGACGGCACCACGTACACGATGGTCCAGGACGCCCTGGCCGACCGGTCGATCACCCCGAACTGCTTCGCGGTCTGAACCCGCGTGTCCACCGGGCGGTACCGGGCAGCCGGTACCGCCCGGCCGGCTGTCGGATCACCGTCAGCGGATCCCGCCGGGGCGGCCGGAATCCCTACCCTCGTGGTGGCGATCCCGGTGCCGAAAGCCGAGCCGGCGGAGTCCGCCGCCGACCGGCGGCCGGGCGACGTCACCGGCCGACGGCCGGGCGGGCGACGCCACCTCCGACAGGTGGTCGGGCGACGTCATCGCCGAAGCCGAGCCGGCGACCCCGTCATGGAGGTGGTCCATGTCCCCCCACCAGGTCCTGTCCGCGTCCCGTCCGCACCGTCGCCCACCGGCCCTCCTGCTGGTGCTCGGGCTGGTCCTTGGGCTGGTCGTCCCCACGGTGGCGGCGACCCCCGCGCACGCCGGACCCGTCGTCCAGACGCCCCCGTACTGCACCTCCAGCGCGTTCTACGCGCCGAACCCCGCCAACCCGTTGATCGGCACGAACTGGACGTTGATCGGAAGCCGGAGCAACAGCGGCCACAGCTACCGGTACTGGATGGCGCAGGAAGCGACCGGATCCGTCCTGTACTACCAGAGCAGCCTGGTGGCCCAGTGTTCGGCCAGCGACCTGGTCTCCAGCACGACGCTCACGGCGACCGCTGCCTCCGGCACCGCGTACTGCACCAGCTTCAGCGACCTGACGTCCTCGTCGGTCGTCGAGCGGTACGTCGGGCAACGCTGGGTGCCCACCCGGGGGATCACCCCGACCGCCACGTTCCGGTACTGGCACCGGGAGTGGTTCTCCTACGCCACGTTGACCTACGTCTACGACTCCAGCTACGTGGCGCGCTGCTGACCCGCCCCGCCGCAGGCGGGGCGGGTCAGCGCCGAGCGGCCGGGCGCGGCGGGGCCGAGGGAAGCACCGGGCCCGGCGGGGCCGAGGAGAGCGCGGGTGCTGGAGGCCAGATCCCCCGCCGTGGCGGAGGTGCCCGAATCGAACGGAACAGGAGGAAGCGCCCGCATGGCCTCGGCTGCCGCCGGCCGTCAGCCGGGGATCAGCTCCCCGGGCCTACCCGGGGATCAGCTCCCCGAGCCGATCCAGAGTGTAGACCTCCGAGCCGTCCGGCAGGCCCTCCGGCGCGTCGATGCCGACGAACGTGACCGGCTCGTCCGGCAGGGTTGCGTCCCACATCGTCACCTCCGTCTTCGTACGCCACCGGTCCAGCAGGTAGGCCATGGTGAGGTACCGCCGCTCGACCAGCGCCCGGACCCGGTCGGCGGTGCCGAAGGTGTTGTCCTCCACCCGGTTGAACGACGGCGTGCCCCGCAGGTAGAGATGCAGCCACACGGCCTGCCAGCCGCGCGCGGTCCGGGCGAACACGATCGGCAGCGCCACCCGGCCCGGCCCGCGCAGCTGCGAACGGGCCTGCACGGTCCGGGCGTCGAACGGCGCGCCACGCTGCTCCCGGGCCCGGGTCTGGTACCCGAACATCGACTCGGCGACCTCGTCGAACGACTCACCCGCGTAGATGTTGACCTGCGGGACCACGTACCGCCCCCGGACGGTCAGCGGCACGTCGACGAACTCGGTCGCGCCGTTCTTCGCCTCGGTGACGTCACCGGAGTGCACCACGCCGTCGTGGTGGTAGTTCGTCCAGGACACCTGGCCCGCGCTGTGGAACTCGTCGTCGAGCAGCAGCACCGACAGGTCGTAGTCGGTGCGCCGGCTGGCCTGCCGCCAGTAGGTGAAGAACCGCAGCAGCTCACCCGACACCGACGCCCGTGAGCCCCTCGGCAGCACCGCGAAACCGCCCTCGGCCGCCCTGCCGGACAACGGCAGGGCCACGTCGAGCACCGCCGGGTCCACCAGCAGCCGCCGCTCCAGCGCCGGCAGCCGGGCGGCGATCTCGGCGTCGAGTAGCGCGGACAGTTCGGCCACCAGGTCGGCCGACAGCGGTGGCCGTCGGTCGGGGCCGACGAACGAGGTACGCGAACGGCTCGCGTACATCCGGGCGGACGCGGGCGTCGACCGGTTCTCGACGTGCTCACGCAGCGAGAGCAGCACCCGGCCGGACGCCGAACCGAGCGCCCCGGTGACCGCGTCGACCACCGTGCCGCGCTCCGCCGCCGGGGCCAGCCGCAGCAGCCGGTCCGCGGACCGCAGCAGCAGGCCCGGGGCGGCCGACAGCACCGACGCGGCCGGACCGACGGCCCCGGCCCGGATCGCCGCCTCCGCGCGGCCGGCGAGGCTGGGCGCCCGCCGCTCGCCCCGCGCGACCGCGAACACCTGCTGCGCGTACGGCCACTGACCGTACTCGTGCGGGTGCAGCCGCTCCCCGAGCCGCTTCCACCGTTCCGCGTAGCGCACGACGTCACCGAGCTTGCTCGGGTTCGCCCCGACGACCTGGTCCAGCGCGGCCAGCAGCATCCGCCGCTCCGGCCGACGGAACGCCCGGAACCGGGTGGGGGTGGTGAGCGCGGCGTCCCCGCCGGAGACCTGGCAGGCCAGCCGCAACACGTCGGTCGTGGTGTCCACCCCGACCAGGGGACGGCCCAGGACGAGCCGGATCCCGTTGAGGACGGCACGGTTCTCCCGTACCGGGATCTCGGCCGGCTGGGGGCCGTCCGCGCAGGCCACCGCGAGTTCGCCGAGGATCGCGAGGTCGGCCTCGCCGGGCGGCGTGACGCTGCCGGCCAGCGTCAGGTACAGCCGCGTCGCCTCCGCCTCGACGGTGTCGCCGAGCCGCAGCAGGGTCAACCGGTCCCCGGCGGCGCCGACCAGGGCGTCGTGTACGGCCAGCAGCTCGGCGTAGCTGTGCTGGTAGGTCCCGTAGCCGGGCAGGTCGAGCAGGTTCATCCCGCCCGAAACGACGGCGGCGCGTAGCCGCTCGTCGGTCGCCGTGCCCCCGCCGGCGAGGACGGCCGCCCGCAGCCGATCCACCCAGAACTCGACGGTGTCCGGCACGTCGTCCGGGAACCCGATGAAGTAGGCGTTGTGCCGGACGTGGTCGCCGACCAGCTCGCGTACCGCCGCGACGACCGTGACGGCGAGGTCCATCGCCGGCCCCGGGGCCAGCGTGCCGACGTGTTCCAGCAGGTCCCGCGACGCCGAGAACCCGACATCGAGCAGCGCCGCATCCAGTTGCCGGGCCACCGCCGTGCCGTCACCGGCCGTGCCGTCACCGGCCGGCACGCGCAGGGTCCGCTGGATGATCGCCTTGTCGAGCACGTGACCCTCCCTCCGGCCGGCTCCGGCAGCCGCCGCGTGTACGTGGGTCGCCGGGGACTCGAACCCCGAACCTTCCGATTAAGAAAGTGGAGAAGGAAGCGCCTCCATGGCCGGCCAGCGGAGGGCGGACGCGCTACCAGTCGAATGCTCTGCCAGTTGAGCTAGCGACCCAGGCGTCGATCATCGCACCGCCCGGCCGGCCGTCGCCAGCCGGTTTCGGAGGCTGTGGACACCCCGGTCGATCGTGCGATCACCCCGGACCGCCACCCGGCCCGACCGGGCCGCACAATGGTCGCCGACCAACCGTCCATCCAGAGAGGACACTCGTGAAGAACAAGATCCTGGGCGCGTCGGCGGCGCTGGCCCTGGCGCTCGCCGGCACCGCCGTGGCCGCCTCGCCGGCCTCGGCCAGCGACAGCGGTGGCGCGATCTGCGTGCTCAACCAGAACACCTGGCTGCGGGACTCACCGCACGGCGGTGTGCTGCGCACGCTGACCGCGGGGCGCGGGTTCCGGTGGCACGGCACCGGCGCCGACAACGGCAGCGGCGTGATGTGGATGTACGGGCACGGGGCCGAAGCGCCGGCGCAGGACGGCTGGGTCCCCGCCGACAACCTCTCCGGCTGCTACTGGCCGTAGCGGGCGTCGGGAACGGGTGGCCCCGGCGCACGCCGTACGCCACCCGTTCCGCTCAGGCGGCGCGGGTCAGCGCCGCGTACTCGTCGTCGGTGAGCGTCACCTCGGCGGCGGCCACGTTCTCCTCCAGGTGCGCCACCGACGACGTACCGGGAATCGGCAGCACCACCGGTGACCGGCGCAACAGCCAGGCGAGCGCGAGCTGCGCGGGCGTCGCGTGGTGGTCGGCGGCGATCGCGTCCAGCGGGCCGCCCGGCCGGGCCAGCTCGCCGGTGGCCATCGGGAACCACGGTACGAACGCCAGCCCGTGCCGCTCGCAGTACGCCAGGACCTCCTCGGACTGGCGGTTCGCCACGTTGTAGAGGTTCTGTACCGAGGCGATCGGGGCGATCGCCCGTGCCTGCTCGATCTGCTCGACGCTCACCTCGGAGAGCCCGATGTGCCGGATCTTGCCCTCCCGGCGGAGCAGGTCCAGCTCACCGAGCTGGTCGGCCAGGGGCACCTTCGCGTCGATCCGGTGCAACTGGAACAGCCCGATGGTCTCCAGGCCCAGGTGCCGCAGGCTCAGCTCGCACTGCTGACGCAGGTACTCCGGGCGGCCCACCGGCCGCCACACGTTCGGCCCGGAACGGGTGAGCCCGGCCTTGGTCGCGACCACCAGGTCGTCGGCGTACGGGCGCAGCGCCTTCGCGATCAGCAGCTCGCTGACGAACGGCCCGTACGAGTCGGCGGTGTCGATGAACGTGACGCCCAGCTCGACCGCCCGGCGCAGCACCCGGACCGCCTCGTCCGGGTCCTTCGGGTCACCCCAGACACCCGGCCCGGTGAGCTGCATCGCCCCGTACCCGAGCCGCACCACCGGCAGGTCACCGCCGATGCGGAACACCCCCGACGCCTTCGCCGGCTGACTGCTGGCCTCGCCTGCCATGATCCCTCCCACCGGGGTCGCGCCCGCGTCCCCGGGCCAGTCTGCTCCCTGCCCGAGCAGGGACGGTCGCCGGGCCTTCCGGTACCCGGGGCGGTCCTTCCTACACCTTTCCCAGGATCAGGTCGGCGGCGCGCCAGGCCAGGGCGGCGACCGGGCCGTTGATCCAGCCGGCGACCAGGGTCGGCAGCACCGAGGCGTCCACCACGCGCAGCCCGTCCACCCCGCGTACCCGCAGCTCCGGGTCGACGACGTCGGCGTCGTCCGGGCCCATCGCGCAGGTGCCGACCGCGTGGTAGCCGGTGTAACCGTGGTGCAGCGCCGCGTCGAGAAGGTCCCGTTCGGTGCGTACCGCCGGACCGGGCACCGTCTCGGCCACGATGTGCCGGGCGATCGGGCCGGACGCGAAGAACTCCCGCATCCGACGGAACGTCGCCACCGCCACCGCCCGGTCGTACGGGTCGGTGAGGTAGTTGACGGTGATCCGGGGCGGCGTCTGCGGGGTCGGGGCGGTGATCTCCAGGCTGCCCTCGCTGCGGGCCCGGGTCACCCCGCCCAGGCACATCAGCCCGGCCTGCCGTTCCAGTTCCAGCGCCCGCCCCGGGCGGGGCGGGGCGGCGGAGAACGGGGCCATCAGCAGGTGCGCGTCCGGCCGGTCCGCCTCGGGTGTGGAGCGCAGGTACGCGGCCACGTCGTGCACCGGCAGCGCCAGCGGCCCCCGCCGGGCGACCAGCCAGCGCAGCGCCGCCAGGGACTGGCCGACGACGTTGTTCAGCAGGGGGTTGTACCCGACCTCGCCGGCCAGCCGGTACTGGAGCACCGCCATCCGGTGCTCCCGCATGCCGGCGCCCACCCGGGGCCGGTCCAGCAGCACCGGCACCCCGGCCGAGCGCAGCACGTCCCCCGGCCCGATCCCGGAGACCTGGAGCAGCTGCGGGCTGGCGATCGCGCCGGCGGCGAGGACCACCTCGGCCCGGGCCCGGTAGTCGACGCTCTGCCCGGCCCGACGGACCCGCACCCCGACCGCCCGGCCCTCCACCACCAGCACCCGCTGCACGGTGGCGCGGACCAGGACGGTCAGGTTGGGTCGGTCCCGGACCGGGTGCAGGAACGCGTCGGCGGCGCTGACCCGCCGGCCGGCGGAGATGGTCGCCGTGGTGTACCCGATCCGCTCGTCGTCGCCGTCGTCCAGGTCGTCGGTGCGGCGCAACCCCTGCCCGACCCCGGCGGCGATCATCTCCTCGCACAGGTCGTCGGTGCCGACGGCGGTGGACAGCCGCAGCGGACCGGGGTCGGGCGTGGGTCGCGCGGGGTGGTCCTCGATCTGCTGGTAGACCGGCAGCATGGTGTGCCAGCCCCAGCCCGGGTTGCCGCGTTCGGCCAGCGCGTCCCAGTCCGCCGGGCCGCCCCGGGCGTAGATCATTCCGTTGATCGAGCTGGAGCCGCCCACCAGCCGCCCACGCTGCCACCTCTCCCGTCGACCGGCGTTGGTGGTGGCGGCGTAGTGCCACGTGGTGCTCCCGCCGTCCATCAGCTTCGAGAAGCCCTTGGGGATGCGGACGAAGAGGCTGCTGTCCCAGCCGCCGGCCTCGACCAGCAGGACCCGGTTCGTCGGGTCGGCGCTGAGCCGGTACGCGAGCACACACCCGGCCGTGCCCGCCCCGACCACGACGTAGTCGAACTCTTCCACACTGGACCTCCGGCCGACGTTGGCGCGACCGGTCAGACGGTAGCCGGTCGATCACTCACCCGGAAGTGCGGGTCCGGTCACCGTCCGTCGCCGGTCGTCCGTCGTCGGTGGACGGTTGGCCGACGTGCCGGATCACCACCAGCGCCTGGTCGTCGTCGGAGCCGGGCAGCGCGGTCAGGATGGCGTCGGCGATCCGTTCCACCGGCCGCCGCCGGTGCGCCGAGACCACCGTCCGCAACGCCGCCACCCCGGCGTCGTACGGCAGGTCGCGCCGTTCCACCACCCCGTCGGTGTACGCCACCAGCAGGTCCCCGGTCTCGAACGGGACCTCGGTGACCGGCATCGTGTCCCGGACCATGCCCAGCGGCAGCGACGGCGCGGTCTCCACGGTCACCGGTCGGCGTCGGCGGCGCGCCAGCAGCGGATGCGGGTGCCCGGCCCGGACCATGCTGGCCCGTCCCGCCGCCGGGTCCACCACCAGGGCCAGGCAGGTGCCGAGGAACCCCACCCCGACCAGGTCGGTCAGCCGGGGGAACACCTCACCCAACGGCACGCCGGTACGGATCAGCGTGTTCACCATGGTCCGTAGCTGCGCCATGTCGGCGGCGGCCTCGACCTGGTGACCGACCACGTCACCGACCACCACCGCGAGCCGGTCGCCGTCGAGCCGGATCAGGTCGTACCAGTCGCCACCGAGGTTCAGCCCGGTCATCGCCGGCCGGTAGCGCATCGCGATGTCCAGACTGGCCGGTGCCGGCCGGCTGGAGGTACGCAGCCGCCCGGCCAGCCGGGTGACCAGGTTGTGTTCGGCGGCGGCCAGCCGGACCCGTTCCAGGGTCTGCTCGCACAGGTCGGCGATGGTGTCCAGCAGCGCCAGGTCGCCCTCCCGCAACGGGCGGACCCGGGGCCAGCCGAAGCCCAGCGCGGCGAACGGCCGGCGCTGAGCGTCCAGCAGCGGCAGCACCGCCGTGGTGACCAGGCCCTCGGCCCCCACCCGGTCGACCAGGCCGGGGAACCGCGCGGCGAACGCGGCCCGGTCCGGCAGGATGATCCGCTCCCCGGTCCGCAACGCCACCGCCATCGGCCGGGGATCGTCGAGGGTCAGGTCGTCGTAGTGGCCGGCCAGGTCCGCCGACAGGCCGGCGTGGTGCAGCCGGATCGGCTGGCCCTCCTCGTAGATCGCCAACCCGGGGGCCGTCGCGCCGAGCGCGACCGGCGCCGCGGTCAGGATCACCTCGATCGCCTCCGCTGTGCTGCGGGTGACGCTGAGCCGGGCGGCGAACTCCGCCATCGCCCGCGCCGACCGGGTCAGCTCGGCCCGCTGCAACGCCTGGCTGCACAGCCCCGCCACGGTGTCCAGCAGGTTGCGCAGCGCGTCGTCGTCGGTCACCGGCCGGGCCCAGCGCGCCTCGACCGCGCCCAGCGGCCCGCCGTCGCCGTAGCGCAGCGGCAGACAGAGCCCGCCGACCGTGCCGGCCCGGTCGGCGGCGCCGAAGGTGACCACCTCGTTGTCGCGGACCGCGCGGGCCAGCGGGACGTCGTCGTCGATGTCCAACCGGTCGCCGGCGCCCCGGTCGGTGACGGTCAGGACGGTGTCGCCGGGAGCGGCGGTGGTGATCCGGACCCGGGCCCCGTCGAGGACGTCCGGTGCGATGGCCACCACCGCCGTCACCACGTCCGACCGGCCGGCGGCCGTGCTCAGCGCCCCGGCCAGCCGGGCCAGCCCCTCGGCCTGCCGCAGGGCCCGCCGCCGGTCGCCGACGTCCCGGGCCACGGTGGCGAGGAAGGCCGTCGACTCCGGTCCGTCGCCGGTGGTGACGGTGAACGTCTGGTGGTCGACGTCCCGCCGCTCACCGGTGTCGAGGCGGACCAGCAGGCTCTCCGCCCGGTGGTGCCCGGCCCGCAGGGCGGCCGGGATCAGGTCCCGCCGCCACACCCGGCGCACCTCGGGGGCGGCGAAGTCGAGCAGCCGCAGCCGGTCCAGCGGCGCGTCCCCGGCCAGGCCGACGAACTCCCGCCCGGCCGGGTTGACGTACACCACCCGCCCGTCCGGCGCGGCCACCGCGATGAAGTCACCCGAGCGTTCCACCAACGCCTGGAACAGCCGCAGCTCGGTCTGGGCGGCCCGTTCGGCGCTCAGATCGGTGGCGTACGCCAGCCAGCGCAGCGGTCGCCGCCGCAGGGCGACCACCCCGATCTGCACCGGCACGGGGTGCCCGTCGCGGTGCAGGTACTCCTTGCGGTACGCCTGCGCCCGGCCGGTGGCGGCCAACTCGTCCAGCGCCTGCCGGTCCGGCTCCTCCCAACCCGGGGGAGTCAGCCCCGGCCAGGTCAACCGACCCTCGACGACGTCGCCGGCGGTGTGGCCGAGCATGGTGAGGAACGCCTCGTTCGCCTCGGTGATCCGGTCGCCCTCGCCCCCGAACACGGCCAGCACGTCGGTGGCGGCCAGCCGCTCGTACCGGGCCTGCTGCTCACCGAGGGCCTGCGCCAGCCGGGTCCGCTCGGTGACGTCGACCAGGGTGAACCCCACCCCGACCAGCTCGCCGGGTTGCGCGATCCGGATCGGGAAGTAGTTCGCCACCACGTGCCGTGGGCGGGCGGCGGGGTCCGGGTCGGGCAGCCGGAACTCCACCCCGCTGACCGGCCCGTGGGTCAGCGTGCGGCGCAGCAGCTCCTCGACCCGCCGGCCGTACCCCGGCGTCACCTCACCCGGCCGGCGGCCCAGGTGCGCCTCGGCCGGCACCTGGTGCATCACGGCCAGCGCCGGGTTCAGGTACCGGTAGCGCAGGTCCGCGTCCACCCAGCCGAAACCGACCGGGGAGGTGTCCAGCAGGGCGTCACTGATCGCCGCGGTACGGCGGGCGCGTTCCTCGGCGCGTACCCGGTCGTCGGTGTCGTAGATCGTGCCGATCCACTCGGTGATCGCGCCCCGCCCGTCGCGCTGGCTGGCCGCGCGGACCGCC
Organism: Micromonospora cathayae; assembly: GCF_028993575.1. Lineage (NCBI taxonomy): Bacteria > Bacillati > Actinomycetota > Actinomycetes > Micromonosporales > Micromonosporaceae > Micromonospora > Micromonospora cathayae. Next base: position 6,398,284 of record NZ_CP118615.1, on the reverse strand, counting down.
ACGTGCCGGTAGGTGCCGCTGTCGGCGTGCCAGAGCCGGCCCTCGAACTCGAACAGCGGCGCGCCGGCGGCCCGTACCTGCCGCCAGGCGGCCAGCAGCCGCGGCGCGTCCGCCGGGTGCACCATCGCCGCCCAGCCGGTCCCGGCGTACTCCGGCCAGCGCTGCCCGGTGTACGCCGCCCAGGTCGGCTGGGGCTCGCCGATCGCGCCGTCCGCGTCGGCCGACCAGACCACCGCCGACGACGCCTCGACCAGGGTCCGGAACCGCCGGTCGGCGTGCTGCTGGTCGGCCCGGGCCGCCGCCTCGGCCCGCCGGGCGCGTTCCCGGTCACCCGCCGCCGGGACCGGCCCGGTGATCGGCGGTAACGGGGTACGCAGCTCGTGGCTGACGTCGGCGGAGAAGGTGGACCTGGCCGCGTCGAGTTCGGCGAGGGCCTCCGCGCGCAGTCGTTCCGCCTGGCAGGCGCGGGCGCCGGCGCTGGCCGCGCCGAGGTGCCCGGCGAGCAGGTCGACGAAGGAACGGTAGTCGTCGTCCAGCGGCCGGCGCGGGTTCAGCCCGGTCACCAGCACGGCGGTCGGCGGTCCGCCGCCCGGCTCCACGACCGGGGTCACCACGGCCAACGCGGTGCCCGGACGGTCGGGGTCGGCGGCCGGGTCCACCGGGAGCACCCGGGCGACCCCGTCGGCCAGCACCGCCGCCAGCGGCCAGGCGTCGTCGCCGGTGCCGGTGGGCCCGCCGCCGGCGGCCAGCCGGGGGCCGTCCGCCGTCACCAGGTACAGCCGGACGAACGGCACGTCGGTCCGGTTCCCGGCGAGGACCTTGACCGCCCGCCGGCCGATCTCCTCCGGTGTGCCCGCGTCGACCAGGCTCGCGCCCAGGTCGCTGAGGGTGCGCAGCCGCCGGTCGCCGACCACCCGGTCGGTGGTCTCGGTGACCGCGGTGAACACCCCGCCGGGCGCGCCGGTCTCGTCGATGATCGGGCTGTACGAGAAGGTGAAGTAGCACTCCTCGAGGAAGCCGTTGCGGTCCAGCAGCAGGAGCTGGTCCTGGGACCAGGTCGCGCCCTGACCGGCCAGCACGCCGTCGAGCACCGGCCCGGTGACGTCCCAGACCTCCGGCCACACCTCGGCACCGGGGCGACCCATGGCGTCCCGCTTCGATTCGCCCAGAATCGGCTGGTACGCGTCATTGTGCAGCATGACCAGGTCGGGGCCCCACCACAGCAGGATCGGGAACCGCGAGTGCAGGCAGATGGTCACCGCCGTGCGGAGGCTCTGCGGCCAGCCGGTCACCGGACCCAGCGCGGTGGTCGCCCAGTCGTGGGTGGCGATCCGGGCGCCGGCCGCGCCACCGGCGGCGAAGACCTCCCGCCACCGGTGCCCGTCGGGGCGTGCGGGTTCGACGGCACGCGCGTCCGCCATCCGCCACCTCCGCCCGACGTCCGTGGCAGGTCCAACCGTTCGGACCGTATCACCGGCACCGTGGGTGAACCGACGGTCGATCACGGGGACGGCCTGCGTACGCCGCTGCGGCGAGGGACGACCCACCGGGGCGTGCCATCGGGCGGTACGATTCCCGGCGCGCGGTCGCCGATGCCCGCCGACACAACGTACCGGTGTGGTGCCGCCCACCGGCCATGCGCGCCTCGCGCGCCGTTGGAGAACTGTTCCGCATCCTGCAAGAGGGTCGGCCGTCAACCCGGCCCGGGGAAGAGACTAGCCTGATGGGCGTGACACGCCGCGCGAAGATCGTCTGTACTCTCGGTCCCGCCACCTCCTCGCCGGAACGCATCCGCGGGCTGGTCGAGGCGGGCATGAACGTGGCGAGGTTGAACTTCAGCCACGGCAGCCACGCCGACCACGAGGCCGTCTACCGGCTGGTCCGCGAGGCCGCCGAGGCGGCCGGCCGGCCGGTCGCCGTGCTGGCCGACCTCCAGGGGCCGAAGATCCGCCTCGGCCGGTTCGCCGACGGGCCGCACGAGTGGCGTACCGGCGACTCCGTGGTGATCACCGGGGACGACGTCCTCGGCACCCGGGAGCGGGTCTCCTGCACCTACCGCAAGCTGCCGCAGGAGGTGAAGCCGGGCGACCGGCTGCTGATCGACGACGGCCGGGTCGCCGTCGAGGTCACCGACGTCACCGGCAACGACATCCGGGTCCTGGTCACCGAGGGCGGCCCGGTCAGCAACAACAAGGGCGTCTCACTGCCGAACGTGGCGGTCAGCGTCCCGGCGCTCTCCGACAAGGACGCCGAGGACCTCCGCTTCGCCCTCGGCCTCGGCGTCGACCTGGTCGCGCTGTCGTTCGTCCGGTCCGCGGAGGACATCAAGCTCGTCCACGCGATCATGAGCGAGGTCGGGACGCACCGCCCGGTACTGGCGAAGGTCGAGAAGCCCGAGGCGGTCGACCACCTCGAGGCGATCGTGCTGGCCTTCGACGGGGTCATGGTGGCCCGTGGCGACCTCGGCGTCGAACTGCCGCTGGACCAGGTCCCGCTGGTGCAGAAGCGCGCCGTGCAGCTCTGCCGGGAGAACGCCAAGCCGGTCATCGTCGCCACCCAGATGCTCGACTCGATGATCGAGAACTCCCGCCCGACCCGCGCCGAGGCGTCCGACGTCGCCAACGCGGTGCTCGACGGCGCGGACGCGGTGATGCTCTCCGGCGAGACCAGCGTCGGCAAGTACCCGGTGCTCACCGTCAGCACCATGGCGAAGATCGTCACCACCACCGAGGCCGGCTCGATCGCGGTGCCCCGGCTCCAGCACGACCCGCGTACCCACGGCGGCGCGCTGACCTCGGCCGCGTCGTCGATCGCCCGGGCCATCGGCGCGAAGGCGCTGGTCGCGTTCTCGCAGACCGGCGACACCGTCCGGCGGCTGTCCCGGCTGCACTGCGACCTGCCGCTGCTGGCCTTCACACCGGTCCCCGAGGTGTACCAGCAGCTCGCCCTCTCCTGGGGCGTGCAGACCTTCCTGATGCCGTTCGTGCAGCACACCGACGACATGTTCCGCCAGGTCGACCAGGCGCTGCTCGGGCTCAACCGGGCCAACCCCGGCGACTACGTGGTGATCGTCGCCGGCAGCCCGCCCGGCACCCCCGGCTCCACCAACACCCTGCGCGTACACCAGCTCGGTTCGCTGGTCGACGCGGCCGCGGCACGGGCGTTGCAGTGACCGACGTCCTGACCGGCCAGGCCGCCGTCGACCAGTTGCTGGAGGTCCTCGACCTCGCGCCCACCGGCGCGATGTCCTTCCGGGGGATCAGCCCCCCGGTCGGCCCGCAGCGGGTGTACGGCGGCCAGGTCGCCGGTCAGGCCCTGGTGGCCGCCGGGCGGACGGTGGACCCGGAGCGGTTCGTGCACTCCCTGCACGGCTACTTCGTCCGCCCCGGCGACCCCGCCGAACCCATCGAGTACCAGGTGGAGAACGTCCGCGACGGCCGGTCGTTCTCGGTCCGCCGCTCGGTGGCCCTCCAGCACGACAAGCCGATCTTCTTCATGTCGGCCTCCTTCCAGCACCGGGAGGAGGGGCTGGACCACCAGGCCCCCACTCCGCCGGACGTGCCCGGCCCGGAGGGCGTGCCCACCATGACCGACCGGCTGGCCCGGTACCCGGAGCGGCTGGGCATCTGGGCGATGATCCCGCGCCCGATCGACGTACGCTACGTCGGCGAGCCCGGCTGGGTCCGCCCCGGTGACCGGCCCGCCGACCCGCACCAGCGGGTCTGGATGCGGATCGACGGCAAGCTGCCCGACGATCCGCTGCTGCACGCCTGCGCCCTGACGTACGCCTCCGACCTGACCCTGCTCGACTCGGTGCTGTCGGTGCACGGCGAGGTCTGGGGGCCGGGCGGGGTGATCGGGGCCAGCCTGGACCACGCGCTGTGGTTCCACCGCCCGGTCCGGGCCGACGAGTGGTTCCTCTACGACTGTTGGAGCCCGTCCGCGTCGGGCGGTCGTGGCCTCGCCACCGGCCGGATGTTCACCACCGACGGTCGGCACATCGCCAGCGCCGTCCAGGAGGGGTTGCTGCGCCGGGTCGGCGGGTGACCTGCCGGGCCGATCGGCGCTCCGCTCCGGCCGGCCAGTAACCTGTCCGACATGCGACTCTCCGCCCGGGTTGACTACGCCCTGCGCGCCGCCGCCGAACTCGCGGCGATGGCCGGTGACGGGCCCGGACGGACCCGGCCGGTCACCGCCGAACAGATCGCCCGGGCCCAGGAGATCCCACCGAAGTTCCTGGAGAGCATCCTGCTCCAACTGCGCCGGGGCGGCATCGTGCACGCCCAGCGCGGTCCCGAGGGCGGCTACTGGCTGGCCCGGCCGGCAGCGGAGATCTCCCTCGCCGAGGTGATCCGGGTGATCGACGGCCCGCTCGCGCACGTACGGGGGCAGCGCCCGGAGCAGCTCGGCTACCACGGGGCGGCCCAGGCGTTGCAGGAGGTGTGGATCGCCCTGCGCGCCAGCGAACGGCAGATCCTCGAACTGGTCACCGTCGCCGACGTGGCCGCCGGCACCCTGCCCGACCGGGTCAACGAACTCGCCGCCGACCCCAGCGCCTGGACCTGACGTCCGGACCGGACGGAGCCGTCCCATCCTTCGATCAGGACTTGACCGGAGTCTCCGCGTGCCGCATTGTCGACCATGCCGATAGGAGATGCCTAAAAGCCCGGGAGGGTGCTCCGTGCGCAAGCTGCTGGTCCTCGCCCTGGTCGGGCTCGTCGCACAGTTGGTGGACGGCTCGCTCGGCATGGCGTACGGGCTGACCTCCTCGACCCTCCTGCTGCTCGTCGGAGTCGCGCCGGCTGCCGCGTCGGCGTCGGTGCACCTGGCCGAGATCGGCACCACCCTCGCCGCCGGGGTCGCCCACTGGCGTTTCGGTAACGTCGACTGGCGGGTGGTCAGCCGCATCGCCCTACCCGGCGCGGTCGGGGCCTTCGCCGGGGCGACCTTCCTCAGCGCCATCTCCACCGAGGCCGCCGCCCCCTGGATGGCCGGCATCCTGTTCGTGCTCGGCGCGTACCTGCTGATCCGCTTCTCCCGACCGCTGCGCCCCAACCCGCAGGCGGGCCGGTTGCGTGGCCGGTTCCTCGGGCCGCTCGGCCTGGTCGCCGGCTTCGTCGACGCCACCGGCGGCGGCGGTTGGGGCCCGGTCGCCACCCCGGCGCTGCTCGTCTCCGGCCGGATGCAGCCACGCAAGGTGATCGGCTCGGTGGACACCTCCGAGTTCGTCGTCGCCGCCGCGGCCAGCATCGGATTCCTGATCGGCCTCGGCACCGAGGGGTTCCTGCTGCCGATCGTGGCGGCGCTGCTGGTCGGCGGACTGATCGCCGCCCCGATCGCCGCCTGGCTGGTCCGGATCGTGCCGGCCCAACTGCTCGGCGCGGCCGTCGGTGGCGTGATCGTGCTCACCAACGCCCGTGGCCTGATGCGCGCCGCCGACCTCGACGGAGCCACCCCCGTGCTGGTGTACCTGCTGCTCGGGCTCGGCTGGCTGACCGCCCTGCTGCTGGCGGTACGTGTCCTGCGCCGTGCCCGGCAGGCCCGCACCGACGCGCAAGCCGGAACGGCTACGCAGACCGTGACTGACGCGCGCGCCGGAACGGCCGTGTCCGCTGCCGACGGGACCGAGCCGCAGCCGCCGCTGGTCGCCGCCGACCACTGACCCACCCCGTCTCCGGGCCGCCCCGTCTCCGGGCCTGGCCTGCCGTCTCGGGCACCCTGTCGGCCCACTGCCGCCGTGGTCAACTCCGGTTGCGGCATGTGGGGGTCTCGCCGGTGCTGGACACCCCCATGTGCCGCAACTGGCGGCCGGTCCACGTGGGCAGCGGCCGGCCCGGGTGGGGGTGGCGGCCGGTCCGGTTGGGGGTGCTGTCTGGGCAGGCGGGTGTCCGAGCGGTCGGGGCGGCCGGGTGCGGCGTGGTCAGCCGGTCGGTGGACGCTCGGTGGTGGGTGGACGGCCGGTGGTCGGTGGGGGTTCGGTGAGCAGCGCGTCCGCCGTGGCGCTGAGCAGGTCCCAGGCCTCGTCCACGTGCCGCCCGGTGGTCTGCGGGGAGCCGACCGCCAGCCGCAGCGTGTACCGGCCCGCGACCCGGGTGTGGGTCAGGTGTACCCGACCGGTGCCGTTGACCCGGGCCAGCAACGCGGCGTTGATCTCGTCCCCGGACCGTACGTCGTTCTCGTCCCCGGGCCGTAACCGGAAGCAGACCAGCGAGAACGGGTGCGGGGCGGCCAACTCGAACCGGTCGTCGGCCAGGACGTGCCCGGCGAACCGGGCGGCCAGCGCCACCCCGGAACGGATGTGCGCCCGCAGCCCCTCGACGCCGTACCAGCGCAGCACGAACCAGAGCTTCAGCGCCCGGAACCGGCGACCCAACGGCACCTGCCAGTCCCGGTAGTCGACCACCGCACCCGACTCGGTGGCGGCGTTACGCAGGAACTCCGGCATCACGGTCAGCGCCCCGACCAGTTCGGCGGAGTCGGCGACCCAGAACGCGTCGCAGTCGAAGCCGGTCAGCAGCCACTTGTGCGGGTCGAAGCAGTACGAGTCGGCGTACTCCAGTCCGTCGTGCGCCCACCGCAGTTCCGGGCAGACCGCCGCCGCCCCCGCGTACGCGGCGTCCACGTGCAGCCAGATCCCGTACTCGGCGCAGATCGCGCCGATCGCGGGCAGCGGGTCGACGGCGGTGGTGGAGGTGGTGCCGACCGTCGCCACCACGATGGTCGGTACCTCGCCGGCGGCCAGGTCGGCCCGGATCGCGGCCCGTAGCGCCTCCGGGCGCATGGCCAGGGTGTCCGGGTCCACCTCGATCGGGCGGACCCCGTCGTCACCGAGCCCGGCGATCCGGGCCGCCTTCTCGATCGAGGAGTGCCCCTGGGTGGAGGTGTAGGCGCGGTACCGGCGGTCGACCCCGACGTCGCGCCACCGGCCGCCGCTGGCCCGGTGCAGCGCCACCAGGGTGGCCACCAGGGTCGCCGACGACGCCGAGTCCTGGATGACCCCACCGCCCCGGCCGGCCGAGTGGAACCGCTCCGGCAGGCCGAGCAGCCCGGCCAGCCAGTCGAGCATCACCGTCTCCAGCTCGGTGCAGGCCGGGCCGGTCGCCCAGAGCATGCCCTGGACGCCGAGGCCGGAACTGACCAGGTCACCGAGCACGCTCGGGCCGCTGGTGTTCGCCGGGAAGTAGCCGAAGAAGCCGGGATGCTGCCAGTGGGTCAGCCCCGGGGTGATCACCCGGTCGAGGTCGGCCAGTACCGCGTCGACCGGCTCGCCGTGCACGGGCGGCCCGGCCGGCAGTGCGGCGGTGATCGTGCCCGGCGGATCCGACGAGGTCACCGGGCGTTGCCCCAGGGTCGCCCAGTAGTCGGCGATCCAGTCCACCACCGCGTGTCCGGCGCGGCGGAACTCCTCGGCGTCCATGTGCGCGGCGGGTTCGGCATGAGCGGCGGGTTCGGCGGGTCCGGAATGTCCGGCAGACTCGGCGTGTTCGGCGGGTTCGGCCACCCCCGGAGTCGACCAACATTTCCCGCCCGGGGCAAGTCGATCCGGGTGCCCGCCCTCAAACGGCAGGCACCGGGCCGCAGCCGCGGAATCCGCACAGCTCCGGCCCGGTGCACCACACCGCAGCACCCCCGACCCGTCCCGACCGGGAGTGCCCTACCACCACCGGAACCAACGTTAGGCGGTCGCCGCCACCCGTGGGTGAAGCCGGTGTGAAGATCGTGTTTCGGGCATCTTGCCCAGTGATCGTCACGGGTGTTGTGCCCCGGATGGCGGTCTTCTATCGTCCACAGTGCGCGGAGCCGTCCCGCCGGCCCGGGACCTGCCCGTCCGCCGGCCCGACCAGCACAGCAGGGCCGCCGTCGAACCGGGCAAGGTCGACGCCGCACCGGCTGTGCGTCCCGACCGGGAGGCACCTTCGTGCGCTTCATCACACCACACCGTCGTACCCTTCTGCTCGCCGCCGTTGCGGCGGCCACCCTGACCGCCGGCACCCTGACCGCCGTGACCGCCTCGGCCGCCGCTGCGGGCTGTCGGGTGGACTACCGGATCACCAACCAGTGGGGCGGCGGCTTCGGCGCCGACGTCACCGTCACCAACCTCGGCGACCCGGTCGACGGCTGGACCCTCGCCTGGTCCTTCGCCGCCGGCCAGCAGGTCGGCCAGGCCTGGAACGCCACCGTCACCCAGTCCGGCGCGCAGGTCACCGCCCGCGACGTCGGCTACAACGCGGTGGTCGGCACCGGCGGCACCGCGAACTTCGGCTTCAACGCCTCGTGGAACGACACCAGCAACCCGCCGCCGGCGAGCTTCACGCTCAACGGCACCACCTGCACCGGCGCCACCACCCCCACCACCGCCCCGCCGCCGAGCACCCCACCGCCCACGACCACGCCGCCGCCGACCACCCCACCACCCACGACGCCACCGCCGACCACCCCGCCCGCCGGGGCCAAGCAGCTGGAGAACCTCGACCGGGGGCTGGTCAGCGTCCGCTCCGGCACCGGCAACCACGTCTCCTGGCGGCTGCTCGGCACCGAGACCACCGGGGTGTCGTTCAACCTGTACCGGGGCACCACCCGGGTCAACAGCACCCCGATCACCGGGGCCACCAGCTGGCTCGACGCCGGTGCCGCCGCCGGGTCCGCGTACACCGTGCGGGCCGTGGTGAACGGCACCGAGCAGGCCGCGTCCGCGCCCGCCCTCCAGTTCGGCAACGGGTACCTCGACGTACCGATCCAGCCGCCCGCCGGCGGCACCACCCCCGGCGGCGAGGCGTACACGTACGCCGCGAACGACGCCTCCGTCGGTGACCTCGACGGCGACGGCGACTACGAGATCGTGCTCAAGTGGGACCCGTCCAACGCCAAGGACAACTCACAGTCCGGCTACACCGGCAACGTGTACATCGACGCGTACACCCTCACCGGCAGCCGGCTGTGGCGCGTCGACCTGGGCCGCAACATCCGGGCCGGCGCCCACTACACCCAGTTCCAGGTGTACGACTACGACGGCGACGGGGACGCCGAGGTCGCCATGAAGACCGCCGACGGCACCCGCTCCGGCACCGGCCAGGTGATCGGCTCGTCGTCCGCCGACCACCGCAACTCCAGCGGCTACGTCCTCGCCGGCCCCGAGTACCTGACCATGTTCGACGGCCGGACCGGTGTCGCCCTCTCCACCGTCACCTACGACCCGCCGCGCGGCACCGTCTCCTCCTGGGGCGACAGCTACGGCAACCGGGTCGACCGGTTCCTCGCCGGCACCGCCTACCTCGACGGCCAGCGCCCATCACTGATCATGGCCCGGGGCTACTACACCCGCGCCGTCGTCGCCGCCTGGGACTTCCGCAACGGCACCCTCACCAAGCGGTGGACGTTCGACTCCAACGCCTCCGGCAACGGAGCCGCCGCCGGGCAGGGCAACCACAGCCTCTCCATCGCCGACGTGGACGCCGACGGCCGGGACGAGATCGTCTACGGCGCGGCCACCGTCGACGACAACGGCCGGCTGCTCTGGTCCACCGGGTACGGCCACGGCGACGCCGGGCACGTCGGCGACCTCGACCCGTCCCGCCCCGGCCTGGAGTACTTCAAGGTCAGCGAGGACGGCAGCAAGCCCAGCTCCTGGTTCGCCGACGCCCGCACCGGCCAGATCCTCTGGTCCACCCCGTCCGGCGGCGACAACGGCCGGGGCGTCTCCGGCGACATCTGGGCCGGCAGCCCCGGCGCGGAATCCTGGTCGTCGGCGGTGTCCGGGCTCGCCAACACCCGCGGCCAGAACGTCGGCCGCAAGCCGTCCTCGACGAACTTCCTCGCCTGGTGGGACGGCGACCCGGTCCGGGAACTCCTCGACGGCACCCGGATCGACAAGTACGGCACCGGCGGCGACACCCGGCTGCTCACCGGCAGCGACGTCGCCTCGAACAACGGCACCAAGTCCACCCCGGCGCTCTCCGCCGACATCCTCGGCGACTGGCGGGAAGAGGTGATCTGGCGGACCAGCGACAACAGCCGGCTGCGCATCTACAGCACACCCACCCCGACCACCACCCGCATCCACACCCTGATGCACGACCCGCAGTACCGCACCGCCATCGCCTGGCAGAACACCGCCTACAACCAGCCGCCGCACCCGGGCTTCTTCCTCGGCGACGGCATGTCCACCCCACCCACCCCGAACATCTACCTGCGCTGACCCTGGTGTGCGGGGGCACCCTCCCGGTGCCCCCGCACACCCCGGCGCCCCGCCTTCGGTCCGCCCGGCGTCGGCCCGCCCGGTGTCAGTCCGCCCCGCCTTCGGTCCGTGCGCCTTCGGTCCGCCCGGTGTCAGTCCGTCCGGCGCAGCCCGCCTGCCACCTGCTCCGCGACCAGCTCGAACGACCGGACCCGGTCCGCCACGTCGTACACCATCGCGGTCAGCATCAGCTCGTCCGCGCCGGTACGGGCCAGCAGCTCGGTCAACTGCCGGCGGACCGTCTCCGGTGAGCCCATCGCCTGGCCGTCCCCGCGTGACGCCACGAACTCCCGCTCCATCGCCGTGTACGGGTACGCCGCCGCCTCCTCCGGGCTGACCAGCGGCTCCGGCCGACCCGAGCGCAGCTTCAGGAACGACAGCCCGGCCGGCCCGGCCAGCCACCGCGCCCGCTCGTCGGTCTCCGCGCAGACGGTGTTCACCGCCACCATCGCGTACGGCCGCTCCAACCACTGCGACGGCCGGAAGCTGCGCCGGTACAGCGCCAGCGCCGGCTCGGTGTTCGCCGCGCTGAAGTGGTGCGCGAACGAGAACGGCAGACCCAGCGTCCCGGCCAGTTGCGCGCTGAACCCGCTCGACCCGAGCAGCCAGATCGCCGGCCGCTCACCCCGCCCCGGCGTCGCCACGATGGGCCCCGGCCGGTCCCCGCTGAAGTAGTTCATCAGGTCCGCCAGCTCCCGGGGGAACCCCTCCGCCGACAGCCCCTCCACGGTCCGGCGTAACGCCAGCGCGGTCACCTGGTCGGTGCCGGGCGCCCGCCCGATGCCCAGGTCGATCCGGCCCGGGTGCAACGCCTCCAGGGTGCCGAACTGCTCGGCCACCACCAGCGGCGCGTGGTTCGGCAGCATCACCCCGCCGGACCCCAACCGGATCGTCGAGGTGTGCGCCGCCAGGTGGGCGATCAGCACCGCCGGCGCCGACGAGGCGATCGCCGGCATGTTGTGGTGTTCGGCCACCCAGAACCGGTGGTAGCCCAGTTCCTCCGTCCGCCGGGCCAGCTCGGTGGTGTGTCGCAGCGCCGCCCCGGCGGACGCCCCCGCCGCGACCGGAGCAAGATCAAGAACAGACAACGGTACGTCGATCACACGCAGTGCCAACCCGGCACGTGCCCGGATTCTTCCCCGCCGCCGTCAACCCGTACCCCGCACCTGCTCGAAGATCAGACTGGTCTGGGTGTGCTGCACCACCGGATCCACCGCCAGATGGTCCAGTACGAAGTCCCGCAGCGCGTCGCCCGACGCCGCCCGCACGTGCAGCACGTAGTCGTCCGCGCCCGCCACGTGGAACACCGACACCACCCCCGGCAACCGCGCCGACCGGGCCCGGAACGCGTCCACCGCCGCCCGCTCGTGCGCGGTCAACCGCACCGACACCAGCGCCTGCAACGGCAGACCCACCGCCGCCGGATCCACGTCCGCGTGGAAACCCCGGATCGCCCCGCACTCCCGCAACGCCCGCACCCGGGACAGGCAGGTCGACGGGGCCACCCCCACCCGTTCGGCGAGCGCGTTGTTCGGGATCCGCCCGTCACCCGCCAACACGGCGAGGATGGCGCGATCGGTGTCGTCCAGGGCGGCGAACGGCCGTACAACATTCGATCCGACTGGCATCCACCCATGATCTACCGAACATCCGTCGAAGCCAAAGCAGACACGTAGAATCTTCTACGGAAGCCTTGCCCCGTCACATCGCTATGTTCGACGCTTCCGCCATGACCGCCCTCGACACCCGGGCCGTGCACGCCGGCCGCGACGACCTCGCCGGCCTGGGCGTCCACGTGCCACCCATCGACCTGTCCACCACCAACCCGCTGCCCTCGGTCGGCGACGGCGGCGACGCGTACGAGACCCTCGCCACCGGCAACCCCCTCCCGGCCGGCGGCAACGCCGTCTACCAGCGGCTCTGGAACCCCACCGTGGCCCGCTTCGAGACCGCCCTCGCCCACCTCGAAGAAACCACCGACGCGGTCGCCTTCGCCAGCGGCATGGCCGCCCTCACCGCCTGCCTACTCGCCGCCACCCGCGACGGGAACCGGCACGTCGTCGCCGTCCGCCCCCTCTACGGCGGCACCGACCACGTCCTCGCCACCGGACTGCTCGGCACCACCGTCACCTGGGCCCACCCCCACCAGGTCGCCACCGCCGTCCGCCCCGACACCGCCCTGGTCGTCGTGGAGACCCCCGCCAACCCCACCCTCGACCTGGTCGACCTCGACGCCCTCGCCGCCGCCTGCGGCGACGTGCCGCTGCTCGTCGACAACACCGTCGCCACCCCGGTCCTCCAGCAACCCGCCCGGCACGGCGCCACCCTCGTCCTGCACAGCGCCACCAAGAGCATCGGCGGGCACGGCGACGTCCTCGCCGGCGTCGTCGCCTGCGACGCCGGGTGGGCCACCCGACTGCGCCAGGTCCGCGCCCTCACCGGCGCGATCCTCCACCCGCTCGGCGCGTACCTGCTGCACCGCGGCCTACAGACCCTCCCGCTGCGGGTCCGCGCCCAACAGGCCGGCGCGGAGAAACTCGCCGCCTGGCTCACCGGCCACCCCGCCGTCGCGCGCGTCCACCACCCCAGCCTCGACGACCCCGCCGGGCTCGTCGGCCGGCAACTGCGCGGCACCGGCAGCCTGCTCGCCTTCGAGGTACGCGGCGGAGCGCCCGCCGCCGCCACCGTCGCCGCAGCCTGCCAGCTGATCACCCACGCCGTCTCGCTCGGTGGCGTCGACACCCTCATCCAGCACCCGGCCTCGCTCACCCACCGGCCCGTCGCGGGGGAGGCCAAACCGGCCCCCGGCCTGCTGCGCGTCTCCGTCGGCCTGGAGGACCCCGACGACCTGCGCGCCGACCTCGCCCAAGCGCTCGACACCATCTGACCCCCGGGCGTACGACGGCCTGACGACCTCGTGCGGCGGCCGGCACGGACCGTCAGGACTTCGGGCCGACGTGCCGGTCGAGGGCGGCGACCGCCTCCCGGCGCGCGACGGACAACGAGTTACGGCGGTTCATCCGCCAGGGGATGTCGAGCAGGTCGAGCGCCCACTGGCACAGGCCCATGATGTCGGCCGACTCGTTGGTGAACATGTACCGCGGATAGACGTACGCCTTGCCCCTGGTGGTCACCCGATTGGCGACCCGGCATCCGTCGGAGTGGATGAGACCGCGGACGAAGTCCCCGGGGTGCGCACCGACGATCCTGCGCTGCCAGTCGGCGAGGATGATCGGCCGATTGTGCTTCTTGCCGGGCCCGTGCTGCGGCAACAGGCACGGCCAGTGCATGCCATAGCTCTGTACCTTGACGCAACCCACGTCACGGACCCGCTGGACGTTGGCGGCCAGGACGTCCAGCATCGCCGTCTCGCAGGCGTCGATCAGACCGGGCCACGCGTTCGCGCAGTAGATGCGCAGTACGGGTATGCGCGTGTTGGTGACGAGGTGGCCGTCGCCGAGGTACAGGCCGAGGAGGTAGGCGTAGGCAGCCGGAGCTGACGGTTGCTCGAGGCCCGGCCGACAGCGGAAGCACCGCAATGCGGTGCTCTGCTGCCTGGGGACCGGTCTGTCCACGCACCAGTGCCGGACGGTGCCGTAGGGGAGGCCGACCGCGCGCGCTGCTTCCGCCACCGTCGCGCCGGACAGGTAGAGCGTGCGGGCGCGGGCCCGAACCTCGGGTGGGTGCACCCGGTCAGTATCGAACGGGTGTATGACAGAAGTGCCGGGAGCGGGATTCGAACCCGCAAGCCCTTTCGGGCAGAAGTGTTTGAGACTTCCGTGTATGCCGTTCCACCATCCCGGCGGGTGGGTCCAACTGTACCGGACTAGGCTTCTGCGGGAACATGGGTGGCAGCGGTTTGATGATCGACGGTGGGAGTAGGGCTGGTGGCCGAGACGCAGACGGATGCCGAGCGCAGGCGCGTACTGATCGCGGAGGACGAGGCGCTGATCCGGCTCGATCTGGCCGAGATGCTCGTCGAGGAGGGCTACGAGGTGGTCGGCGAGGCCGGTGACGGTGAGACCGCCGTTCGGCTGGCCGAGGAGCTCAAGCCCGACCTGGTCATCCTCGACATCAAGATGCCGATCATGGACGGGTTGGCCGCCGCCGAGCGGATCGCCGGCGCGCGGATCGCCCCGGTGATCATCCTGACCGCGTTCAGCCAGCGGGACCTGGTGGAGCGGGCGCGGGCGGCCGGCGCGATGGCGTACCTGGTGAAGCCCTTCCAGAAGAGCGACCTGGTCCCGGCGGTGGAGATCGCCCTCTCCCGGTACTCCGAGGTCGCCGCGCTGGAGGCGGAGGTCGCCAGCCTCACCGACCGGCTGGAGATCCGCAAGACGGTGGAGCGGGCCAAGGGCGCGCTGATGACCACCTACGGGATGACCGAGCCGCAGGCGTTCAAGTGGATCCAGCGGACCGCGATGGACCACCGGATGACCATGAAGGAGGTCGCCGAGCGGATCCTGGCCGAGACCGCCGGCGGCGAGGTGGAGCAGCCCGCCTCCTGATCTTGGCTGTGCCGGGGGTCACATTTCCGGGCGGGAGCTGGATAGCATTCCGTCCATGTCTTCCCGGCGCGCGGTGGCGCTGCTCGCTCTGGTCGCCGTGCTGTCCACCGCCTGCGAGCCAGCTGCCGACCCGGACGCGGCTGCGCCGCCGCCGATCACGCCCGCCTGGCAGCCGGTGACGCTGCCCGCCCCACCGGGGCCGCCGGGCCGGTTGCTGGTCCGCGACGCGGCGGCCTGCGCCGACCGGTGGTACGTGCTGGGTGGGGTGGCCGACGCCGCCGGCGCGACCCGCCCGGCGGCCTGGACCAGCGCCGACGGGACGACCTGGACGTCCATCGCGATGCTGCCGAAGTCGTACTACGGCAAGCAGCACGTGCTGTACTCGGTGGCCTGCCGGGACGGCCGGGTGGCGCTACTGGGGTCGAAGCGCGGTGGCGCGCACGCCAATCCCCGCACCAGTAGCTGGCGGCAGTTGCCGGACGGTTCGCTGGCCGAGGTGACCGCCCCGTTCGAGTTGTTCGGTGGTCCCCGGGCGGTGAACGTGGCCCGGATGGTGGCCGGCCCGCCCGGTTGGTTGATCACGGGGAACCGGACGGGTGGCGCGGCGAGCTGGGTGTCGCCGGACTCGAACCGGTTCACCATCGTCGAGGGCGCGCCGGAACTGGCCTCGGACGCCCGCGGCGAGACGTGGGGTTTCGACGCCGTCGGGCACGACGGCCGGTGGCTGATGGTGGGTGGCCTGGTGCCGGCGGGTCGGACCGACCGGGATCCGCTGGCCTGGACGTCGGCCGACGGGGTGGCCTGGCAGCGGGTGCCGGTGCCGGGTGGGCCGGAGTACGACGAGTTGCAGCGGGTGGTGCTGCTGGACGGCGTACCGGTGGCGGTGGGGCTGCGGGGTCGGGCCTTCGGCACCTGGCGCGCGGACGCGGCCCCGGCCGACGGATCTCCGGCAGCCGGCGGCGGCCCGGCGACCAGCGGCACCCCGACGGCCGGTGGCGACGCGGAAGCCGGCGGGTGGCGGGTGGCCGGGGGGTTCGGGACGGCCCGGGTGGACGGGGTGCCGGGGATCCGGGGGCTGACGGTGGTGGCGGGTCGGCTGGTCGCGGTGACGGTGGACGGCGGCGGGCACGCGCTGTGGGCGTCGACCGACCGGGGCGACTCGTGGCGGTCGGTGGAGGTGCCGGTGTCGATGCCGGCCGGGGCGGAGCGGTCGGTGGCGCTGGCGGCGTCGGGGGAGCGGCTGTTGCTGGTGGTGGACGACGCAAGCGCCGGTCGGGTATTTCTCGCCTCCCTTCCGGGGGACTGATTCGTGGTTTCCCACGTGTGACGGCCGGAGGATCATCGACGCTTTTGTTCGTAACGTTTTGGCAAGCCTGGCTTTCAGGCCTTCCGGGACGGATTACGGCTCCAGTACGCTCCGCCATCACGAGCCGTAACGCAGGTGTGCGGATCCTCACCGGGGAGTGGCAGTGCTGCCGGGCGTGATCGTGGCCCCTCCGGGACGCCGTGCCTGCATCTGGAGGAGGTCAGGAAGCCGTGAGGCGTAACTATGTACGGGCGCTGGGCGCCGTCGGTCTGGCGGCGGCGTTGTTCGCGTCCGCCGGCTGCCAGGACGCCGGCAGCGACAGCGAGGCCGGCGGTGGCGACGGCAAGTGCGGCGGCAAGATCGCTATCTTCGGTGCCTTCACCGGCCCGAACGCCGGTCTGGTGCTGCCGTCGCTGAACGGCGCGAAGCTGGCCGTGAAGCAGCACAACGAGAAGAACCCGGACTGCAAGGTCGAGCTCAAGGAGTTCGACACCACCGGTGACCCGACCCAGGCCACCCCGGTCGCGAACCAGGTCGCGCAGGACCAGTCGTTCACCTCGGTGATCGGCGGGCACTTCTCCGGCGAGACCAAGGCCACCATGCCGATCTACGAGGCCGCCGAGATGGTCATGGTGAGCCCGTCGGCGACCGCCGCCGAGCTGACCACCGCCGGCAACAAGTCGTTCCACCGGGTGGTCGGCAACGACGCCACCCAGGGCGCGGCGGCCGTGACCTACCTGAACAACGTGGTCAAGCCGAGCAAGGTCTTCGTGATCGACGACGGCCAGCCGTACGGTGCGGGCATCATCGCCGAGGTCAAGAAGGGCCTGGGCGCGAAGGTCGTCGGCGAGGACAAGGTCCAGACCGACCAGACCAACTTCGACGCCACCATCTCGAAGATCAAGTCTTCGGGTGCGGACGCGATCACCTACGGCGGTTACACCAACGAGGCCGCCCCGCTGGTGAAGCAGATGCGTGCCTCCGGCGTGACCGCGAAGTTCCTCGGCTTCGACGGCCTCTACGACCCCGGCTTCGCCTCGGGTGCCGGTGCCGGCGCCGAGGGTGCGATCGTGACCTGCCCGTGCCTGCCGGCCGCCGAGGCCGGTGGCACCTTCTCCGCCGACTACGAGAAGGAGTACGGCCAGGCGCCGGGCTCCTACGGCGCCGAGGGCTACGACGGCGCGATGGTGCTGCTGGAGGGCTACGCCGCCGGCAAGACCACCCGTAAGGAACTGCTGGAGTGGGTGGACGCCTACGACAAGCAGGGCGTCTCGAAGTACATCAAGTTCGACGAGACCGGTGACGTCGACAAGTCCAAGGTCGTGATCTGGGCGTACGAGATCAAGGGCGGCCAGATCACCGCGCAGCAGGAGATCAAGCTCAGCTGAGCCTCATTTGGGTGCGGCCGGGGGCCACGAGCCCCCGGCCGCTCTCGGTGCAAAGGGAGCAATCGTGAATTTCGATGAACTCTTCGGGCACCTGGGCCAGCACACGGTGGACGGTTTGGCGAAGGGCTCGATCTACGCCCTCGTCGCGCTGGGCTACACGCTGGTCTACGGCGTCCTGAGGCTGATCAACTTCGCCCACGCCGAGGTCTTCATGGTGGGTACCTTCACCGTGGTCGGGGTGTGGAGCCTGCTGGGCGCGACCGACTCGCCGCCGCTGGGCACCATGTTGCTGCTGCTCACGGTCGGTCTGCTGGCCGCCGCCGCGGCGTCCGGGCTGACCGCCGTGGTGGTGGAACGGGTGGCGTACCGCCGGCTGCGCCGGATGAACGCCCCACCGCTGATCTTCCTGATCACCGCGATCGGCCTGTCGCTGGTGATGTCCGAGGCGTTCGGTCTCTGGCAGGGCCGGCTGGTGGTCGGCATGCCGACGATCCTGGAGCGCGAGGTGCTCTTCACCGTCGCCGGCACCGACATCACCAACACCCAGCTGATCACGGTGGTCGCCGCGCTGGTCATGATGGCCGGGCTGGACGTCTTCATCAACCGCACCCGGTACGGCCGGGGGGTGCGGGCGGTGGCGCAGAACCCGGACACCGCGGCGCTGATGGGCGTCAACAAGGACCGGGTGATCGCGCTGATCTTCCTGCTCGGCGGTCTGCTGGCCGGCGCGGCGGCGCTGCTGTACGCGCTGCGGTACGGCAACACCCGGTTCAACGTCGGCTTCATCCTGGGCCTGAAGGCGTTCACCGCCGCCGTGCTCGGCGGCATCGGCAACATCCGCGGCGCGCTGCTCGGCGGGCTGCTGCTCGGTGTCGTCGAGGTCTACGCGGCGACCCTGACCAAGTCGAGCTGGGAGGACGTGGCGGCCTTCGTGGTGCTGGTGGTCGTGCTGCTGTTCCGTCCGACCGGTCTGCTCGGCGAGTCGCTGGGGAGGGCCCGCGCATGACGACGACGAGGAAGGGGCCGCTGGACGGCCTGCGGGACGCCACCGGCAGCATCGGTGAGCGGTTCCGGGCGCTGCCGAAGTGGCAGCGGATGCTGGCCTTCGCCGCGTTCGTGGCGTTCCTCTACTACCTGCCGCTGCTCGGCATCCCCGGGCTGACCTGGCTGCGTACCGACGTCAACGGCGGCAACAACTGGGCCGGCGTGCTGTTCGTCTGCGCGGTGTACGTGCTGATCGCGATCGGCCTGAACGTGGTGATCGGCCTGGCCGGTCTGCTCGACCTGGGCTACGTCGGCTTCTTCGCGGTCGGGGCGTACAGCGTGGCGCTGTTCGGTTCCACCCAGTCGCCGGTGGTCAAGGCGCTCCAGGAGCGCTTCGACATGCCGGAGGGCTGGGCGGTCGCCTGGGCGATCTGCATCCCGCTGGCCATCGCCCTGACGATGATCTCCGGGGTGCTGCTCGGCTGGCCGACGCTGCGGCTGCGCGGTGACTACCTGGCCATCGTCACGCTCGGCTTCGGCGAGATCATCCGGATCGTGGTCCGGAACGTGGAGTGGTCCGGTGGCCCGCAGGGCGTGGCGGCGATCCCCGGCCCGCAGGGCGCGCCGTCGGCGGACAACGACGTGTTCGGCCTGATCGACGCGAAGCCGTGGTACTGGCTGGCGTTGACCGTGGTGCTGGTGCTGGTCTTCGCGGTACGCCGGCTGGAGAACAGCCGGGTCGGCCGGGCCTGGCTGGCGGTCCGCGAGGACGAGGACGCCGCCGCGGTGATGGGCGTGTACCCGTTCAAGTACAAGCTGTGGGCGTTCGCCATCGGCGCGGCGCTGGGCGGCATCTCCGGGTTCCTGTTCGCCAGCCGGCAGGGCTTCATCGAGCCGAACCAGTTCAACGCCCAGCTCTCCATCCTGTTCGTGGCGATGGTGGTGGTCGGCGGGGCCGGCAACATGGCCGGCGTGGCGCTCGGCGCGTTCCTGCTGGCGTACCTGCCGGAGCGGTTCCGGGACTTCGCCGAGTGGCGGTTCCTGGTCTTCGGTCTGGCGCTGGTGCTGGTGATGCTGCTGCGTCCGCAGGGTCTGATCCCGAGCAGACGACGGGCCCGCGAGTTGAAGGACCGTGCCGAGGAGGTGCCGGCCAGTGTCTGAGGAGAAGGCGGTCCCCGACGACCGGCTGGCGGCCGAGGCCGCCACCGAACCGGACCTGGACGAGATCAAGCTGCACCGGCCGGTGCCGCAGCAGCGGGAGGTGCTGCTCGACGTCGACCACGTCACGCTGCGCTTCGGCGGGGTCACCGCGCTGGACGACGTCAGCTTCAGCCTGTTCCGGGGTGAGATCCTCGGTCTGATCGGCCCGAACGGGGCCGGCAAGACCACCTGCTTCAACGTGATGACCGGCGTGTACCGCCCGACCGACGGGGCGGTGCGGTTCGACGGGCAGCAGGTGACCGGCCGCAAGCCGCACCAGATCAACCGGATGGGCATCGCCCGGACGTTCCAGAACATCCGTCTCTTCCCGGAGATGACGGCCCTGGAGAACGTCATGATCGGCACCGACGCGCGGCACAAGACCAGCGTCGTCGGCGCGCTGTTCCGGCTGTACCGGGTGAAGGCCAAGCCGCACGAGCTGCCGGTGGTCGACGCGACCAACGGGGTGGTGCGGGCCTGGCAGCAGGTCCGCCGCAGCAGCGCGAAGATCTTCGGTATCTCCCGGCACACGCTGGAGGAGCGGGCCGGTGAGAGGAAGGCCCTGGAGCTGCTGAAGTTCGTCGGCATCGTGGGCCGGGCCAACGAGTTGGCCCGCAACCTGCCCTACGGTGACCAGCGGCGGCTGGAGATCGCCCGCGCGCTGGCCACCGAGCCGAAACTGCTCTGCCTGGACGAGCCGGCCGCCGGCTTCAACCCGGCGGAGAAGGAGGAGCTGAACGCCCTGATCAAGCGGATCCGTGACCTCGGCTACACGGTGCTGCTCATCGAGCACGACATGCGCCTGGTCATGGGGGTCACCGACCGGATCGTGGTGCTGGAGTTCGGCAAGAAGATCGCCGAGGGCTCGCCGGCCGAGGTCCGGGAGAACCCGAAGGTGATCGCCGCCTACCTGGGGGAGTCCGTCGATGCTGCTTGAGATCGAGGACCTGACGCTGGCGTACGGGCGGATCGAGGCCCTGCACTCGGTCAGCCTGCACGTCGACGAGGGCGAGGTGGTGGCCCTGATCGGTGCCAACGGCGCCGGCAAGACCACCACCATGCGGGGCATCTCCGGGCTGTTGCCGGCCAAGACCGGGAAGATCCGGTTCAACGGCGAGGACATCACGAACGTCCGGGCCGACCTGCGGGTGGTCCGGGGGATCTGCCAGTCGCCGGAGGGTCGGGGCGTGTTCCCCGGCATGACGGTGCTGGAGAACCTGGACATGGGGGCGTACACCCGCAAGGACCGGGCGGGCATCGCCGAGGACCTGGAGCGGGTGCTGACCCTGTTCCCCCGGCTGCGGGAGCGGCGTAAGCAGGCCGGCGGCACCCTCTCCGGCGGCGAGCAGCAGATGCTCGCGGTCGGTCGGGCGCTGATGGCCCGCCCGAAGCTGCTGCTGCTGGACGAGCCGTCGATGGGGCTGGCCCCGATGGTGATCCGGCAGATCTTCGACATCATCACGGAGATCAACCAGCAGGGCACCACCATCCTGCTGGTGGAGCAGAACGCCCAGCAGGCGCTGTCCCGGGCCCACCGGGGTTACGTGCTGGAGACCGGCCGGATCGTCAAGGAGGGCACCGGCCAGGACCTGCTGCACGACCCGTCGGTCAAGGAGGCGTACCTGGGCGTGGCCTGAGGTGCCGTCCGCGTCGGCCGTCCGTTCCCCGTCGGGGTCGGGCGGCCGACGCGCGTGCCGGCCCGTGCCACCAGCGGGGTGGGGCGGCCGACGCGCGTGGCAGGCCCGCCGTCGGGCGCGCCGTCCGGGTCGGCGGCCGAGTTCGTGGGCGGGCCGTGCCGCCGCCGGGGCTTGTCGGGGGTACGGACTAGAGTCGCCTGCGTGACTGCCACGAACCCGCGCCTGCTCCTCGTCGACGGCCACTCGCTGGCCTACCGGGCCTTCTTCGCCCTGCCGGTGGAGAACTTCTCCACCACGACCGGGCAGCCCACCAACGCGGTCTACGGCTTCACCTCGATGCTGATCAACGTGCTCCGGGACGAGCAGCCCACCCACATCGTGGTGGCGTTCGACGTCTCCCGCCGCTCCTTCCGTACCGAGAAGTACGCCGAGTACAAGGCCGGCCGCAGCGAGACCCCCAGCGACTTCAAGGGCCAGGTGAGCCTGGTCAAGGAGGTCCTCGCCGCGCTGCGCATCCCGGTGGTGGAGAAGGAGGGGTACGAAGCCGACGACGTCATCGCCACCCTGGCCTGCCAGGCCCGGGACCAGGGCATGTCGGTGCTGATCTCCACCGGTGACCGGGACGCCTTCCAGCTCGTCGACGACCGGATCACCGTGCTCTACCCGCGTAAGGGCGTCTCGGACCTGGCCCGGATGGACGCCGACGCGGTCGAGGCGAAGTACGGTGTCCGCCCCGAGCGGTACCGTGACCTGGCCGCGCTGGTCGGCGAGACCAGCGACAACCTGCCCGGCGTGCCCGGGGTCGGCCCGAAGACCGCCGCCAAGTGGATCAACCTGTACGGCGGGGTCGAGGGCGTGGTGGCGCAGGCCGACGCGATCAAGGGCAAGGCCGGTGACAGCCTGCGCGAGCGGCTGGCCGACGTGATCCGCAACTACGAGATCAACTGCCTGGTCGCCGACCTGGAGCTGCCGCTGCGCCCGGAGGACGCCCGCTGGCAGGGCTGGGACCGGGAGGCCGTGCACCAGGTCTTCGACACCCTCCAGTTCCGTATCCTGCGCGACCGGCTCTACCAGTACCTCGAAGCGGTCGAGCCGGAGGCCGAGGCGGGCTTCGACCTGGCCGGGGAGGTGCTCACCGCACCGGGCGCGCTGGCCGGCTGGCTGGCCGCGCACACCCCCGCCGGTACCCCGGTGGGGCTGGCGGTCAAGCTCGACACCGGCCCCAACCGCCGGCACACCGCCTCGGTCACCGGCCTGGCGTTGGCCACCGCCGACGGCGCGGCGGCCTGGTGCGACCCGGCGAAGCTGACGGCGGACGACGAGTCGGCGCTGGCCGCCTGGCTGGCCGACCCGGAGCGGCCCAAGGTGCTGCACGACAGCAAGCCGGCGGTGCTGGCCTTCGGCGCGCACGGGTGGACCCTCGCCGGCATCCGGCGCGACACCCAGATCGCCGCCTACCTGGCCCGTCCCGATCAGCGCTCCTACGACCTGACCGACCTGGCGCTGCGCTACCTGCACCGGGAGCTGCGGGTGGACGCCCCGGAGACCGGCCAGCTCACCCTGGAGGGGTTCGGCGACGACCGGGAGGCCGAGCAGAACCTCATGCTGCACGCCCGCGCCACCCTGGACCTGGCCGACGCGATCGACGCCGAGCTGTCCCGCGACGGCGAGCAGTCCACCACGCTGATGGCCGAGGTGGAGTTGCCGCTGATGCGGGTGCTGGCCCAGCTGGAGCGGGTCGGCATCGCCGCCGACACCGACTACCTGCACGAGCTGGAGGCCCACTTCGCCGGTGAGGTGAAGTCCGCCGCGCAGGCCGCGTACACGCAGATCGGGCGGGAGTTCAACCTGGGCTCGCCGAAGCAGCTCCAGGAGATCCTCTTCGGTGAGCTGGAACTGCCCAAGACCAAGAAGATCAAGACCGGCTACACCACCGACGCGGACGCCCTCCAGTGGCTGTACGCGCAGACCGAGCACCCGATCCTGGCGCACCTGCTGCGCCACCGGGACGTCGCCAAGCTGAAGGTGACCGTGGACGGGCTGCTCAAGTCGGTCTCCGACGACGGCCGCATCCACACCACCTTCAACCAGACGGTGGCCGCCACCGGCCGGCTCTCCTCCACCGAGCCCAACCTGCAGAACATCCCGATCCGCACCGAGGAGGGCCGGCGGATCCGTCGGGCGTTCGTGGTCGGCGAGGGGTACGACTGCCTGCTCACCGCCGACTACAGCCAGATCGAGATGCGGATCATGGCGCACCTCTCCGGCGACGAGAAGCTGATCGAGGCGTTCAACTCGGGGGCCGACTTCCACGCCGCGACCGCGTCGTCGGTGTTCGAGGTGCCGGTCGAGCAGGTCACCCCGGACCAGCGCCGCAAGATCAAGGCGATGAACTACGGCCTGGCGTACGGCCTGAGCGCGTTCGGTCTGGCCCAGCAGCTCGGCATCACCGCCGAGGAGGCCCGGGGCCTGATGGAGAACTACTTCGCCGGGTTCGGCGGGGTACGCGACTACCTGCGTACCGTGGTCGACAAGGCCCGCCAGGACGGCTACACCTCCACCGTGCTGGGTCGCCGCCGGTATCTTCCCGACCTGGTCAGCGACAACCGGCAGCGCCGGGAGATGGCCGAGCGGATGGCGCTCAACGCCCCGATCCAGGGTTCCGCGGCGGACATTATCAAGATCGCCATGCTGCACGTCGACACGGCGCTGCGCGAGGCCGGGCTGCGCTCGCGGATGCTGTTGCAGGTGCACGACGAACTGGTCTTCGAGGTGGCCCCCGACGAGCGGGAGGCCCTGGAGGCGCTGGTGCGGCGGGAGATGGGCGGGGCGTACCCGCTGTCGGTGCCGCTGGAGGTGTCGGTGGGCGAGGGGCGGGACTGGAACAGCGCCGACCACTGATGTCGCTCGTGGACGGGTTTCCGGGGCAGCCCGACCCGCTCCGGGCGGTCAGGCTTGATCCCTGCGCGGGTCGGGCTGCCCCGGAAGCCTGACGTGGGCCGGGTGAGTGTGGTCGGCGCCGGCTGGAGGGATCTGATCTGGGTGGCTGGCTTGGTACCGGTTACCTGAGGCGTCGGGTTACTTGAGGGGGTCGTGGCCCCAGTTCATCAGGGACCAGCGCCAGCGGGTGTCGCGGACGTCGCCGGAGGGGCGCTGGGCCAGGTGCCGGTGCACGTACCCGACGACCTTGCGCATGTGCCGGTAGTCGGCGTCGGAGAGCTCGGCGCGTTTGCGGCGGAGCAGGTCGATGATCTTCCGGCCGGACTCGTGGCCGACCGACTCGCCGCCGGGGCTGCCCTTCTTGTGCCAGCCGACGTGTTTGGACTCGTCGCTGTCCAGCCAACGGGTGAGTTCGGTGGGGCTCATGTTGACCGCGTCGGTGAACTCGCGGTAGGTGTCGCGGTCCTCGTGACCCGGCTCAGTGCGGCTCATGGCGCAGCGCCTCCGGACGGTGGGCGACGTCGCGGCCCGAATGGTCGTTGCGGATGCGGTACTGCGGCTCCTGCGGGGAGGCGTCGACGGTCCGCCCCCGGATCCGGGTCCGTTCGGTGATCACGTCGGTGACGACTCCGTGTCCCCGGCCGCTGTGGCTGGCCCAGGAGACGTGCTCGCCCCGGCGGAACTTCCGCTGCTCGGCTGCCATGTGCTCCGGCTACCCGACCGGTGTGCGTCGAAACGCCGTGGCGGCCCGTCAGGGGGTCGGAAACGTCCGCGGCGGCTGGGTGGGTGGGTGGGGTCGGAGACGCCGGTGGCGGTTGGTCAGGGGGCGAGGTCGGTGACGGCGAGTTTGATCGGGAACGGGTCGGTCAGCTCGACCAGGTCGGCGCTGGCGGCGGCGAGTTCGTACTGGCGTTCGCCACCCGGCCCGATCCGGTCACCGAGGCGGTACGCGTACAGGTGTACCGGGTCCTGCTCGACCCGCCAGTAGAACGGAATGCCGGCGGCGGCGTACTCGCCGGGCTTGGCGAAGCGGTCGATCCTGCGGGTGCCGGGGGAGACCACCTCGACGGCGAGGACGACGTCCTCAGGGCGGAGCAGGGACCGGTCCGGGGAGACGTCGGTCCGGCAGAGCAGTACGTCCGGTTGCCGGCTGGTGTTGTGGTTCAGCGCCACTCCGACGGCCTGGGTGGCCCGCAGGTGGTCGGGGGCATGGGCGTGCAGCCACATCCAGAGGAGGCTGGAGATGCTCTGGTGGCCCACGGTGGGGGAGGGTGTCACCTGGATGACTCCGTCGACGAGTTCGACGCGGGGGGCGTCGTCCGGCAGGGCGATCAGGTCCGCCAGCGTGTAGTCGGCACGCTGCTGCCGCGTCGGGTCCGGACACCAGGGGCCAGGTGATGTCGGGATGGGCTCGGCACTCACCGGGTCAGCCTAACGCCGGCGGAGTGAGCGGGCCGGACACCTGGTGCGACGGGGCGGGTCAGGTGGTGGGCTTCTCGGCGACGAAGATGGCGGTGCCGGGGAAGAGCCGGCCGCGCAGCGGGCTCCACTGCCCCCAGATCCCGGTGTGCCCGTCGGGCCACTCCGGCTCGACCAGGTCGAGTAGGCGGAAGCCGGCTCCGACCAGTTCCCGGATCCGGTCGCCGAGGGTGCGGTGCTGCTCGACGTAGCTGGCCGTGCCGTCCTCGTCCTGTTCGACGTAGGGGCTGCGGTCGAAGTAGGAGTGCACGGCGGTCAGGCCACCCTCGCCGGGATCGTCCAGGAAGATCCAGCGCATCGGGTGGGTGACCGAGAAGACCCAGCGTCCGCCGGGGCGCAGCACCCGGGCCACCTCGCGCATCACCGCCGCCGAGTCGGCGACGAACGGGATCGCGCCGAACGCCGTGCAGACGGTGTCGAAGGCGGCGTCGGCGAACGGCAGCGCGAGCGCGTCGGCCTGCACCAGCGGTACGCGTACGCCGGTGCGGGCGGCGGCCTGGGCGGCGTGCCGCAGCATGCCGGCGGAGAGGTCCAGCGCGGCCGGTCGGGCGCCCTGGGTGGCCAGCCAGCGGGCGGCGGACGCGGCACCGCAGCCGAGTTCCAGGATCCGCCGGCCGGTCAGGTCGCCGAGCAACCGGGCGTCGGTCTCGCGCAGCCCCTCCGGGCACCAGACGAAGTCCACGTCGCCGAGGAAGTGACCGTGTTCGGCCTGGTAGTCGTCGGCGTCGGCGTCCCACCAGCGGCGGTTGGCCCGGCGCGCCTCGGCGTCGCCGACCCGGCGGCGCAGCACCCGGTTGTCGTCATCCACGCGCCCACGCTAGGCCCCCGGTGCGAGAGGTGAGCCGGCGGCGGTGGACGGATGGGCGTACGGGGCCGGTGTGATGCGTGTTACAGGAGTGGGGGATTGCGGGTGATTCTTCGGCTTTCGCAGCTGACGCGTCCCTGAGGAGACGGGAGGGCTTGCACGCTGTGGTAATGCACCCGGTAGGCTAGACGATGCGCTCGCGGATCGTGTGTCTCGGCAGGGAGCAGGCGCGCGGTCAACGGAGCCACATCATGATCTCACTAGGCGATCGTTCGGTGTGCCCGGAGGCGGATCCGCTGGCGCGAACAGGTCACTGCGACACAAGCCTGCTGTGACAAACCATCCGACCGGAGCAACCGCCCACATGACGAGCAGCATCGAGGCCCCCTCGAGCGCCACCCGGGTCACCCACGACGATCTCGGTTCCGAGGAGGCTTTCCTCGCCGCGATCGACGAGACCATCAAGTACTTCAACGACGGCGACATTGTCGAAGGAACCGTCGTCAAGGTCGATCGGGACGAGGTCCTGCTCGACATCGGCTACAAGACCGAGGGTGTCATCCCCTCTCGTGAGTTGTCGATCAAGCACGACGTGGACCCGGCCGAGGTGGTGTCGGTTGGCGACCACATCGAGGCGCTTGTCCTCCAGAAGGAGGACAAGGAGGGTCGTCTGATCCTCTCCAAGAAGCGGGCGCAGTACGAGCGGGCCTGGGGCACCATCGAGAAGATCAAGGACGAGGACGGCGTCGTCCGCGGCTCGGTCATCGAGGTGGTCAAGGGTGGTCTCATCCTCGACATCGGGCTGCGCGGCTTCCTGCCCGCCTCCCTGGTCGAGATGCGTCGGGTGCGGGACCTGCAGCCGTACGTCGGCCGGGAGCTCGAAGCCAAGATCATCGAGCTGGACAAGAACCGCAACAACGTGGTCCTGTCCCGCCGGGCCTGGCTCGAGCAGACCCAGTCCGAGGTGCGCACCGAGTTCCTCAACAAGCTCCAGAAGGGGCAGGTCCGCAAGGGCGTCGTCTCCTCGATCGTCAACTTCGGCGCGTTCGTCGACCTCGGCGGCGTGGACGGTCTGGTGCACGTCTCCGAGCTGTCCTGGAAGCACATCGACCACCCGTCCGAGGTCGTCGAGGTGGGCCAGGAGGTCGAGGTCGAGGTCCTGGACGTCGACCTGGACCGCGAGCGGGTCTCGCTGTCGCTGAAGGCGACCCAGGAGGACCCGTGGCGGCAGTTCGCCCGGACCCACGCGATCCAGCAGATCGTCCCGGGTAAGGTCACCAAGCTGGTGCCGTTCGGTGCGTTCGTGCGGGTCGACGACGGCATCGAGGGCCTGGTGCACATCTCCGAGCTGGCCGAGCGCCACGTGGAGATCCCGGAGCAGGTCGTCCAGGTCGGCTCCGAGGTCATGGTCAAGGTCATCGACATCGACCTCGAGCGTCGGCGGATCTCGCTCTCGCTCAAGCAGGCCAACGAGGGCTTCGTCGAGGGCGAGGAGCACTTCGACCCGACCCTCTACGGCATGGCCGCGACGTACGACGCCGAGGGCAACTACATCTACCCGGAGGGCTTCGACCCGGAGACGGGCGAGTGGCTCGAGGGGTACGACAAGCAGCGGGAGACCTGGGAGAACCAGTACGCCGAGGCACGTCAGCGCTGGGAGGCGCACACCAAGCAGGTGCAGAACTCCCGGGCCGCCGACGCCGAGGCCGCTGCCAACCCGGCCCCGGTCGTCACCGGCGGCACCACCTCCTCGTCCAGCCCGGCCCCGAGCCGGCAGGCCGAGGAGCCGGCCGGCACCCTGGCCACCGACGAGGCGCTCGCCGCGCTGCGGGAGAAGCTCGCCGGCGGTAAGTGACCCACAGGCACCACCCGAAGGCCCCGTCCACCGGCTCCCCACGGTCGGACGGGGCCTTCCCCTTTCCCCCGCCCCACCCCGACGCGGCGACGCCCGGGTGATCAGGTTGACTGGTGGGGTGTTGATGGTGGGACTGACCGGCGGCATCGGGTCCGGCAAGAGCGCGGTGGCGGCGAGGTTCGCGCAGCTCGGAGCGGTGATCATCGACTCCGACCGGATCGCCCGGGAGGTGGTCGCCCCCGGCAGCGAGGGGCTCGCCGAGATCGTCGCCGCGTTCGGCGCGGGCGTACTCGGCCCGGACGGCGCACTGGACCGGCCCGCCCTCGGGACGCTGGTCTTCGGTGACGAGACCGCCCGCCGACGGCTGGAGGCGATCACCCATCCCCGGGTCCGGGAGCGGTCCGCCGCCCTGGCCGCCGCCGCACCCCCGGACGCGATCGTGGTGAACGACGTACCGCTGCTGGTCGAGGTGGGCCTGGCCCCGACGTACCACCTGGTGGTGGTGGTGCAGACCGCGGTGCCGACCCGGGTGGAGCGGTTGGCGCGCGACCGGGGGATGAGCCGGGCCGAGGCGGAACGGCGGATCGCCGCGCAGGCCGACGACGACCGCCGCCGGGCCGCGGCCGACGTGCTGCTCACCAACGACGACAGCCGTGACGAGCTGCACGCCGGGGTGGACGCCCTCTGGCACGACCGCCTGGTGCCGTACGAGGAGAACCTGCGGCAGCGTCGGGTGGTCCGGCGGCCCGAGCGGGTGCTGATCACCGAGGCGGACCCGACGTGGCCGGCGCAGTACGCCCGGCTGGCCGCCCGGATCCGGCACGCGGTCGCCCCCGCCGACCTGCGGGTCGACCACATCGGATCGACCGCGGTACCCGGGCTCGCCGCGAAGGACGTCATCGACGTCCAGCTCACCGTGGACTCGCTCGCCGACGCCGACCGGCTCGCCGAACCGCTGGCCCGGGCCGGTTTCCCCCGGTTCCCCGGCGAGTGGTGGGACGCTCCGCGACCGGCCGGCGGGCAGCGGTGGCCCAAACGGCTGCACGGCAGCGCCGACCCCGGCCGACCGGTCCACCTGCACGTCCGCGAGTCGGGTTCGCCGGGGTGGCGGTACGCGCTGTTGATGCGCGACCACCTGCGCGCGGACCCGGACCAGCGGGCCGCGTACCTGATGCTGAAGCGGGAGCTGGCCGCCTCGGCTCCGGACGGCGCGGCCTACGCCACCGCGAAGGACCCCTGGTTCGACGAGGAGCACCTGCGGGCCGAGGAGTGGGCCGCGCGGACCGGTTGGCGTCCCTGACCGGTCCGGGTCACCGGGGTGGTGCGGTGGACGGGGCCGGGCGCGCCGCGTCGGCGGCGGGGGGCGGGGCAGGGGGCGGGGGAAGCCGGGGCACCGGAGCCTGTACCAGGTCGAGTTGGGCCCACGCGCCGACCGGGACGCGCAGTTCCAGCCGGCGGAGCAGGCCGGCCCGGTCGATCCAGTAGCGCAGGGTGGCCTGCGTGGTGCGTAGCTCGATCACGTCCACCTGCCGGTTGCCGGTGCTGTCCCGGCGTAGCCAGGTCGCCCGCCCCCGCTCTGCCGGCGGCCGGCCGGTCCGCAGCGCCGCCGCGACGAGCCGGTCCACCACCCCCGTCCCGGTCCCGGTCTGCTGCCAGACGAGGCTCCGTGGTGGTGGAAGCGGTGGTCGGGCGGCCGGATCCGTGTCCCCGGCGGGTAGCTGCGAACGGGCCACCCGGGAACGCTGGTAGTGGGCCAGGGTCCGGGTGCCGGGCGCGTCGAGGTCGGTGGTGGCGAGGTAGGCGACCTGGTCGCCCCAGTCGAGCCAGCCCGCACCGCGCAGGTTCGCCCCGGTACCGGTCGGGACGGTGAGGTGCAACGCCACGCTGCCGAGGTCGCGGGTGCGGGCGGGCAGCCGGGACAGCCGGTCGGCCTCCTCCCAGGTGAGGTCCCGGGGAAGGCCGGGCCGCCCGCCGAGCGCGTCCACCGGGCGCAGCGGGGGACGCTGGGCCCGGTCCAGTTCCACCGTGACCGGTAGCCGGCCGGGCAACCGTGCGGTCAGCCGGTGCAGCCGGGCGTCCCGGTCCACCCAGTAGCGGGTTCCGGTGCGGGCCGGCGGGCCCGGTACCGACGTGGCGGTGGGGGTGCCGGCCGGTGGGGCGGGTGTCCCGGCGGGTAGCTCGAAGACGTCCACCGGGGTCCGGCCCACGGTGTCCCGGCCCACCCAGCGGACCGCCCCGGAGCGCAGCGGCGCGGCCGGGTCCGGCCGGTCGGCCGCGAGCACCAGCAGCAGGTCGAGCAGGTCCGCCAGGGGTGGCCGGTCGGGTAGTTCGCGGATCCGCCAGCCGTCCGCCGGCGGGACCAGCGGTGGCGGCGCGGGAGTGAGCACCGCGGCCGGGTCGGGCCGTACCGCGACCAGCTCGGGCCGGGCCTGCACCAGGCCGCGCGCCGGGCCCGCCCCGGGGCCGCCGACGTCGAGATAGACCAGCGGATCGGCCCAGTCCACCCAGCCGACGACCTCGGTGCGGGCACCGCCGTCGCCGACCGTGGCCCGCAGGCCGGCCCGCCCGTCCCGGTAGTTCGTGACCCGGACGGCGGCCAGCCGGTCGACCTCGTCGGCGGTCGGAGCGCGGGGCGGCTCCGTCGGTTCGGGGCCCCAGCTCAGCAGGCCGGCGACCAGGGCGATGGCGGCCACCGCCGCGACCCCACCGAGCCCGGCGCGCACGCGCCGTCGGCGGCGGTCCGTCCGCGCCGTCCGGCGGGCCGGGGCCTGGTCGGGTTCCCGGGTCCGGGCCGCCCGGTGCGCAGGGGCCTGGTCGGGTTCCGGCTCGGGGCTCCGGGCCGGTCCGGGCTCCGGTCTCCGGGCCGGTCGGGGCGAGGTCTCCACGAGTGGTTGAACGGCCCGGCGGCGCTGGGGTGACGAGCAGGGGCGCTCGCGGCGGCCGGTCTGCGCGTCCGCGCGACCGCACCGGAGGCGCACGCCGGCCTGACCGGGTGCTGCGACCCCTGCGCCGGGTGTCCCGGCCGACGAGGGCCGGACCGTCCCGGACGGCCGCCGCGAGCGGCCTACGCTGCACACCCTAGCCCGGTGAGATGTAGCCCACAATGCGAATATCGAAGCCGGTCGGGCACCGGCGGTAGCCGGCCCGGAGTGTCACACCGGCGGCGTACCGTGGGGACCATGGCGCTCGACATCCCCCGCCTCGACGGACGTTTCCAGGTCGTCAGTGAGTTCCAGCCCGCCGGTGACCAGCCGGCCGCCATCGACGACCTGGAGCGGCGGGTCCGCCGCGGTGACCGCAGTACGGTGCTGCTCGGCGCCACCGGCACCGGCAAGAGCGCCACCACCGCGTGGCTGGTCGAGCGGCTGCAACGGCCGACCCTGGTGCTCGCCCCGAACAAGACCCTCTGCGCCCAGTTGGCCAAGGAGTTCGGCGAGCTGCTCCCGCACAACGCGGTGGAGTACTTCGTCTCCTACTACGACTACTACCAGCCCGAGGCGTACATTCCGCAGACCGACACGTACATCGAGAAGGACTCCTCGATCAACGAGGAGGTCGAGCGGCTGCGGCACTCGGCCACCATGTCGCTGCTGACCCGGCGGGACGTGATCGTGGTGGCGACCGTCTCGGCGATCTACGGCCTGGGCACCCCGCAGGAGTACCTGGACCGGGCCGTCCGGGTCGCCGTCGGCCAGGAGCTGGACCGCGACAAGCTGCTGCGCCGGCTGGTCGACATCCAGTACGCCCGCAACGACATGGCCTTCCAGCGCGGCACGTTCCGGGTCCGGGGCGACACCCTGGAGATCATTCCCGCGTACGAGGAACTGGCCGTGCGGATCGAGCTGTTCGGTGACGAGGTGGAGAACCTCTACTACCTCAACCCGCTGACCGGGGACGTGGTCCGCGAGGTGGACCATCTGCTGATCTTCCCCGCCACGCACTACGCGGCCGGCCCGGAGCGGATGGAACGCGCCATCGGGGACATCGAGGTCGAGCTGGCCGAGCGGTTGGCCGAGCTGGAGCGGCAGGGCAAGCTGCTGGAGGCGCAACGGCTGCGGATGCGTACCACCTACGACATCGAGATGATGCGCCAGGTCGGCTTCTGCTCGGGCATCGAGAACTACTCCATGCACATCGACGGCCGGTTGCCGGGCAGCCCGCCGCACTGCCTGCTCGACTACTTCCCGGACGACTTCCTCACCGTGGTCGACGAGTCGCACGTGACGATCCCGCAGATCGGCGCCATGTTCGAGGGCGACGCCTCGCGCAAGCGGATGCTGATCGACCACGGGTTCCGGCTGCCCAGCGCCGCCGACAACCGGCCGCTGCGGTTCGACGAGTTCCTGGAGCGGGTCGGGCAGATGGTCTACCTGTCCGCGACCCCGGGCTCCTGGGAGCTGGAGCAGGCCCAGGGCGAGTACGTCGAGCAGGTGATCCGCCCCACCGGCCTGATCGACCCGGAGGTGGTCGTCAAGCCCACCAAGGGGCAGATCGACGACCTGATGCACGAGATCCGGCTGCGTACCGAGCGGGACGAGCGGGTGCTGGTCACCACGCTGACCAAGAAGATGGCCGAGGACCTGTCGGACTACCTGCTGGACAACGGCATCCGGGTGCGTTATCTGCACTCCGAGGTGGACACGCTGCGCCGGGTGGAGCTGCTGCGTGAGCTGCGCAAGGGCGAGTACGACGTGCTGGTCGGCATCAACCTGCTCCGCGAGGGCCTCGACCTGCCCGAGGTCTCCCTGGTGGCGATCCTCGACGCCGACAAGGAGGGTTTCCTGCGCAGCGGCCGGTCGCTGATCCAGACCATCGGCCGGGCCGCCCGGAACGTGTCCGGCCAGGTGCACATGTACGCCGACAAGATCACTCCGTCGATGGCCGCCGCGATCGACGAGACGAACCGGCGGCGGGCCAAGCAGATCGCGCACAACGAGGCGCACGGGATCAGCCCCGAGCCGCTGCGCAAGAAGATCCACGACATCCTGGACGACATCTACCGGGAGGCGGAGGACACCGAGACCGACTCCCGGGTCGGCGGCGCGGCCCGGCAGCTCTCCCGGGGCAAGGCCCCGGTCAAGGAGACCCGCAGCCGGTCCCGGGCCACCGCCGGTCCGTCCCGGGCCGGCATGGCCCGGGCCGATCTGGCCCAGCTCATCCAGGAACTCAACGACCAGATGCTGGCCGCCGCCCGGGAGTTGCAGTTCGAGCTGGCCGCCCGGATCCGGGACGAGGTGGCCGACCTCAAGAAGGAACTGCGCGGCATGGACGCGGCCGGGGTGAGCTGACCTCGGCGTCGCCGGTCCTCGGTTTGACGGCCCCGGCTCTCGGTCCACCGCCCCGGGGCTCTCGGTCGACGCCCCGGGCCGTCGGTCCACCCGCCCAAGTGCGTGCCCTGTCGAGGTGCCCGGACCGGCCACCACTACCGTTGTTGCTCTCTGTGAGCAGGGTATTGCTTTGGGTTGCCGGTGCCCGTACTCTCCCACGATGGGAGGCCGGATGCCGCTGCCAACAAGTCCTGTCATTCGTCGGGCGCGCCTGGGCGCGGAGCTGCGTCAGCTCCGCCGGCAGGCCGGGCTCACCCTCGACCAGGTCTGTGAGCGGCTCGGCTGGGCCTCCACCTCCAAACTGTCCCGGATCGAGCTGGGGCAGAGCCGGCCCGACCTGGCCGACGTCTTCGACCTGCTGGACGTCTACGACGTCCCGGGTGGGCAGCGCGAGACACTCATCGTCATCGCGCGGGACGCCGCCACCAACCGGAGCTGGTGGAAGGCACTGGGCGAGATGGGGGAACGGCAGCGCACCTACGCCGAGCTGGAGGCCGGCGCCGCCACCATCTTCGAGTACCAACCGGCGGTGGTGCCGGGCCTGCTCCAGACCCGGGCGTACGCGCGACTGCGGGTCGCCGCCGGCCGGCTCCTCGACCCGGAGATCGACGTGGAGGCGGACACCCGCGCCCGCGCGGCCCGGCAGGACGTGCTGCACCGGGCGGACGCGCCCCGGTACACGGCGGTCCTCGACGAGGCCGCCCTCTCCCGCGCCGGCGTTCCCGAGCCGGTGTGGCGGGAGCAGGCGCGGCACCTGGTGACGTTGACCAGGCGGGCCAACGTGACCATCCGGGTGCTGCCGCGCGGGGTGCCCGTGGCCGGGAGCGTGCTGCACCCGATGACGCCGTTCTCCTGTTACGCCTTCCCCGACCCGGCCGACCCGCGCACCGTGGTACTGGAGGCGCTCACCACCGACCTGCGGCTGACCGCGGAACCGGACGTCCGTCGGTACGAACAGCTCGCCGGCTGGCTGCTGGACGCGGCGCTGTCCACCCCGGACACGGTGGCGCTGCTGAACCGGTACGCCGAGGAGTGACCGGGGTCGCCTCAGGCGTACCGGTTGAACCCGCCCTCGGAGTCGATCACCTGACCGGTGATCCAGCCGGCCTCGGGTGAGCAGAGGAACCGCACCAGCCGGGCCGCGTCCTGCGGGGTGCCCCAGCGGCCGCCGGGAAAGAGCCGGGCCACCGCGGCGTGCAGGTCGGCCGGCGCGTAGCCGGTGTCGGTGGGGCCGGGGTTGACGCAGTTGACGGTGATCCCCCGGGGCATCAGCAGCGGCGCGAGCTGGACGGTGAGGTTCTCCACCGCGGCCTTGCTCGCCGCGTACGCCAGTTCGTCGGGCATCGGGCCGAGCCGCTGTCCGCTGGTGAAGAACACCAGCCGGCCGCCGGTGCCGGCGGTGAACGCGGCGGCGAACGCCTCGGCGAGCAGCAGAGTGGCCCGGACGTTGACCAGCAGGTGCCGGTCGATCTCGGTGGCGTCCAGCGCGCCCAGCCGGGTGTGAGTGGAGTAGGCGTGCACGGCGACCACCGTGTTCAACCGTCCGTGCCGGCGGACCGCTTCGGCGACCAGCTCGGCGGGGCCGGCCGGGGCGAGCAGGTCGGCGGTGACGTGGTCGGCACGGTCGTCCAGCTCCGCCAGGAGGGTCGGCACGCCGTGCGGGTCACCGCCGTGGGGCTGGGCGTCGTCGTAGCTGGGCAGCCCGGTGAGCAGCAGCCGGTGGCCGTCCGCCGCGAGTGCCCGGGAGACCGCTGCGCCGATGCCGACACCCCGGCTGACGCCGGTCACCAGAGCCACCCGATCGTCGGTCATGCCGGCCACTCAACCGGAAGCCCCGTCCCGCCCGCCACCCGTTTCCGCCGGCCACCCGTTCCGCCGGCCCTCGTGGCTGCCCGGGAGCCGCTGCGGTCCGCCCAACTGCCTGCGTCCGCCCGCCCACCTGCGACCCGCTGCCCGTCCGGTCACCTGCGCGTCCGCCGGGGTCGGCCGGCCCGCGTCCGTCGGGCCTACCGCGTCCGTCGGGACTGTCGGCCCGCGTCCGTCGGGGTCGCCGGCCTGCATCCGTCGGGCCTGCCGGGTCCGTCGGGGCCGCCAGACCGCGATGACCAGCTGCCAGAACGGCAGCGCCTGCGGACCGCTGCCCGCCGGACCGCGCGCGACCGCCCGGGTCGGGTGTCAGGCGGGTACGTCGGTGAAGTGCTCCACCAGCGGCGGGTTGGCGAAGTGCGGGCCGATCAGGGCCCGCCACTGCTGGAACCGCTCGGTGGCGCGGAACTCCTGGTCGTGCGCCTCGACGGAGTCCCACTCCACCAGCAGCACGAACCGCGACGGTGACTCGATGCCACGGGTCATCCGCACCGAACGGCAGCCGGGCGTGCCGGCGAGGATGGGGTGTCCCTGCGCGTACGCGGCGGCGAACGCGTCCTCGTGTCCGGGCAGTACGTCGATCAGCGCGACCTCGAGCACCATGGTGGCAGCCTGCCATGCCGGTCCCCGGGCGTGCGGTGCGGGGCCGGGAGTGCGATGGCCGGAGGTGCGGCGGGGCCGGGAGTGCGATGGCCGGAAGGTGCGGCGGGGCCGGGAGTGCGATGGCCGGAGGTGCGGCGGGGCCGGGACACGGGGTCGGCGTGCGGGCCGGGGCGCGGGTCGAGATGCGGGGTCGGGGCGCCGGGTGGGGTCAGGGGCCTGCCCGCTCCCACCCGGCACCTAGTCTCCTAGGAAGCCCTACGGACGGTGACGTGGCCGGCATCGCCCCGCTCGGAGGTGCGCGCAGCGGTCCGGATGGGGAACAATGACCGCCGAGGAGGGGAGTATTCCCTCGCGGCGATGTCGTCAGCACGGTCGAACGCCACCCGGCGGACGACCCGGCATCGTCGGTCACCGATCCGCCTCGGCGGCGCGGTGGCGGGAGAGACCTCCGACAGTCACCAGAGTCAGCGTCGCCGGCACACCGAAGCTTCACCGGGCCCAGCCCGGCCCTCGTGGTGTGCCCGGCGCTGCGTGTCTGCCGGAGGATAGACTTTGAACGTGTCCGGACTGGTCTGGGCGGGAACCCTCGTCGCGCTGACCGCGATCCTGGTCATCGACCTGTTGGTGATCGGTCGACGCCCCCACGAACCCAGTGTCCGCGAATCCAGCCTCTGGGTCGGCTTCTACGTCGGTCTGGCGCTGCTCTTCGGAGCCGGCCTCTGGCTGACCGCCGGCGGCAAGGCGGCGGGCGAGTTCTACACCGGTTGGCTCACCGAGTACAGCCTCTCGGTGGACAATCTCTTCGTCTTCGTGATCATCATGGCCCGGTTCGCCGTGCCCCGGCAGTACCAGCAGAAGGTGCTGCTGATCGGCATCGTGCTGGCGCTGGTCATGCGCGGTGGCTTCATCGCGGCGGGCGCGGCCCTGATCTCGCAGTTCTCCTGGGTGTTCTACATCTTCGGCGCGTTCCTGATCTACACCGCGATCAATCTGGCCCGGCAGGGCGAGCCGGACGAGGACGAGTTCACCGAGAACGTGCTGATCAGGTGGAGCCGCCGGGCGTTGCCCATCTCCAAGGGCTACGACGGGGCGCGGTTGACCACCCACGAGAACGGCCGGCGGTACTTCACCCCGATGCTGATCGTCATGATCGCGATCGGCACCACCGACCTGATCTTCGCGTTGGACTCCATCCCGGCGATCTTCGGGATCACCCAGGAGCCGTACCTGGTCTTCACCGCGAACGTGTTCGCCCTGATGGGGCTCCGGCAGCTCTACTTCCTGCTCGGCGGCCTGCTCAACCGGTTGATCTACCTGAGCATCGGCCTGGCCGTGGTGCTCGGTTTCATCGGCGTCAAGCTGGTGCTGGAGGCGTTGGCCGACAACAACCTGCCGTTCATCAACGGCGGCGAGCACGTCGGCTGGGCACCGCACATCCCGATCTGGCTCTCCCTGACGGTCATCCTGGGCACGCTCGCGGTCGCCACCGCGGCGAGCCTGATCAAGTCCTCCCGGGACCGCCGCCGGGAACTGACCACCGTCGTCAAGCACTGATCCGTCGCACCACCGGGGGCGTCCGCCGCGAGCACCGCGACGGACGCCCGCACCATGTCTGGGCGTCCCGGGCCAGCCGGGTACCGGGTCAGATGCGGTGGGCGCCGATCAGGGTCGCGGTACGGTCCGGGGGAAGCTGCTCCTCCACCACCCGGCGGTGCCGGTAGCAGGCGTGCAGCATCCGCCGCCCGGCCTCACCCGGCGGCGCGGTGACGATGCCGACGTGGTGGACCCCGCGCCCGGGGCGGGCGAAGAAGTACAGGTCGCCGACGCGTTCCGTGCCCAGCTCGACCGGTGCGGTGGCCGCCGCCTGCGCGCCGGCGTCGCGGGGCAGCCGCACCCCGAACCGCCGCCAGGCCAGGTGCACCAGCCCGGAGCAGTCGATGCCGGCCGGGGAGAGGCCGCCCCACACGTACCGGACGTCGCGGAGCCGGTCGGCGACGCCGAGCACCTCCCCGGCGGCGGGCGGCCGGTCCGGTAACGGGACGACGTGGTGCTCGGGAAGCCAGTGCGGGGCGGGCTGGCCGGGTACGTGCACCGGTCGCCAGCCGTCCACCGCCGGGCCGGCCGGGAGCAGCCGGGTGCCGAGCACGACCCCGGGGACGCGTACCGGGCCGTGCGGGGTGGCACGCAGGGCGGTGACCGTGGTGTCCACGACCAGCGGCGGGCCGGTCGGCTCGTCGTCCGGTACGGGAGCGAGCTGGTCGGTGGGGAGCCAGCCGGGGTAGCCGCGCGGGTCGAGCGGTGCGGCGGCCTGTTCGACGGCGACGACGCGCGCCCAGCCGGTGCGCTCCTCGGTGACCAGGACCTGTTCGCCGAGGAGCAGTTGGCTGAGCACACAGTCACCGACCTGCTGGTCGGCGTCCATGCCGGCGATCCAGGCGGCGGTGTCGGCGTGCGGGCCGAGCGCGGGGGCGTCGACCGGGCGTACCGCGTCGGGGGAGGTCCACAGGGTCGCCACGGCGACCCGGACGACGGCCCGGTGGCCGGTCAGCGGTTCCACGTGCATCCTCCAGCGTCACCCGGCCGGCTCCGTGACAGCCTGCCCGGTCGGTCCCGGTGGCAGCGTCGCCCGGTCGGTTCCCCGTGAGCCTATGAAAGAATCCGACGGGCATCAACCATGTCGCTGCACCTTTGCTTCATCGATCGAGGTGACACCGAGCCCCGGCGTGTCCGGCAGCACGACGGTGGCGCCGTCGTACCGGATGCCACCGCGCACCGGGGACCAGGCCAGCCACCAGGCGGCGTCGAGGTCGGCGACGGCGCTGGTGCCGCAGGCGGCGGCCAGGCTCGCCGCCGCGCCGACGCCGATCTGACTTTCCATCATCGACCCGACCACGGTGCCGACGCCGTGCGCGGCGGCCAGGTCGAGCAGCGTCCGGGCCGGGTGCAGGCCACCGGCCTTGGCGAGCTTGACGTTGACCATGTCGGCGGCCCGGCGGCGGATCACCTCGATCAGGTCACGGGGGCCGAACACCGACTCGTCGGCGAGGATCGGCACGTCGACCCGGTCGCTGACCCAGGCCAGCCCGTCCAGGTCCCAGTGCGCGACGGGCTGCTCGACGAGTTCGACGTCGAGTCCGGCGTCCTCGATGCCCCGGATGATCCGGACCGCCTCGCGGGGCGTCCAGCCCTGGTTGGCGTCGAGCCGGACCCGCACCCCGGGCCCGACCGCCGAGCGCACCGCGCGGACCCGTTCCAGGTCGCCGGCCGGGTCGGTGCCGACCTTCAGCTTGAGCACGGTGAAACCGTCGGCGTGGCGCTGCTTCGCCGTCGCCGCCAGCTCGACGGCGTCACCGGCGGCGAGGGTGACGTCCGTCTGGACCTGCCGGGCGGTGCCGCCGAGCAGCCGGACCAGCGGTACGCCGAGCCGGCGGGCGGCGAGGTCGTGCAGGGCCACGTCCAGCGCCGCCTTGGCGGCCTCGTTACCGGCGACCGCCCGGCGTACCTCGGCGCAGCGGGCGTTGAGGTCGTCGGCGTCCCGGCCGGCGACCAACGGCCCGAGCACCTCGTGCACGCAGGCCCGGGCCCCGGCGATGGACGCCCCGGTGACCTGCCACACCTGGGGGGCCTCCCCGAACCCGGAGCGGCCGTCGTCGTCGGTGACCTCCACGACCAGGGTCTCCACGGTGGTGGTGCGGCGCAGGGCGGTGACGAAGGGGGTGTGTAAGGGGGCGGAAAGCCGGTGGGTGCGTACCGCGGCGATCGTCATGTGCGGCACCCTATACGCGGACGGACGCGGGCAGGGGAGGGCCGGATGACTGTTCGGGAATGGGAACTGGTGGGCGCGCCGAACGCGCGGGACCTGGGTGGCCTGGTCGGCGCGGACGGGCGACGGGTGCGGGCCGGACGGTTGCTGCGTACCCCGGCGCTGGGTCGGTTGACCGACGAGGACCTGCTGGTGCTGGGGACGATCGACCCGGCCTGTGTGGTGGACCTGCGGGCTCCCGTGGAGATCGCCGAAGCGCCGCCGGACCGGTTGACCGCCGGGGCGCGGGTGGCGCACCTGCCGGTGCACGATCCGGAGCACCCGGTCTTCACGTACGTGTCGGCGTTGCTGCTGGGGCACGACCTGGCCGCGTACGACGGGCTGGCGCGGGAGGGCACTCCGGCGGCGATGGCGGCGATCTACCGGTGGTTCGTGACCGGGGACGCGGCGCGGCGCGGGTTCGCCGGGGCGCTGCGGTTGGCTGCCGACCCGGCGAACCTGCCGCTGGTGTTCCACTGTTCGGCCGGTAAGGACCGGACCGGCTGGCTGGCGGTGCTGCTGTTGACCGTGCTGGGGGTGGACGAGGCGGCGATCCGGGCCGACTACCTGCGGCACAACGAGTTGACGGTGAGTCTGCGGGAGGTGCTGCTGGAGGCGATGTGCCGGCGTCGGCCGGAGCTGGACCCGGCGGCGGTGGGTCCGGTGCTGGAGGTGCGCGCGGAGTACCTGGACGCGGCGTACGACGAGGTGACGCGGGTGC
Source organism: Micromonospora cathayae (assembly GCF_028993575.1). Classification (NCBI taxonomy): domain Bacteria; kingdom Bacillati; phylum Actinomycetota; class Actinomycetes; order Micromonosporales; family Micromonosporaceae; genus Micromonospora; species Micromonospora cathayae. Next base: position 6,357,629 of record NZ_CP118615.1, on the reverse strand, counting down.
ACGGGTCGTTCGGGGCGTACCTGCGGGACGGGCTGGGGATGACCGACGAGCTGGTCAGCGCGGTACGGGCGAACCTGCTGGAGTGAGCGCCGCCGGGGTGCCGGCGCGGGCCGCCCAGCCGGTGGCGATGAGGGCCTGAGCGGCGCAGTAGGTGGCCATCACCCACACCGGTGGGCCGGGCAGGTCGCCGACCTCGGCGACCCCGGTGGCGATGAGCAGGTCGGAGACGAGGAACAGCGCGCCACCGAGAGCGACCCGGGGGCCGTGCGCGGCGGCGGTGGCGGCCATGGTGGCGAGGGCGACGGCGTACCCGGCGACGGGCAGCGCCAGGCCGGCGTCGGTGAGGCCCGACCACATCCAGGCCAGGGCTGCGGTGGTGGCGACGGCGTACCCGATCGGGACGGCGACCAGCGGCGGGCGGCGCAGGGGCCGGGCCGCGCCACCGCGGGTGAACGCGGTGATGTAGCACCCGTGCGCGGCGAGGAACAGCACCATGCCGGTCAGGAACGGGCCGGTGCCGTCGCCGAGCAGGGCGATGTCGCCGCCGGTGGAGAGGGCCAGCGCGGCCAGGACCAGCCGGTCGGGTCGTCGGCCCTGGTCGCGGGCGGCCCGCCAGAGGTAGCCGGCGAGCAGCGGCATCAGCAGCGGCTTGGTGAGCAGTTCGCCGGTCCGGCTGTCGGTGACGTGGGCGGCGAGGTTCGCCACGGTCACCGCGACGAAGGCGGCGAGCAGGATCCGGCGGTACGGCATGGTGGGCTCCCTGGTGGGGGTGGTGCGGGGAGCGTAGGCGGTGGGGCCGGGTGCCGGCCACCGCCGGGGTGCGCTCTCGGCGGGCGGGCCGGGCGCGGCTTCGGTGCGTCGGTCAGCGGGCGGGGTCGAGCCGATGGCGGGCGGCCCAGACCTGGGCGGACACGTCGGCGAGCAGCCGGCAGGCGTCGTCGTCGGTGTCGTCGCCGCTGGGGCCGCCGTCGGCGAGGTCGGTGGTGGCACAGACCACGATCACGTACGGGGGCGCGTCGTCGGGCAGGACCAGGCCGGCCCCGTGCCGCACACCGCGTACCCAGCCGTTCTTGTGGGCGATCCGGACGCCGGCGGGCAGCCCGGCGGGGAGGTCCTCGCGGAACTCCTGGCGGCAGAGCACGTCGATCATGGCGGCGCAGCTGGCCGGGGTGGCCGGGCCGCCGGGGTGGGCGGCACCGAGGGCGAGCGCGCCGAACAGGGCGGCCAGGTCGGCGGCGGTGACCAGGTTGGTGATGCCGGCCTCCCGGGCGGCGAAGTCCTCGATGCCCCGGCCGGTGACGCTGTGCCGGGCGCCGACCGCCGCCCAGACCTCGGCGACGGCGGGGACGCCGACGTGGCCGAGGACGATGTTGGTGGCGAGGTTGCTGGACCGGACGATCATCCGTTCGGCGAGCCAGCGCAGCGGGGCGGTGCGGTCGAGGCGGTGCCAGACGGCGTCGTCGTTGTCGTAGTGCGGGGTGAGCTGGTAGCGCGGCGCGTCAGGGCGGGCCGACGGGAAGTCGTTGTGCACGGGTACCGGGGTGTCCAGGTCGAGCCGGCCGGCGTCGGCGGCCCGGTACAGGGCGGCCAGCACGGCGACCTTCATGGTGCTGGCCGCGTAGTGGGTGGCGTGTTCGGCGTGGACCCAGGTCGGGGCGGTGCCGGGCCGGCCCACGTACGCGGAGACGGTGCCGGGTACGGCGGCCAGACGGGCGTCGAGGTCGTCCCAGGTCATGGCGCTGACCGTAGCGGACGGGGGGACGGGCGTGGTGGCCCGTCCCCCCGGTCCCGGTCGGGTGTTCAGCGGGCCGGTCGGCTGCTCAGTGGGCCGGCCGGCGCGACGCGCGGGTCAGCCGGCGTGCTTGCGGCGGGCCGCCATCCGGCCGCGCTGGGTCTGGTCGAGCACGACCTTACGGATCCGGACGGCGACCGGGGTGACCTCGACGCACTCGTCCTCGCGGCAGAACTCCAGCGCCTGCTCCAGGGAGAGCTTGCGCGGCGGGATCAGCTTCTCGGTCTCGTCGGAGGTCGACGCCCGCATGTTGGTGAGCTTCTTCTCCTTGGTGATGTTGACGTCCATGTCGTCGGAGCGGGAGTTCTCGCCGACGATCATGCCTTCGTACACCTCGGTGCCGGGCTCGACGAAGAGCTGGCCGCGCTCCTGGAGGTTGGTCATGGCGAACGCGGTGACGGCCCCGGACCGGTCGGCGACCAGGGAGCCGTTGTTGCGGGTACGCAGCTCGCCGAACCAGGGCTCGTAGGACTCGAAGACGTGGTGCAGGATGCCGGTGCCGCGGGTCTCGGTGAGGAACTCGGTCCGGAAGCCGATCAGGCCGCGCGCCGGGACCAGCCACTCCATTCGGATCCAGCCGGTGCCGTGGTTGACCAGCTGCTCCATCCGGCCCTTGCGGGTGGCGAGGAGCTGGGTGATCGCCCCGAGGTACTCGTCGGGGGCGTCGATGGTGAGCCGCTCGACCGGCTCGCAGGTCTTGCCGTCGATCTCCCGGGTGACCACCTGCGGCTTGCCGACGGTGAGTTCGTAGTTCTCCCGGCGCATCTGCTCGACCAGGATGGCCAGGGCCAGTTCGCCACGGCCCTGCACCTCCCAGGCGTCGGGGCGTTCGGTGGGCAGCACCCGCAGCGAGACGTTGCCGACCAGTTCCTTGTCGAGGCGGTCCTTGACCATCCGGGCGGTGACCTTGGCGCCCTTGACCCGGCCCACCAGCGGGGAGGTGTTGGTGCCGATGGTCATCGAGATGGCCGGCTCGTCGACGGTGATCAGCGGCAGCGGGCGGGGGTCCTCCGCGTCGGCGAGGGTCTCACCGATCATGATCTCGGGGATGCCGGCGACGGCGATGATGTCGCCCGGCCCGGCGGAGTCGGCCGGCTTGCGTTCCAGGCCCTCGGTCATCAGCAGTTCGGAGATACGGACCCGCGAGGTGCTGCCGTCGGTGCGGCACCAGGCGACGGTCTGGCCCTTGGCGATGGTGCCCTGCCGGACCCGGCACAGCGCGAGCCGGCCCAGGAACGGCGACGCGTCGAGGTTGGTGACGTGCGCCTGCAGCGGCGCGTCCTCGTCGTACGCGGGCGGCGGGATGGTGTCGAGCAGGGTACGGAACAGCGGCTCCAGGGAGGTGCTGTCCTCGGGGACCGCGCCGTCGGCGGGCTGGGTGAGGGAGGCGATGCCGTCGCGGGCGCAGGCGTAGACGATCGGGAAGTCGATCTGCTCCTCGTCGGCGTCCAGGTCGAGGAAGAGTTCGTACGTGTCGTCGACGACGTCCTTGATCCGGGCGTCCGGACGGTCCACCTTGTTGATCACGAGGATGATGGGCATCCGGGCCTTCAGCGCCTTGCGCAGCACGAAGCGGGTCTGCGGCAGCGGGCCCTCGCTGGCGTCGACGAGCAGCACCACCCCGTCGACCATGGTCAGCCCGCGCTCGACCTCGCCACCGAAGTCGGCGTGCCCGGGGGTGTCGATGATGTTGATGGTGACCGGGTCGGAGCCGTCCGCCGGCAGGTAGCGCACGCCGGTGTTCTTGGCCAGGATGGTGATGCCCTTCTCCCGTTCCAGGTCCATCGAGTCCATCACCCGCTCGGTCGTCTCGCCGCGGGCGCCGTAGGCGCCGGCCTGCCGCAACATGGCGTCGACCAGGGTGGTCTTGCCGTGGTCGACGTGGGCGATGATGGCGACGTTGCGGAGGTCGGTGCGAAGCTGCATGCTCTCCATCCTCCCGTCCCCCGGGATCAGGGGCGGCGTCGGGGTCACCCCGGAGCCGGCCCGGATCTCCCGTGAAACTCCTGTCACACTGGGTAGGGGACCTGGCATGCTGGCCCCCGTGTGTCGGGGGCTGATGTGCACGATCTGGTGAGTCTGCTCCAGCACCTGCCGGCCGAGCTGATCTACCTGGTCGCGGCGCTGGTCGTCGCCGGGGAAACCGCCCTGCTGGTGGGGCTGGTCGCGCCGGGTGAGGCGACGCTGCTGCTGGTGGGCTTCCTCTCCTTCACCGGCACCCTGCGGCTGGGGCCGGCGATGGTGCTGATGGTCGCGGCGGCGGTGCTGGGGGACGCGCTGGCCTTCCGGTCCGGCCGGCGGTACGGTCCCCGGCTGCGGGCCTCCCGCTGGGGTGCCCGGGTCGGGCCCGAGCGGTGGGGCCGGGCCGACGCGATGCTCGGCCGGCTGGGTGGGCGGGGCGTGTGCGCGGCCCGCTGGGTGGCCTTCGCCCGGACCCTGGTGCCCCGGCTGGCGGGGGCGGCGGGCATGCCGTACGCGAGGTTCCTGCCGTGGAACGTCGCCGGCGTGGTCACCTGGGTCGGCGGTTCGGTGCTGGTCGGCTACCTCGCCGGCGGGTCGTACGAGACGGTCTCGGCGTACCTGGGCCGGGCCACCGGGGCGGTGCTGGTGCTGGCCGGCTGCGTGCTGGTGATCGTGCTGGCCGGGCGGTGGCTGGGACGGAACCCCGATCCGGTGCGGGCGCTGTTCGACCGGGCGATGGCGGTGCCCCCGCTGAGCTGGGTGAGCCGCCGGTACGGGGTGCTGCTGTTCCTGCTCGGCACCCGGATCGGCCCGACCTGGACGCTGCTGCTCAACCTCACCGTGGGGTTGGCGTTGCTGTTCGGGGCCGGGTTCGCCATGGCCTGGCTGCTCGGGCTGGTGGTCCGGCACAGCGGGCTGGCCGTGGTGGACACGGCGATCGCGCAGTGGTTCGCGTCCCGGCGCACCCCGGGGGCGGTGGACGTGACGCTCGCCGTGGTGTCGGTGCTGCGCGGCCCGGTGCTGATCGCGGTGGTCGCCCTGGCCGCCGCGGTGCTGGCCTGGCGGCGGCGGATCTGCCGGGCGGACCTGCTGGGTCTGCTGGGCACGGTGGGCGCGTTCGTCCCGCCGGTGGTGGTGGCGGTGGTGGCCGACGTGACCCGGCCGGCCGGCGGGCTGCTCTTCCCCACCCAGAACGCGGTGGTGTCGGCCGGTTTCTGCACCCTGGCCTGGCTGCTGGCCCGGGGCACCCGGTGGCCGGTGGCGGTGGCGGTCTGGACGGCGGCCGCGGTCGGTGTCGCCGGGGTCGGGCTGGCCCGGCTCTACCTGGGGTTGAGCTCGGCCAGCGGGACGGTCGGCTCGATCCTGCTGGGGGTGCTCTGGACGGTGGTGTTCGTGGTGGCCTGGGCCACCCGGGACCGCGCCGTCCGGCAGGCCCGCCGGGACGACCCTGGCTCCGACCGGCCTGGCTCCGACCGGGGTGCGGGGCCGCCGGTCGACGCCGGCAGCCCGCCGGCCGACCCTGCCGGCCCGCTCCGGCAGGGGGCAACCGGGCAGGTCGATCCCTGTTAGGGTGCGGCGTCGTCGGGTCACGGGGGAGGTGGGCGATGCGGTCGTCGTTCGCGCGTCGGATCGGTGCGGTGCTGCTCGTCGGGGCGCTGGCGGCGGGTTCGGCCGCCGGCTGTGGCGGCGGGGAGGTGCCGGTCGACGACCTGGCCGCCGGGTCGACCGGCCTGCCGCTGGTCCCACCGGTCGACGGGTCGCCGGTCCCGGCGGCCACGCCGTCGGCGGTGGAGTCGATGGGCCGCGGGCCGACGGTGACGGCCAGCCCGTCGGTGTCGGGGAAACCGACGCCGAAACCCACCCCGAAACGCACCACCGGTCCCCGGGCCACCCCGAAGCCCCCGACCGAGACGAAGGTGCCGCCGCCCCCGCCGAAGCCGGCCCCGAGCGGCTGCCGGCCCACCTACTCCGGCACCGAGGCCAGCCGTAGCCAGGTCAAGGCGGCGCTGGGTGACGCGGCGGCGCGGACGTACTGGCCGACGTCGGCCCCGGACATCCGCATCCCGCTGGACCTGGTGAAGGCCACCGCCTGGCAGGAGAGCGGCTGGCAGTCGACCATCGTCGCCTGCGACGGGGGTATCGGCCTGATGCAGGTGATGCCGGCGACCGCGGACTGGATGAACCAGCGGTTCGGTCAGTCGTACGACGTCCGGGACCACCGGGACAACGCGTACCTGGGCGCCACCTACCTGGCCTGGTTGACCAAGTACATCGGCGACATGTACTTCGACGCCGACTACCGGCTCGACGCCGACCTGTGCACCGCCGAGCTGGACTCCTGCCTGCTGAACGCGGTCATCGCCGCGTACAACGTCGGCCACCACGCGGTGGCCCGGGAGGGCGAGCCGCTGGCGGTGCCCAACCCGCAGTACGTGCGTAACGTGCGGGCCCTGATGACCGAGTGCGTCTGCCTGGACTACTGACCGGTCACCCGGAGCCCGGCGGCGGGTTCCGGCACCGGTACCGCCGGTGACCGAGGTTGCCAACGTCGATCTCTCTGACGAGGATCACGTGGTCGGTCACCTCCCCCGGTGGCCGTGGCGACAAGGGAGTCCCTCATGTCTGACGTGAACCGGCGTGGTCTGCTGCGCGGTGCCGCCGCGGTGGCCGGCGGCGCCGTCCTCGGTGGACCGTTCCTCGGTTTCGTGGCCCGCGACGCGGCCGGCGCGGCCGGCCACCGTCCCCGTCCCCGGCCCGCCCTGAAGCCGGTGCCCGACCTGCGTGACGGCGCGGTGCGGCTGTGGCTGCCCGACGGGTTCGGGTACCGGTCGTTCCACGACACCGAGTCCCCGGTGGTGCTCGACGACGGCACGCTGCTGCCCGGCCGGCACGACGGCATGGGCGCGTTCCCGGGCCCCGGGGGCACCGTGCGGCTGGTCCGCAACCATGAGGTCAACAACCCGGGTCCGGCGTTCGGGGACGCCGCGCGGGCGTACGACCCGATGGCGCAGGGCGGCACCACCACCGTCGAGGTGACCCGCACCGGCGAGGTGCGGCGCGCCTGGACCAGCCTCAACGGCACCATGATGAACTGCTCCGGCGGGCGGATGCCGTGGGGCAGCTGGATCACCTGCGAGGAGACGGTCAACGGGCCGGACGTCGGCCCCGACTTCACCGGCGCGTCGAACGTGCCGCTGACCAAGCCGCACGGGTACGTGTTCGAGGTGCCCGCCGACGGGCACTCCGACCGGCAGCCGGTCACCCACGCCGGCCGGTTCGCGCACGAGTCGGTGGCGTACGACCCGCGTGGCGGGCACCTCTATCTCACCGAGGACAACTTCGGTTTCCCGTCCGGGTTCTACCGGTACACCCCGCCGAAGGATCCGATGAAGACCGGGCGGCTGGCCGACGGCGGCCGGTTGCAGATGCTGGCGGTACGCGGACGGCCCAACCTGGACCTGGCCGCCGGGCAGCGGCGGCACGCCACCTACCCGGTGCAGTGGGTCGACATCGACGACCCGGCGCCGACGTTCCCGTACACGCCGGGCGAGACCGCGCCGACCAGCAACGACACCGCCCTGACGTACGTCGGGCGGCAGGGCTGGTCGCAGGGCGCGGCGTACTTCTCCCGGCTGGAGGGCGCCGCGTACGACGACGGGGTGGTGTACTTCACCGCCACCCAGGGCGGTGGGCCGGCGGAGACGTCGACCGGGCCGGTCGCCGACGGCTACGGCAACGGGCACGGCCAGGTGTGGGCGTACGACTGCCGGGCGCGGGTGCTGCGCCTGGTGTACGAGTCGCCCGGCCCGGACGTGCTGGACTTCCCGGACAACGTCACCACCAGCCCGCGCGGCACCCTGGTGGTGTGCGAGGACAACTCGGCGGACAACTTCATCCGGGGGCTGACCCCGCGCGGTGAGCTGTTCGACATCGCGCTGAACCGGCTGCGCAGCAGCACCGGCGCGGACCGGTCGAACGACGAGTTCGCCGGGTCGACGTTCAGCCCGGACGGACGGACCCTGTTCGTCAACATCCAGGCCAGCCGGGGGATGACCTTCGCGATCTGGGGCGACTGGGCCCGGCTCGGGGTGTGAGCCGGCCGTGGCCGGTGGGCGGGATCCCGCCGCCCACCGGCCACCGGACCGGTCTACTGTCCGGCGGGCACCGGCTCCCGCTCGGTGGGCGTGTCCTCGGCCGGCGCGGGCGTGATCCGGCCCGGCCACCAGAAGCGGTCGCCGAGCAGGAACGCCAGCGCCGGCACCAGCACGGTCCGCACCAGCAGGGTGTCCAGCAGCACACCGATGCAGACGATGATCCCGATCTGGGTGAGCAGGATCAGCGGCAGCACGCCGAGCACGGCGAAGACCGCGGCGAGCAGCACGCCGGCGCTGGTGATGACACCGCCGGTGACCCGCAGCGCGGAGAGCATCCCGTCCCGGGTGCCGGCGGTCCGGGCGTCCTCGCGGGCCCGGGTGACCAGGAAGATGTTGTAGTCCACGCCGAGGGCGACCAGGAACACGAAGGCGAGCAGCGCGACCCCGCTGTCCAGGGCCGGGAAGCCGAGCACGTGGTCGAAGAGCAGCCAGGCCGCGCCGAGGCTGGCGAAGAACGACGCCACCACGGTGAGCACCAGCAGCACCGGCGCGACCAGGCCGCGCAGCAGCGCCACCAGCACGCCGAGCACGAGCAGCAGGATGATCGGCAGGATCAGCCGCAGGTCCCGGCCGTTGGCCTCGTCGGTGTCGTAGGTGGCGGCGACGCTGCCGCCGACCACCGCCCCGGTGAACGCGTCCACCCCGTCGACGGCGGGTGGGGCCGAGTCGGGTACCGCGGCGACCGCCTCGCGCAGCGCCGCGACGGTCCGGTCGGAGGCGGGGGTGCCGGGTTCGTCCTCGAGGATCACGTCGACCTGGGCGACGTCCTGACCGGCGTCGCCGGGGCGGACCGAGGCGACCCCGGGTACGGCCTCGGCGGCGGCGGTGACCGCCGGTACCGCCGACGGGGTGGTGAGCACGGCGACCGGCTGGGTGGTGCCGGCGGGGAAGGCACGGGCGAGGGTCTGCGCGCCGGCGACCGCCTCCGGTTCGACCCGGAACTGCTCGGTCTCGGACAGCCCGGTGCGGATGCCGAGTCCGCCGAGGGCCAGCCCGGCCAGCAGCAGCACGGACAGGGCCGCGACCGGCACCGGACGGCGGACCACGATCGCGCCGAGCCGGCCCCAGACGCGTCCCTCGCGTGCCGGTGAGCCGACCCGGGGCACGAACGGCCAGAACAGTCCCCGCCCGAACAGCACCAGGGCGGCGGGCAGGACGAACAGCGCGGAGAACATGGCGAAGACCACGCCGGTGGCGCAGGCGACCGCGAGCGCCCGGTTGATCTCCTGCTCGGACAGCAGCAGGGTGAGCACACCGAGGACGACGGTGCCGCCGCTGGCCAGGATGGGTTCGGCGGTCCGGCGCAGCGCGGCCCGCATCGCGGCGAACCGGTCGGACTCGCGGCGTAGTTCCTCCCGGTAGCGGGCGATGAGCAGCAGGGCGTAGTCGGTGGCCGCGCCGAAGACCAGCACGCTGGCGATGCCGGTGACCGCGCCGCTCTGCAGGTTGATCCCGACGGCCGGGACGATGGTGTCGATGGCGCGCAGGGTGAGCTGCTCGGTCGCGGCCACGATGACCAGCGGCACGATCCACAGGAACGGGCTGCGGTAGGTGATCAGCAGCAGCAGCGCGACCACTCCGGCGGTGACCGCGAGCAGGGTGACGTCCGCGCCCTCGAAGACCCGGGTCAGGTCGGCGGTGAAGGCGGGCGCGCCGGTCACCTCGACCTGCAGCGGGTCGGGCAGGTCGGTGAGGGCCTCACGGAGGTCGGCGACCCGTTCGGCGACGACCTCCTGGCCGCCGGCGGTGGAGAACGGGACGGCGAGCAGGGCCACGGTGCCGTCCGGGGAGACCTGCGGCGGGGAGACCTGGCCGCCCTCGGCGAACCGGCCCAGCGTGCCGGCGGCGGTGCCGACGGTGGCCCGGTCGGCCTCGGTGAGCGCGGCCCCGTCGTCGCGGCTGACCACCACGATCGCCGGCTGGACGTCCCGGGAGGGCAGTTGCTCCTGGAGCCGCTCGACCTGGGTGGACTGCCACTCGACGGAGAGGCCGGTGGCCGAGACGGGAGCCGGGTTGTCGGGCTTGGGGAGCCCGAAGACGACTCCGCCGACCACGATCGCGGCGACCACGGTGAGCCAGGCGGCGAGCCGGCCGCGGGCGACACGGGTGAACAGGGACATCGGCGTGCCTCACGGTATCTGGTCGGGGGAATTCCCGGGATTCGAGTATCTTGATAGCCGAGATTATCGACTGGTCAGTTATGCTGCAACCGGGGCCGACACCCGGACGACCAACGGGAGAAGCGACACGACGTGGCAGGGCACGGCATGTACCGACGGCGCGAGACCCGGCGCGAACAGCTCGTCGCCGAGATCACGAACAACCTCCGGCGGTACGCGGTGGACGCCCAGCACGTCGGCCACGCCTTCGCCAGCCTGCACGGGCTCAACCCCACCGACCTGCACGCCCTGATCGCGGTCATGGACGCCGAGCTGCTCGGCGACCCGATCACCCCCGGTCGCCTCGGCGAGCAGCTCAACCTCTCCTCCGGCTCGATCACCGCCCTGGTCGACCGCCTCGAACGCGGCGGACACATCCGCCGTGACCGGGACACCACCGACCGGCGCAAGATCCTGCTGCGGTACGCCGACCGGGGCGCCACCCTGGCCATGCAGTTCTTCCAGCCCCTCGGCGCCCGGACCGACACGGTGATGGCCGACTACACCGACCAGGAACTGGAGATCGTCAACCGGTTCATGCTGGGCATGAGCGCGTCCCTGCGCCAGCACCGCGACGCGGTCCGCGCCGCCCGCCCCGAACCGCCCCGCCCCGAACCCGGCCGCGGCACCGAGCCGGGCCGCAGCACCGAACCGCCCCGCCCGGAACCGCAGCGCCGTCGCGGGACGGGCTGAGCGGTGCTCGACCGGCTCACCACCGACCTGCTCCGGCTGCCCCCGGTCCGCGCCCGGGTCACCCTCACCCGGGACGTCCCGGTCCGGGTCCGCGACGGCGTGCCGCTGCGCACCGACCACTACGCCCCCGACCCGCCCGACGCGCCCACCGTGCTGATCCGCACCCCGTACGGGCGCAGCGGGCCGATCCGGCTGTTCGGACGGCTGATCGCGGCGCGCGGATACCACGCGGTGATCCAGTCCTGCCGGGGCACCCACGGCTCCGGCGGCACCTTCGACCCGTTCGCCCACGAACGCGCCGACGGCCTCGACACCCTCGACTGGCTGCGCCGGCAACCCTGGTACACCGGCGCGTTGGGCATGTTCGGGGTCAGCTACCAGGGCTTCGCCCAGTGGGCGCTGGCCGCCGAGGCCGGCGACGAACTCCGCGCCATGGTCGCCGTGGTCACCGCGTCGACCACCCGCGACTCCACGTACGCCGGCGGGTCGTTCGCCCTGGACACCGTCCTGACCTGGGCGGAGCTGATCCAGGCTCAGACCGTGCCCTGGCTGGCCCGGCAGTGGGAACTCAAACGCGGCCAGCCGAAGCTGGTCGCCGCCCTGGCCCACCTGCCGTTGGCCGAGGCGGACCGGGTCGCCACCGGGGTGACCATCCCGTTCTTCCAGCAGTGGCTGCTCCACCACACCCCCGACGCCGCGTACTGGCGGGAGCGGGTCTTCGACGGCCGGCGCGGCGAGGTCCGCGCGCCGGTGCTCATGGTCGGCGGCTGGCACGACATCTTCCTGCCCGCCCAGCTCGACGACCACGCGGCTCTGCGGGCGGCCGGCACCCCGACCCGGCTCACCGTCGGCCCGTGGACCCACGGCAGCCCCGGGCTGCTGTACACCGCCGTACGGGAAGGGCTGGACTGGTTCGAGACCCACCTGGCCGGCCGCCGCCCCACGGTGCCGGACCCCGGCGTACGGGTGCACGTCGGCGGGGACGAGGGAGGCTGGCGGGACCTGCCCGACTGGCCGCCGTCGGCGCCCCGCACCAGCTGGTACCTGCACCCCGGCGCGGCCCTGCGCCCCGAGCCGGCACCGGCCTCGGCGCCGCGCCGGTTCCGGTACGACCCGGCCGACCCGACCCCGTCGCTGGGTGGGCCGCTGCTGGTCGCCCAGCGGGCCGGGCCGGTCGACAACCGGCCCGTCGAGGCCCGCCCCGACGTGCCCACCTGGACCAGCGCGCCACTGACCGCGCCACTGGAGATCATCGGCCCGGTGCACGCCGAGGTGTACGTCCGCAGCGAACTGCCGTACCTGGACGTCTTCGTCCGGCTCTGCGACGTGGACCCGCGCGGCCGCTCCTGGAACGTCTGCGACGGGCTGGTCCGCCTCTGGCCGGGCCGTTTCCCGACCGACCACACCGGAGCGGTGCGGGTGCCGGTGCCGCTCTGGCCGGCTGCCCACCGGTTCGCTCCCGGCCACCGGCTCCGCGTGCAGGTCACCGGCGGCGCGCACCCCCGGTACGCCCGCAACCCGGGCACCGGGGAGCCGCTCGGCGCGGCGGCGGCCCTACGGGCCGGCTGGCGCGAGGTGCTGCACGACCCGGTACACCCGTCCGCGCTGCACCTGCCCGTCCCGTGACAGGGCTTTACCCGCCCGTCCCGTGGCGGGGCTTTACCCGCCCGTGCCGTGGCGGGGCTGTACCTGACCCGGCCCGTGACGGGGCTGCACCAGCCCGTGCCGTGACAGGGCTGGGCCCGCCCGTGCCGTGACAGCGCGGTGGCGGCGGCCCGGGTACGGCCGCCGCCACCGGCACGGCTCTACAGCGGTCGGACGTTGTCCGCCTGCGGACCCTTCTGCCCCTGGGTCACCTCGAACTCGACCTTCTGACCCTCGTTCAGCTCCCGGTAACCGCTCGTCGCGATCGCCGAATAGTGGACGAAGACGTCCGGTCCGCCACCATCCTGCTCGATGAAGCCGAAGCCCTTTTCAGAGTTGAACCACTTGACCGTGCCGGTTGCCATGCATCTCTCCCTGTTCACAGCGGGAGACCATCGACATCCGGCCGATGATCGCCCTGTATCACCCCGACAGTAGCCCGCCGGACGCCGATACGCGGGCCGAAGTGCCGGGGCGCGCCCGCGAAAACCACCCCGACCCGCCCCGGGTGGGGCATGCTAGCCGGGATGGACCGGGCCGACGGCGAGGTGGTCGCCGCACTGCGACGGGAGATCCGTACGCCCGGACACGGGCTCGACCGGTTACGTCTGGTGCCGACACCGTTCGTCCCCGAGGTGCGGCTGCACCTGGCCGACGACCCGATCGTCTGGTGGGCGCGGATGGAGGCGGCGGCCGGACACCGGCTGCCCGCCCCCTACTGGGCGTCCGCCTGGGCCGGCGGCCAGGCGCTCGCCCGGTACCTGCTGGACCATCCCCAGCTCGCCGCCGGCCGCCGGGTGCTCGACCTGGCCACCGGCTCGGGCCTGGTGGCGATCGCCGCCGCCCTCACCGGTGCCGCCCGGGTCCGGGCCAACGACATCGACCCGTACGCCGTCGCCGCCACCAGGCTCAACGCCCACGCCAACCGGGTCACCGTCGAGACCACCGACCTCGACCTGCTCGACACCGACGGCGGCGACGCCGACCTGCTGCTCGCCGGGGACGTCTTCTACAGCCCGCCGATGGCCGACCGGGTGCTGTCCTTCCTGGAACGCGTCGCCGCCCGGGGCGCGGACGTGCTGGTCGGCGACCCCGGTCGCGGGCACCTGCCGGCCGGTCGGCTGGAGGTGCTCACCGCCTACCGGGTGCCGACCACCGAACCCGCCGTCGGGTCCCCGGTCCGTACGGTCCGGGTGCTGCGCCCGCGTCCTCCCGGGAGATGACCCCCCGAGATCGTTCTCAGGGAAAAGCCGGGGCCAAAGCCCCATGTGCCGGGTGGACCGGTCGGCATAGCGTACGGACATGACGCAGTGGCTGACCCAGATCGGAGAACTCCCCACCACCATGCTGATGGGGGTGCTCGGGGTGGTCATGCTCTTCGACGCCATCCCGCTGCTCGGCGTGCTGGTCCCCGGGGACGTGGCGGTGCTGGCGGCGGTGGGGGTGGGCCAGCCGGCCGCGACGTTCGCCTCGTTCACCGCCGTGGTGCTGGGCTGCCTGGCCGGCTGGTCGGTGAGTTTCCTGGTCGGCCGGCACTTCGGCGGTCGGCTGCGGGCCAGCCGGGTCGGGGACTGGATCGGGCAGGACCGTTGGGCGGCGGCCGAGGGCATCCTGCACGCCGGTGGCGGCCGGATGGTGCTCGTCGCGCCGTTCCTGCCGGTGTTCAACGCGCTGCTGCCGCTGGCCGCCGGCGGACTACGGATGTCGTACCGGCGGTTCCTGGCCTGCGCCGCCTCCGGCGCGGCGCTCTGGGCCGGGCTCTACGTGCTGCTCGGCTCGCTGGCCCGCTCGCTGGGCGGACTGCTGCCCGACGGGTCCGCCACCTGGGGCACCCTCGGTTTCGGGATGATCTTCGGCCTGGTGGTGCTGTTCGCCAGCCGCCGCCGGCTGCGCGCGGCGGCGGTCGCCGGCAGCGCCGCCTGAGCCGACCCGCTACCCGGCGTTCTCGAACGGGTCGCGCCCGATCGCGTCCCGGCAGGCGGCGGTCACCTCGTCAGCCGTGCTGACGCTTTCCGCCGCGCGCCGCGCCTGCACGGCGAGCACGGGACTCAGCCCGGTCAGCTCCGGCAACGTCAGCACGGCCACCATGACCCGCCCGTCGTCGGCGGTGAACTCGAGCCCGGCGAGCTGCGCGGACAGCATCAGCGCCACCTTGAACGGACCGACCTCCCAGGAGGGGGCGACCGCCACCGGGTCGACCTTCGGCGGCGGCACGTCCGACCGGTCGGGTTCCCGGCCGGTGACGTCCCGCAGCACGGCCAGGACGTCGACCGGTACGTCGGGCCGGGTGGCCTCGTGTTCCCGCAACACCCGGGCCACCTCGGCGGCCTCGTCCGCGCTGAGCCGGAAGGACAGCCCCCGACCGCTGTCGGAGATCCGCATGTCGTCGGTCATCAGACTCCTTCCGTGGATGCTCCGGGCGCGGGGCGGGCCGCCGGCTTCGCGCGAAGGTTCGGTTGCGTCCGGCTGGTCCCCGACATCGCCCCGCGGTCTACCCGGTGCGTCGGGACGCATACCTGGCGCTCCGGCCGACGCCGGCTGACGTCCGGCCTGGCGGTCGGGCCGGTGCCGGCTGACATCCGGCCTGGGCGGTCGGTCCCGTGCCGGCTCACATCCGGGATCTGAGCACGTCGACCTCACAGCCGGGCGCGAAGGCGTCGAAGCCGTGCTCGACCAGCCAGCGGACCGCCAGCAGGCTCCGTAGCGACCACCACGCGTGGATCACGTCGAGGTCGACGTCGGCGCCGTAACCGGCGAGGAGGTCGTCGAGGTGGTCCTCGTGTCCGAGCGTGAAGGTGGCCAGGTCGTAAAAGGCGTCACCCTGGCCCGCCTCGGACCAGTCGATGATGCCGGTGACCTCGTCACCGTCGACGAAGAGGTGCGCGATCTGCAGGTCGCCGTGGGTGAACGCCGGAGTCCACGGCCGGAGCGCGGCCTCGGCGACCTGGCGGTTGCGGGTGACCAGATCGGCGGGCAGGATGCCGTCGCGCACGAGCGACCCGCACTCGTCGTCGAGTTCCGCCGTCAGCGCGGCGACGCTCCGGCCGGCCCGCCCCGGCCAGGGCGGCAGGGGCGCGTCGTGCAGCTTCCGGAGGGCGGCACCGGCCGCGGCCCACGCCGCCGTCGACCCGGTCGCCGGTCCGCCGAGGCGCCCGAGCGTCGTCCCGCGGAGCGCGGCGATCGCGAGCACGGGCGGCCTGCGCCACAGGATCTCCGGGGTCGGGACCGGGGCGAGGGCCATCGCCCGGACCTCGACGTCGACGCGCGCCTGGTCGGCGTCCACCTTCAGGAACACGTCACCGACGCGCAGGGTCGCGCGCTCGGAATGGGCCACGACGACTTCGACCTCGTCCATCGGCGACCAGTATCCCGACGTGGCCGCCGCCTCGCCGTCCCCCGAGGTACCCGAGGAGGTCACCCCGGCGTAGTCATGTCCGCGCTGCGGCCCGGAGCCGGTGGAACCCGGCCCCGGGCTTCGGTGACCCGGGTCGCCGGTTACCAGCCGCGGGCCCGCCACGCGGCCAGGGCCGGGCGTTCCGCGCCGAGCGTGGAGTCCTTGCCGTGGCCGGGGTAGAACCAGGTCTCGTCGGGCAGCCGGTCGAACAGCTTGTGCTCGACGTCGTCGATCAGCGAGCCGAACCGCTCCGGGTCCTTGTCGGTGTTGCCCACCCCGCCGGGGAAGAGCGAATCGCCGGTGAACAGGTGCGGGGTGCCGGCCGGGTCCCGGTAGAGCAGGGCGATCGAGCCGGGGGTGTGCCCGACGATGTGGATCACCTCCAGCGCGCAGTCGCCGACCGGCACGGTGTCGCCGTCGGCGAGCGGCTCCGACGGGATCGGCAGGCCCTCGGCGTCGGCGGTGTGTACCAGGGACCGGGCGCCGGTGGTCGCCACCACCTCCTCCAGGGCCACCCAGTGGTCCATGTGCCGGTGGGTGGTCACCACGGCGGCCAGTCCGGCGTCGCCGACCAGGTCGAGCAGCCGGGGCGCCTCGTTGGCGGCGTCGACGAGCACCTGCTCCCCGGTGGCCCGGCAGCGCAGCAGGTACGCGTTGTTGTCCATCGGCCCCACCGACACCTTGGTGATGGTGAGCCGGTCGAGGTCGCGGACGGCCGGCGCGCCGCCGGGGGTGACGTCTCCGGTGTAGGTCATGTTTCTTCTATATCCATTCGGGTGGGGTCGGCAGGGGGCCGTCGGGGGTGACGGTGAGGGTCGTACCGTCGCCCCGGCCGGTGAGCCAGGCGGCGAGGTCGGTGGCGGGACCGGCGACGACGGGTGCCCCGCGCGGGTCACCGACGACCAGCTCGTGGCGGCTGCCGTCGAAGCGCAGCACCAGCGCCGGGGTGTCGGCGCGGCTGCTCAGGCCGCTGGTCACGTCGTGCAGCAGCCGGTGGGCGAACGCCTCGGACCAGTCGGCCGGTCGGTAACCGGCGGCCAGGTCGACGTGGTGCACCTCGACCTCCCGTAGCCGACACCACACCAACATGGTGGCGGGCCACGGGCCGAGCCGCATCTCGACGGTCGCGGCCCACGCCGACATCGGCATGGCGGCGACCGCCTCGGCGAACCGGTCCGCGCTGTGCCGCAGGTCGGCCAGGTGCTCCTCGGGTGGGCGGGCCGCCCCGGCCGCGATGTCCGCGTCCCGGGCGGCGGCACTGGCGTACATCGGGATCCGCTGCCCGGTGCGGGCGGCGGTGAGCACGTTGACCAGGCCGTCGGCGTTGCGGGCCAGGTGGGCCAGCACATGACCCCGGGTCCAGCCGGGCAGCGGCGAGTCGGCGGCCAGTTCGGCGGCGTCGAACCGGGCGGCGGTGCGTAGCAGCCGGTCCGTGGCGGCGTCCACCTCGCCCATGAGCAGAAGCGGATCGGTCACCTGACGACCCTAGCCCGTGCCAGGGGCGGCGGAAATCGCTTTCGGCGTGTCGGCCCGGCCCCTACCGTTCGGGTATCGACGCAGGCGGTGACTCGCCACGGGGGGCGTCGAGCCCGCTGGCGGCGCGCCCCTGCCCGCTGACCACCTGTTCTCCACCGATGAGGATGCCATGACGATCGATCTCACCGCCCTCGGCTGGGACACCGCCCGCGCGGCGGCGACCCGACGGGGTCAGCGCCCCGGCCGGGTGGCCCGGGCCGACCGGGGGGTCTGCACGGTGCTCTGCGCCGAGGGGCCGGTCCGGGCGAGCCTCGGCGGGTCGGTGCTGGCCGACGCGGCCCGCGACGCGACCCGGCTGCCCTGTGCCGGTGACTGGGTGCTGCTGGGTACCTGGCCGGACGGGCCGGTCACGGTGGAGAAGGTGCTGCCCCGCCGGACCGTCCTGGTGCGGCGGACCGCCGGGCGGGACGCCAGCGGGCAGGTGCTCGCGGCGAACCTGGACGCGGTCG
Source organism: Micromonospora cathayae (assembly GCF_028993575.1). Lineage (NCBI taxonomy): Bacteria > Bacillati > Actinomycetota > Actinomycetes > Micromonosporales > Micromonosporaceae > Micromonospora > Micromonospora cathayae. The sequence continues at coordinate 6,339,846 of NZ_CP118615.1, read as the reverse complement.
CCGTGGTGGAGCCGGTGCACCCGGAGCCGAACGTCGCCCGGGTGGAGCGGCTGCTCTCCCTGGTACACGCCTCCGGGGCCCGGCCGCTGGTGGTGCTCAGCAAGGCCGACCTCGCGGCCGACCCGGCGGCGGTGGCCCGCCAGTTGGCCCGGGTCGCCCCCGAGGTGCCGGTGTTGCCGGTGAGCGCCGAGCAGGGCGGCGGTCTCGACCCGCTGCGGGCCGAGGTCGCGCCGGGCCGCACCCTCGGGCTGCTCGGCATCTCCGGCGCGGGCAAGTCGAGCCTGGTCAACGCCCTCGCCGGGGTCGAGGTGATGCCGACGCAGGCGATCCGTCGGGTGGACGGCAAGGGTCGGCACACCACCACCTGGCGGTCGCTGGTGCCGATCCCCGGCGGTGGGGCGGTGCTGGACACCCCGGGGGTCCGGGCGGTCGGGCTGCTGGACGGCGCGGACGGGCTGGACCGTACCTTCGCCGACGTGACCGAGCTGGCCTCGGCGTGCCGGTTCGCCGACTGTCGGCACGCGGTGGAGCCGGGCTGCGCGGTCCGGGAGGCGCTGGAGAGCGGTGAGCTGACCGCACGGCGCTGGGAGAGCTGGCGCAAGCTCCAGCGGGAGCTGGCCTTCGAGAGCCGACGCCGGGAGGTCCGGCTGGCCGCCGAGGGGCGCGGTCCCGGCTGGCGGCGGGGACGGCGGCGCACCGCCCGTCCGTGACCGTCGGCAGCGCCCGGCCCGTCCGGCCGTGACCGTCCGGCGGAATCCGGCGGCGGCGCGCCGTGTGGCCGTGACCGGCGGGCGGAATCCGGCGGCGGGGGAGTACGACCGTCCGCTGGTGCGGGGGGCAGCACGGCCTGCCACCGGCCGTGACTTTCCGTAATGGCGGTTGGCGGTACGGGTGAGCGGGTGTCCGGGTTGGGGTCGGTGGGGTGAGCTGGGGGAATGCGTCGGCGCGGGAAAGTGTCGTACCTCGGGGCTAGAGTTGCCGGGGCGCTCTTCCTGCGCCGACCCGACCGCTCAGATCGCCATCAGAGCGGACACATCACCTCATCTCGCTAATCCGGGAGTACACGGACAGTGGCCGACCGCCTGATCATCCGTGGCGCACGCGAGCACAACCTGCGTGACGTCAGTCTCGACCTGCCCCGGGACGCTCTCATCGTCTTCACCGGGCTCTCCGGGTCCGGCAAGTCGAGCCTGGCCTTCGACACGATCTTCGCTGAGGGGCAGCGGCGCTACGTCGAGTCGCTGTCGTCGTACGCCCGGCAGTTCCTCGGCCAGATGGACAAGCCGGACGTCGACTTCATCGAGGGGCTCAGCCCCGCCGTCTCCATCGACCAGAAGTCCACCTCACGTAACCCGCGCTCCACCGTCGGCACCATCACCGAGGTCTACGACTACCTGCGGCTGCTCTTCGCCCGGGTCGGTGTGCCGCACTGCCCGGTCTGCGGGGAGCGGATCTCGAAGCAGAGCCCGCAGCAGATCGTCGACCGGGTGCTCGCGATGGCCGAGGGCACCCGGTTCATGGTGCTCGCCCCGGTGGTGCGGGGCCGCAAGGGCGAGTACGTCGACCTGTTCGCCGAACTCCAGTCCAAGGGGTACGCGCGGGCCCGGGTCGACGGGGTGGTGCACCCGCTGACCGAGCCGCCGAAGCTCAAGAAGCAGGAGAAGCACACCATCGAGGTGGTGATCGATCGGCTCACCGTCAAGCCCAGCGCCAAGCAGCGGCTCACCGACTCGGTGGAGGCCGCGCTGGGGCTCTCCAGTGGCCTGGTCCTGCTCGACTTCGTCGACCTGCCGGAGGACGACCCGGAGCGGGAGCGCCGCTACTCCGAGCACCTGGCCTGCCCGAACGACCACCCCCTGGCCATCGAGGACCTGGAACCCCGGGTGTTCTCCTTCAACGCCCCGTACGGCGCGTGCCCCGAGTGCACCGGCCTGGGCACCAAGAAGGAGGTCGACCCGGAGCTGATCATCCCGGACCCGGAGCGCACCCTGCGCGAGGGCGCGATCCAGCCGTGGGGCACCGGGCACAACCTGGAGTACTTCCTCCGGCTGTTGGAGGCGCTCGGCGAGAGCGAGCACTTCGACCTGGACACCCCGTGGCGGGCGCTGCCGGCGCGGGCGCAGAAGACCATCCTGCACGGCTCCGGTGACCAGGTGCACGTGCGCTACCGCAACAAGTACGGCCGTGAGCGCTCCTACTACACCGGCTTCGAGGGCGTGGTGCAGTGGATCGAGCGCCGGCACTCCGACACCGAGAGCGAGTGGTCCCGGGAGAAGTACGAGGGCTACATGCGGGACGTGCCCTGCGCGGCCTGCGGTGGGGCCCGGCTCAAGCCGGAGGTGCTCGCGGTCACCCTGGCCGGTCGGAGCATCGCCGAGGTGTGCAACCTGTCCGTGGGGGAGTGCGCCGACCTGCTCGCCGGCATCGAGTTGACCGACCGGCAGAAGCTGATCGCCGAGCGGGTGCTCAAGGAGATCAACGCCCGGTTGCGGTTCCTGCTCGACGTCGGGCTGGACTACCTCTCCCTGGACCGGCCGGCCGGCACCCTCTCCGGCGGCGAGGCGCAGCGCATCCGGCTCGCCACCCAGATCGGCTCCGGCCTGGTCGGTGTGCTGTACGTGCTGGACGAGCCGTCCATCGGCCTGCACCAGCGGGACAACCACCGGCTGATCGAGACGCTGGTCCGGCTGCGCGGGCTGGGCAACACGCTGATCGTGGTCGAGCACGACGAGGACACCATCCGGACCGCCGACTGGATCGTCGACATCGGGCCGGGCGCGGGTGAGCACGGCGGCCGGATCGTGCACTCCGGGTCGGTGCCGGAGCTGCTGGGCAACCCGGAGTCGGTGACCGGCGCGTACCTGTCGGGCCGCCGGTCGATCCCGGTGCCGGCGCTGCGCCGGCCGCAGACCCCGGGCCGGGAGCTGGTGGTGCACGGCGCCCGCGAGCACAACCTGCGGAACCTGACCGTGTCGTTCCCGCTGGGGCAGCTCATCGCGGTCACCGGGGTCAGCGGGTCGGGCAAGTCGACGCTGGTCAACGACATCCTGCACGCGGTGCTCGCCAACCAGATCAACGGCGCGCGGCTGGTGCCGGGCCGGCACACCCGGGTCACCGGCATCGAGCACGTGGACAAGGTCGTCGGGGTGGACCAGTCGCCGATCGGCCGGACCCCCCGGTCGAACCCGGCCACCTACACCGGCGTCTGGGACCACGTCCGCAAGCTGTTCGCCGAGACCACCGAGGCGAAGGTCCGGGGGTACGGCCCCGGCCGGTTCTCGTTCAACGTCAAGGGCGGCCGGTGCGAGGCGTGTTCCGGCGACGGCACCCTGAAGATCGAGATGAACTTCCTGCCCGACGTGTACGTCCCGTGCGAGGTCTGCAAGGGCGCCCGGTACAACCGGGAGACCCTGGAGGTGCACTACAAGGGCAAGACCGTCTCCGATGTGCTGGAGATGCCGATCGAGGAGGCGGCGGAGTTCTTCTCCGCCATCCCGGCCATCCACCGGCACCTGAGGACCCTGGTCGACGTCGGTCTGGGCTACGTCCGGCTGGGCCAGCCCGCGCCGACGCTCTCCGGTGGTGAGGCGCAGCGGGTCAAGCTCGCCTCCGAGCTGCAGAAGCGGTCCACCGGCCGGACGGTCTACGTGCTCGACGAGCCCACCACCGGTCTGCACTTCGAGGACATCCGCAAGCTGCTGATGGTCCTGGAGGGGCTGGTCGACAAGGGCAACACGGTGATCACGATCGAGCACAACCTCGACGTGATCAAGACCGCCGACTGGCTGATCGACATGGGTCCGGAGGGCGGCCACCGGGGCGGCACGGTGCTCGCCACCGGCACCCCGGAGGAGGTCGCCGACGTTCCGGAGAGCCACACCGGCCAGTTCCTGCGTCCGGTGCTCGGCCTGACCGGCGAGGCCCGGGGCGCGGCGGCGGCCACCGACCGGGCGGCCCAGGCCAACTCCGGGAAGGCCACCGCCGGCCGGGCCCGTACCACGCGGAAGACGCCGGCGCGAGCACGCTGACGTGAGCGGGGTGTCGGCCGGAGACGGGATGAACCGTCCGGCACAGTGGTGCGTGTTGTCAGGTGTGACCGCGGATCATGGGAGGCGGCACGCAGCCGAGAGAGAGGGTCGGGGATGAGTGACGACAACGGGCTGACCGGTACCCGGACGCGACGTGCCCTGCTCACCGGGGCCGGCGCGGTCGGCGCGGCGGTCGTGCTGGCCGCCTGCGGCAGCGACGACGAACCGGCCGGCTCCGGGGCCGACGACACCCCCACCAGCGCCGCGCCGGGCAGCACCGCGCCCAGCGCCGGCGAGACCGGCGCGGCCGAGGCGATCGTCGGCACCGCCGAGGTCCCGGTCGGCGGTGGGGTGATCTTCGCCAGCAAGGGCGTGGTGGTCACCCAGCCGACCGCCGGGGTGTTCAAGGGGTTCAGCCCGATCTGCACCCACCAGCGCTGCCCGGTCTCCAACGTCGATGGCGGCACGATCAACTGCACCTGCCACAACAGCAAGTTCTCCATCGAGGACGGCTCGGTGAAGTCGGGGCCGGCGACGAAGCCCCTGCCGGCCAAGGAGATCGTCGTCCAGGGGGACCAGATCTCCCTGGCCTGACGACACACGGAACAGGGTCGCGGCCGGCACGGGAGGGTGCCGGCCGCGACCCGCTCCGAGATCAGTGCTGGTAGACCCCCATCTCCCAGAGCGAGAAGCCGTAGCCGGTGGCCCGGGTCAGGCCGCGCATCCGGACGTACCGGGCGGTCTGGGTGGGAAAGGCGACCACGTCGGTGCCGCCGTCGGCGGTCGTGGTCGACCAGACGGTACGCCAGGTCGTGCCG